>NZ_JBEXEX010000026.1:0-101650 GCF_040606445.1 Streptomyces sp. NPDC005408 | reverse complement strand
GGCGGCGTACGAACCCGCGAAACCGATCGCGGCGATGATGACCGCGCCCGTGACGACGAGCCCGATGAGTATGCGGTGCGTGCGTGTCAGCTGCATCGCGGCCACCCGCGATCCCCTCCCCATTCGAATCCAGCGGGCACAGCCTGGCACATGCCTACGGAGCCCGTCCCTCCGGGCGACCCTCGGCGGGGGCTACCGGGGTAGTGCCGGGGGTACGTCCGGGGGTGGCGGGCTCCTTCAACAGGCCGTGGCCGGGAACCTACTTGTTGGCGGTTCCCACCGAGGCCACGGCCTCCTTGGCCGCCGCCACGGCGCCTTCCATCAGGTCGGTGGAGGACGGGGACTTGGCGCCCGCGTAACCCGTGCCGTTGTAGGTGAGCGTGATCACGATGTTGTCGACTCGGGTCACGATCGTGGCGTAGGTGAAGTCCTCGCCGGTCTTCTTGAGTTCGTAACCGATGGCCGTGGCAGCCTCGCCGACGCCGCTCGCGGGCGAGGTCCGCACGCTCTTCGCGCCCTCGGTGGCCTTCGTGTTGGCGATTTCCTTGGCGTAGTTGTCCTCGGCGCGCTGCTTGCCGCTGACGCCGAGCGACTGCTCGGACTCGTACCGGAGGAAGGAGACGTCGAGCCAGCGGTACTGGGAGCCCTTGACGCCGTTGTCGTCCAGGCCGTTCCAGGAGCAGCTGCCGCGGCTGGTGGTGTCCGAGGACTTGCCGGCCGTGCCCGCCTTGACCTTCGTCTCCGGGACGAGCTTCGCGATCGTCTTCGAGGAGACCGACGTGCAGGGCTCGGGCAGCTTGGCGTACTTCGCCGGGTCGACGGTCGCGGGCTTCTGCCCGCCCTGCGAGGAGGAGGCGGAGGACGAGGAGTCCGAGCCCGAGTCCTTCTTGCTGTCGGAGCCCGAGAGCGACGAGCAGCCGGCGACGACGAGCATCACCGGGACGGCGGCACAGGCGAGAATGCGGGTGAGTCGCGGGGCTGAACGGTGCATGGTTCCTTCAGTCGATTTCAGTCGTTTTCATTCGATCTCAGCCGATTGCGGTCGAATTGTCGTACGACCGGTCCGGTCGGCCAGCCCACGGTACGCGGAGCCGGCCCGTCCGCGGGTGTGTCTCCGGATACGTACGCCACATCGCGACCAAACCGCGGGGTGGGTCAGCCGCTGAACTCGTCGGCGAGTTTGCGGGCCAGACTCTGGGCCTTTTCCTGCAGTTCCTTGCTGTCAGGGACCTCTGTCGTACGGGCTGGCTGCTCGCCGTAGACGATGGTCACGATCACATTCGATGTGCGGAAGACCACGCTGACGGTGCGGCGCTGGGCCGTGGATCCGGCCCCGGCTCCGGTGAGGACGTCGTCGAGGAACGCGGCGTCGCCGAGGCTGTCGAGGACGCGGGGCTCCAGGCCGTCGGGCGTGCCGGAGGCGGAGTTGGACGGGGTGCCGGTGGGCGTGCCCGTGGGGGTGCCGGTCGGCGTGCCCGTCGCGGGCTTCGATGTCGAGGTCGAGGGAGTGGCGGTGGGGGACCCCTCGCCTGCGTCGGCGATCGGCCGGGAGGCCCCGGACTGCTTCGTGGCGAAGACCTCCTGCGCCCGGTCGTCGTCGCTCACCGCCCCGTCGTAGGAGACAACACGCTCGAAGTCGACGCTGAGATGGTGGGAGGCGTCCGGGGAGTCGGCCTTCCAGCTGCAGCCGACGCGGCGGTCCGTGTCATAGGTGACGGCGGCCGCGCCACGGAAGATCTTCTGCTGCTGCTCCTCGGGGAGCTCGGCGGCGCCGGGCAGCAGGTCCTTGAGGGTGGAACGCGGGACGGAGCCGCAGGGCTCACGGAGGGTGCGGTACTTCCCGGCAGGCGCGGCGGCGGACGTGCCGCTCCCGGACTTGGAGTCGATGGCGGAGCCGTCGGTACCGCTGTCGGCGGTGCAGCCGGCGACGAGCGCCACGAGGAGCGTCGCGAGGCCGGGTACGTACGCCTTTCGTTGCACGGTCCCAGGCTCCCTTCGAGAGGAAAAACGGTTGCCGCGTGAGAGCGGCCGATGGACACAATGTCTATCGCACGCGCAGCCGTCGATGCCGGTCCGTTGGGTCTTATGCGGCCTTAGGCTCCGGCTTTTGCGCTTTGAGACTTTAAGGTTGTTTCGGGGGAATCGAGGAAGAATGTCGTACGTAGAGGTACCGGGCGCCAAGGTCCCGATCCGGATGTGGGCCGACCCGTCGACAGTCGAGAGCGGCGCGATGCAGCAGCTGCAGAACGTCGCGACGCTGCCGTGGATCAAGGGCCTTGCCGTGATGCCGGACGTCCATTACGGCAAGGGCGCGACGGTCGGCTCGGTGATCGCGATGCATGGCGCGGTCTGCCCGGCGGCGGTGGGTGTCGACATCGGCTGCGGTATGTCGGCGGTGAAGACCTCGCTGACCGCGAACGACCTGCCGGGAGATCTTTCCCGGCTGCGCTCGAAGATCGAGCAGGCGATCCCGGTCGGCCGGGGGATGCACGACGATCCGGTCGACCCGGGATATCTGCACGGCGTCCCGGCGGCTGGGTGGGACGACTTCTGGGCACGGTTCGACAGGGTGGCCGAAGCGGTCAAGTTCCGTCAGGAGCGGGCGACGAAGCAGATGGGAACGCTCGGCTCTGGGAATCACTTTGTCGAGTTCTGCCTCGACGAGGCGGGTTCGGTCTGGCTGATGCTGCACTCCGGATCCCGGAACATCGGCAAGGAACTCGCGGACTTCCACATCGGCGAGGCCCAGAAGCTGCCGCACAACCAGGGCCTGGTCGACCGTGACCTCGCGGTGTTCATCGCGGACACCCCGCAGATGGCGGCGTACCGGAACGACCTCTTCTGGGCGCAGGAGTACGCGAAGTACAACCGCGCGGTCATGATGGCGCTCTTCCAGGACGTGGTCCGCAAGGAGTTCAAGAAGGCGAAGGTGACCTTCGAGCCGGTGATCTCGCGCCAGCAGGAAGATGCTGAAGGTCAGATGAGGACCGTCGAGTACCGCCCTGGTGTGATCAGCTGCCATCACAACTATGTCAGTGAAGAGCGGTACGACGGGATGGATCTGCTGGTTACCCGGAAGGGTGCGATCAGTGCGGGCTCGGGGGAGTGGGGGATCATTCCCGGTTCCATGGGCACGGAGTCGTACATCGTGCGCGGTCTGGGGAACGAGAAGTCGTTCAACTCGGCGTCGCACGGGGCGGGCCGGAGGATGAGCCGGAACGCCGCGAAGCGGAAGTTCACGGCGAAGGACCTGGAGGACCAGACGCGGGGTGTGGAGTGCCGTAAGGACTCCGGCGTCGTGGATGAGATCCCGGCGGCGTACAAGCCGATCGGTCAGGTGATGGAGCAGCAGAAGGACCTGGTGCAGGTCGTTGCCAAGCTCAAGCAGGTCATCTGCGTGAAGGGCTGAGACACAGCACTCCACGTGATCGACAAGGCCCCGGACTGACCTCGGTCCGGGGCCTGTTGCTGTGGCAGTGGTTGTCAAACCTCGGTGGCAGAGTGCGCGCCATGAACGTGGAAGCTTTCTGGGGCCTTGTCGAGTCGGCGCGTGGGGACAGCAAACCGTTTGCCGAGGCGCTGGTTGGCTGTCTGGGCAGCAGCTCGAAGACCGAGATCCTGGAGTTTCAGCAGAGGTTCGACGAACTGGACATTGCTGCGTACAGCTGGGATGTGTGGGCTGCAGCCTGTCTCATCGGCGGTGGTCGCTCGGATGACAGCTTCATGGACTTCTGTGCCGGCCTGATAGCCCTCGGGCGGGACTGGTACGAGAGGGCATTGCAGTCCCCGGACAGACTTGCCGACCATCCGAGCGAAGATTTCGACTTCGACGACCCCGAGCAGATGCATCGGCGACTGCCCCGGCTTACGTTGCTCTACCTGGGCGAGGCGGCTGGCTGATCCAGCGGTCTACAACTTTCACGGTGCTGCTTGAAGCGCAGCGCGACCTGGTCGAGGTCGTTGCGAAGCTGAACAGGTCATCTCTGTAAAGGGCTGACGCAGAGCCCTTCACGTAACGGACGAGGCCCTCGCCGGAGTGGTTCGGCGGGGCCTCGTTGCATGATCCTCGGTCTGTACGTCGGTCACCTCGGCCGTACGGGGCCATTCGTCGCGGCCATCCGTATGCATTCCGTGACCTACGGCTGGTGCTGCGTGATGCCTGTTAAGTCAGGTGGTACCCCTTTTGCGTCAAGAGCGCACCCCAATTCCTCCTTTTCGTTTATTTGTTGACAAACGGATACTGCGGGTGGTTGGCGGGTCGCTTGAACCAGAGGGAAGGAAACCCATGAAGAAGCGTTTGGTGCTCGCTGGATCGGCCCTGGTGGCGAGCCTCGGCCTGGGTGTGTCGGCGGTACCGGCCGTGGCGGCCCAGATCGACGTGACCATCGGCTGCGACGAGAACGGGTCCCAGGACCTCATCGGCGCCATCAACGACGCGAACAACAACGGCGGCGGCACGATCAAGCTGGCCAAGCGCTGCACCTACCGGTTCGAAACCCCCTACCAGAGCACCCTCACCGCCCTGCCCCCGATCACCAGCAACGTCACCATCATCGGTAACGAGTCGACGCTGATCCGCTCCGTGCGGGGCGAGGAGTTCCGGATCCTCCGCGTTGAGGAGGACGGCAACCTCACCCTCAAGGGCGTCACCGTGGCCGGCGGGCTCCTCACTTCCGACCCGGAGGACGACGAGGGCAATGCGGACGGTGGCGGCATCGCCAACGAAGGCACGCTGCGCCTGGAGAAGAGCACGGTCGTCGGCAACCAGATCACCGGCGACGGGGGCGGCATCTCCAACGAGGGCGGGAACGTCACGCTGGTGGACAGCCGTGTCCTGACCAACGTCGCCTTCGACCAGGACGGGGACGCCGCGGACGGGGGCGGCATCAGCAACAACGCGGACGGCACCCTCACGATCAAGAAGTCCACCATCGCCGGCAACACCTCCGAGGAGGACGGCGGCGGCATCCAGAACCAGGGCACGCTGACGGTCGAGGGCACCCTGTTCTCCAAGAACATCGCGCGCGACGACGACGGCGCCGCCATCAACAACCTGGGTTCCGCCACGATCCGGTACAGCAAGTTCGTCCAGAACTGGGCCGGCGTCGAGGGCGGCGCCATCAACAACGACCCTGCAGACAACAAGACGCTGGAAGTCACGCGCTCGAGCTTCTACCGCAACGTCGCGGGCCGTGACGGTGGCGCGCTGAACAACGAGGGCACGGCGACCCTGAAGGGGGGCTCGATCAGGGGCAACTCGGCCGGCCGGGACGGCGGTGGCATCAACAACGAGGAGGAGAACGCCTCGGACCCCGTGGTGCTGACCCTCGACCGCACGACGGTCACCGACAACCGCGCGGCCCGCAACGGCGGCGGCATCAACAACTGGGTGGGCGCCAAGGTCATCCTGAATCACAGCAAGATCTTCAAGAACCTCCCCGACAACTGCGCCGGTGACGTCCCCGGTTGCTACGACCTGAACGTCGTCAAGACGAAGCCTGCCAATAAGAGCTGATCGCAAGGCCGGACGCGGTACTGCCGCGGCGGTCGCCACGAGCCCCGGAGCCGACCGCCGGGGCTCGTGGCGTCACGGGGGGCCAACGGCCGAGCCGGTGCGCGCGGGGTGGGGCGGCCTCACCCCCGACGGTGATGAGCGGCGCGCGCCACGGGCGGGACAGTGGGAGTGCCCGGTGGCGTCGGGCCACCGGGGCGGGGTAGCCCGGCCACCACAACTATGTGGCGGAGGAGCGGTACGAGGGCATGGACCTGCTGGTCACCCGTAAGGGCGCGATCCGGGCGGGCGGCGGCGACTTCGGGATCATCCCGGGTTCGATGGGTACCGGCTCGTACATCGTGAAGGGGCTCGGTAACGCTGCTTCCTTCAACTCGGCTTCGCACGGGGCTGGTCGGAAGATGAGCCGGGACGCGGCGAAGCGGCGGTTCTCGACGAAGGATCTGGAGGAGCAGACGCGGGGTGTGGAGTGCCGTAAGGACTCCGGCGTCGTGGATGAGATTCCGGGTGCGTACAAGCCGATCGAGAAGGTGATGGAGCAGCAGCGGGACCTGGTGCAGGTGGTCGCGAAGCTCAAGCAGGTCGTGTGCGTGAAGGGCTGAGGTCCAGCACACCACCGGATGACGGGCCCCAGACTTACGAGGTCTGGGGCCTGCAGTCTTCGGTTCAGGTCGCCGGGCGCGACGCCTCGGCCTCCTGGGGTGTCCACAAAGCTCCTCCACGATTCCTGGGGATGACGACCCGACGGACTGGACCATCACGTGGGCACCTCGCGGGCACAGGTGGCCGTCTACTGCTTTGTCCGTGACGAAGTTGGGCGTAGCCGTGACGTGGGGCCATCTCCATCGGTTCAGTGGAGTCGGCGCGAAATGTCCGCCAATCGGTTGATCTCCGAGGCGGGTCGAGGATCCGTCCGTCGGGGCGCTGGGACGATGCGCCCCATGACATCCAGGGCGGGCACGGCGAGTTCGACAAAGGCAGGACTCGTCCTGCTGACACTCGCGGCCGGACAGTTCCTGATGGCGCTGGACAGCTCCGTCATGAACGTCTCGATCGCGACGGTGGCCGACGACGTCGGCACAACGGTGACCGGGATCCAGGGTGCGATCACGGCCTACACGCTCGTGATGGCGATGTTCATGATCCCTGGCGGCAAGGTCGGCGTGCTCATCGGCCGTAAGCGCGCGTTCATGATCGGCTGTGTCATCTACGGCTGCGGATCCCTGACGACGGCGCTCGCCCCGAACCTGCCTGTTCTCCTGCTGGGCTGGTCGTTCCTCGAAGGCGTCGGGGCGGCGCTCATCCTGCCCGCGATCGTGGCGCTCGTCGCCGGCAACTTCGCCGCGGAACGCCGCCCCGCCGCTTACGGACTCGTCGCGGCCGCAGGAGCCGTGGCGATCGCGGTCGGGCCGATCATCGGGGGTGTCGCAACGACGTACTTCTCCTGGCGCTGGGTCTTCGCCGGTGAGGTCGTGATCGTGCTCGGCATCCTGGTGTTCGCCCGCCGGATCGCCGACGTGCCGACCGACCAGCGCCATCGCATCGATCTCGTCGGCGCCGTGCTCTCCGCCCTCGGGCTCGGGATTTTCGTCTACGGCGTACTGCGCTCGGCCGAATGGGGCTGGTTCCAGCCGAAGCCCGACGCGCCGTCCTGGCTCGGGATCTCGCTGGTCGCGTGGCTGATGCTGGCGGGTCTGCTGCTGATCTGGCTCTTCCTGCGCTGGGAGGCCCGCCTGGTGGAGCAGCGCAAGGAGCCCCTCGTGGACCCGGCGCTCCTGCGGAACAAGCAGCTCACCGGCGGCCTGACCATGTTCTTCTTCCAGTACCTCGTGCAGATGGGCGTGTTCTTCGTCGTACCGCTCTACCTGTCCGTCGCACTCGGCCTGTCCGCGCTCAAGACCGGCGCACGCATCCTGCCGCTCTCCCTGACACTGCTGGCCGCCGCGATCCTGATCCCGCGTCTCTTCCCGAACGTCTCACCGCGGCGCGTGGTGCGCCTCGGGATCCTTGCGTTGCTCGCGGGTGCGGTGGTCCTCATGGCCGCGCTCGACGCAGACGCCGGTGCGGAAATCGTCACCATCCCCCTCCTGCTGATCGGGCTCGGCATGGGCGCGCTGGCGTCGCAGCTCGGATCGGTCACCGTCTCCGCAGTACCGGACAAACAGAGCGCGGAGGTCGGAGGCATTCAGAACGCCGTCACCAACCTCGGCGCCTCGATCGGTACAGCACTCGCCGGGTCGATCCTGATCGCCGCGCTGACGGCTTCGTTCCTGACCAGCGTCGACCAGAACGAGGCGATCCCGGCCAACGTCAAGAGCCAGGCGAACGTCGAACTCCAAAGCGGCGTGCCCTTCCTGTCGGACGCCCAGCTCAAGGGCGCCCTCGACGAAGCGGGCACGAGCAAGGAAGTGACCCAGGCCGCGCTCGACGCGAACGAGGCAGCCAGGCTCGACGGCCTGCGCGCCGCACTCGCCATCCTCGCTCTGGCCGCCCTCCTCGCCATGTTCTTCACCCAACGGATCCCGACCACCCAGCCCCGCTCGACGGAACCGTAGCGCCGGGCAAACGCCGTCAGGAGCGGCGCACTCGCTCTCGCTTCCTGACGCAGACGTGCCTCGGCCTGTGCGGTCAGGACAGCTCATTCTCCGCCATGAGCGGACGCAGGGTGAGCGAGCCAGCCACGACTACGCAGAGCGCGAATACAGTGTCCCCCTGTCCCGCGGCGGCCGCTGCGGGCTCGGTGTTGTGCCGGCTGAGTGAGCGGTGGTGACCGCAGCCGGTCGTACCGGAGGTTGTCGGTGAGGTGGTTTGTGGTTGATCGGCGGTCTGGGCCGGTGAGATCCGGTGCGGACTGGTTCGCGTCTCGCGTCACTCGTCTTCGCTTCGCGGGGCCTCCTCTGTGCCTGCCGCCGCCTGCGATGTCGTTGTCCGGGTCGGTGCGGTCGGCCACTTGAACTCGATCTCCAGCTCGATCTCCCCGTTACCGACCTCGACCTCTATCTCGCTGCGAAGGTCGTCGGGGACCCGCAGGCTCAGCCTCCCGGGGCCGAGTTCCAGTTCGGCATCACCACCGTGCCTCAGCGCGGCCGCGAGCGCCGCGAGCTGATCAGCCGCCTCAAGGCGTGACAGCGAGCGCTTCTGCTCAAACTTGAGGTCCTTCATGGATGCCTCCGATCCGGCAGAAAACTGCACGGCGTACCGCGCAGGTCAGCGTAGATCCGCACCTCGCCCCCGGAACCGACGGACAGTGGATCTAAGGGCGGCGGTTTACCGGGCAGGGCCGGAGCCTATGACGATGACGTTGCGGATCTCACCGCTCACTTGGCGGCCTCGGCGTCGATCTCGGCGATCAGGCCCTCGACGAGCTTCTTGATCTGGTCGCGAATGGGCCGTACGGCCTCGACGCCCTGGCCGGCCGGGTCGTCCAGCTTCCAGTCCAGGTAGCGCTTGCCGGGGAATACCGGGCAGGTGTCGCCGCACCCCATGGTGATGCAGACGTCGGACTCGCGGACGGCGTCGATCGTGAGGATCTTCGGGGTCTCGGCGGAGATGTCGATGCCGACCTCGCGCATCGCCTCGACCGCGGCCGTGTTCACGGCGTCGCCGGGGTCGGATCCCGCGGAGCGGACCTCGATACGGTCCCCGGCCAGGTGCGTCAGCCAGGCGGCGGCCATCTGCGAGCGCCCGGCGTTGTGGACACAGACGAACAGCACGGAGGCGGCAGGGGTGGAGGCCATCGGTTCTTCTTCCTTCGCGGCCGGATTCGGCCCGGACTGGTATCAGCTCCGGCTGATGTGACAGTATCAGCCCATGCTGACATCAGTCGACACTGAACTGATCCGGGCGCTGGCCGACCCGCTCAGGCTCCAGATCGTCACCCTCCTCGCCCAGGAGACGCTCTGCACCACGCATCTGGTCGAGGAGACCGGCGCCAGGCAGACCAACCTCTCCAACCACCTGAAGGTGCTGCGCCAGGCCGGGGTCGTGGAGACCGAGCCCTGTGGACGGTTCACGTACTACCGGCTGAGGCCCGAGGTCATCGAGGCGCTCGCCGGGCAGTTCTCCGGCCTGGCGCAGTCCGCGCGCGCCACGGCTGAGGCGAACGTCAAGCGTTCCTGCCTCTGATTCCCTCTTGTCCTGTCTTAACTGCACCGAGGAGTTCTGTTGAGCGCCACGTCGACCGCCGTCCCGGAGACCACCGCGGAAACCGCGGTATCCGCCGCCGAGCCGCAGCCGGCCCCGGGCGCCACCCCGCCCCGCACTCCGCTGGTCGCCCGGGCCGCCGCCGAACTCGTCGGGACCGCCGCTCTCGTCGCGGTCGTGGTCGGCTCCGGCATTCAGGCCACCGAGCTGACCCAGGACGTTGCCCTCCAGCTCCTCGCCAACTCCATTGCCACCGTCTTCGGGCTCGGCGTCCTCATCACCCTGCTCGGCCCGGTCTCCGGTGCGCACTTCAACCCGGCGGTCACTCTGGCCGAGTGGTGGACCGCCCGCCGCGGGGGTGGCGGGGTCACCACGCGAGAGGCGGTCGTGTACGTGCCCGCCCAGATCGCGGGGGCGATTGCGGGCGCCGTGCTGGCCGATGCGATGTTCGGGAAGCCGCTGGTCGCGTGGTCCACCCACGACCGCTCGGCCGGACATCTGCTGCTCGGCGAGGTCGTGGCCACCGCCGGGCTGATCCTGCTGATCTTCGGCCTGGAACGCACCGGCCGTCTGCGCTTCGCGCCGGTCGCCGTCGCCTCGTACATCGGCGCCGCCTACTGGTTCACGTCCTCCACCTCGTTCGCCAACCCGGCTGTGACGATCGGCCGCGCGTTCACGGACACCTTCGCGGGCATCGCACCCGGCTCGGTCCCGGGCTTCGCCGCCGCCCAACTGGCCGGTGCCGTACTCGGGCTGGCCCTGGTGGCGCTCATCTTCATGCAGGGGCGGGACACTTCCCCGCAATCGGCCTGACGCTGAACTCTCCGGCGCGCGCGGCGCTCCCGCCGGCGGCACACTGCTGCCATGGCTGCGAATGAGTCGCTCGATGTCCTGGTAGTGGGCGCGGGGCCGACCGGGCTGGCTCTCGCCGCCCAGTTGCACGCGTACGGCGCGCGGTTCCGGATCGTCGACCGGCATCTGGACCGGGCCCGGGAGTCCCGGGCGCTGGCCATCCAGCCGCGGACTCTGGAAGCCCTCGCCCCGTACGGCGTGACGGACGAACTGGTCGCGCGAGGGAACCCGGCCGTACACGTGCGGATGCATCTTCCCGGCCGTACGGTGCGGATGCCGCTGTTCGACATCGGCGTCGGGGACACTCTGTATCCCTTCCTGCTGTTCCTGTCCCAGACCGAGACGGAGAGTGTGCTCGGCAGCCGTCTCGCCGAGGCGGGTACGACGGTCGAGCGGGGTACCGAGCTGCTGGAGCTGACACCCGAAGCGGCGTATACCGTCTGCCGGTTGAGGCATCAGGGCGGGCGCGAGGAGAGCGTGCACGCCCGCTACGTCGTCGGCTGCGACGGGGCGCACAGCACGGTCCGCGAGCAGGCCGGTATCGGCTTCGAGGGCCACGCCTACCCACAGACATTCCTGCTCGCCGATCTGGAGGTCGACGGCCTGGAACGCGGCGCCGCGCACGCGTACATGACCGAAGCCGGGATGCTGTTCTTCTTCCCGCTGGGGTCACCGGCGAGCTGGCGCATGCTCGCGATGCGCCCGCCGGGAGGCACCGAAGGACCGGTGGAGATCTGGCAGTTGCAGGCGATCGTGGACCGTTATGTCAGCGATCCGCTGCGGCTGCGGGACCCGGTGTGGATGACCGACTTCCGGCTCTACAACCGCGGCGCCAAGAGCTACCGCTCGGGCCGGGTCTTCCTGGCCGGGGACGCGGCCCATATCCACAGCCCGGCCGGGGCCCAGGGCATGAACACCGGCATCCAGGACGCGCTCAATCTCGGCTGGAAGCTCGCGCTCGTCTGCCAAGATTCCGCGCCGGCCGCGCTGTTGGACACGTACGAGAGCGAACGGGCTCCGGTCGGCCGCAACGTACTGCGCTTCACCGACCGAGCCTTCACCATCGCCACCAGCCGCAACCCGCTGCTGCGAATGGCCCGCACGCAGGTCGCGCCCCGCCTGGCGCCGCTGGTCCTGCGCCTGCCCGCCCTGCGCGGCGCCGCCTTCCGTACGCTCTCCCAACTGGCCATCCACTACCGGCGCAGTCCCGCAACGACCGAGGGCAGCCATCCGCCGCGGCGCGGTCCGCGGGCAGGCGACCGGCTGCCCGACACCCCTGGCAAGCTGCACGCGCTGATCGCCGCACCCGGGTACCACCTGCTCCTGTGCGGCCCGGGCGAGGACTGGGACACCGGCCTGATCGCGGCCGCGATCCGTGGCCGCGATCACCTGGTCCATGTCCACACCCTGGGGACGGGCGGGCCCTGGCGCGGCGTCACGCACTGTCTGGTCAGGCCGGACGGCTACCTCGCGTACCGGGCCGGAGGCACGGACCTGACGGGGCTCGTCCGGTATCTCGACCGGTGGCTGCCGCGCCGGACGTGATGTGTACGGGCGCCGCGGTCTACCCGCGGCCCAGGATGTGGCCCATCGCGGCCAGGGATCCGCTGTCGGCGTCGCTCGCGCCGCCCTCGACATCGCCACTGTCGCCGTCAAGCCCCGCCCCGGCACCCGCCCTCCGGTCCACCGAGCGCCCGCGCCGCCCCAATCCGGGGCCGCGCGACGTTTCATGTCCGCCGCGGGCAAGGGGAGCCGATCGCTGTATTCGACGTACCCGTGATCGGCGAAACCCACCCGCTCCGATAGCATGTTCGAGCTCGCAACGATCACGTTGAAACATGATAAATCGGCTGAAAAATTGATATCTAAGGTAACGCGAGGGCTTTCGCGAACAGGCGGCAGCCTTCGGTTGGCTGCATGGCGTCAACCACGCGTCATGCTGTGGGGCGCGGTCAGTGTGGTGGGCCTCGGATTCCTCATTGCACTGGAGATCGCCGCGCGTCGGTACGGCGAGCGCGGGCCGATCACCGACCAGGCGCGAGAGGTGATATTCGCCCCCAAATCGGGGACGGTGTTGTACGTCAGTATGGCGTTGATGATGGTGGTGCTCACCTGGCGGCAGCGCTTCATCGCGGCCGGCGCCGCGATCGGCATCGACGTCGTCTTCTGGCTCGTGCGGTGGGCTGTCGACGCCGAGATGATGTACGGCAACGGCGCGTTGTGGGTGACTTTGGCCTGTGCCGTCATCGCCGTCACGCGCCGCTCCGGCCGGGACCGCGTCCTGCTGCTGAAAGGCGTCGGACTGGCCCTGCTGCTGGTGGCCGGCCGCAAGACCGGCTACACCTGGCTGCTGATCACGTCGAAGACCCGCCCGGCGGTGCTCGACCAGTACGTGGCAACCGCCGATCACGCGTTGGGCAACCCGTCGTGGGTGGTGGGCCGGATCGTCGAGGCCACCGGCACGGTCGGCGCCTACGTTCTCAATTGGGTCTACGTTCAGCTCGCGGTGGGCGCGGTCATCGTCGCGCTGTACCAGCTGCGCAATGTGGCGGTCGAGCGCCGCTTCCCGGGCCATCACCTGGTACGCACGTTTCTGGTCATCGGCCTGCTCGGGCCGGGCATCTACATGATCTTCCCGGTGGTCGGACCGATCTTCGCCTACGGTGCCGACGGGGGGCACTGGGCGGTGGCCAACCTGTGGCCGGACACGCCGCCGCCGGTCAGTACCCCGCACTCGATGCACTTCGACGAGATCACCCCGCGCAACTGCATGCCCAGTCTGCACACGGCGTGGGCTGCCGCGATCTTCATTCATTCCCGCAAGGGCCCGCGGGCTCTGCGACTCCTGGGCGCGTTCTGGCTGATCGCCACGCTCGGCGCAACGCTGGGCTTCGGCTACCACTACGGCGCGGACATCGTCGCCGGTGTGGTGTTCACGCTCACGATCGAGACGGCGCTGCGCTCGCTCGACCGCGGCTGGGACCGGCCGGGAATCCAGCTTGTCGTCTACGGCGCCGCGGTCTTCGCTGCGCTCTTGGCGTCGTATCGCTACCTGTCGATGGAGATGGCCGAACATCCGTGGGTGTTCGGGCCGCTGCTCATTTTGGCGATGACCTCAGTGGTCTACGGCTACGTACGGACCACCAAGCTGTGGGAACGGAAGCCCGCGTCGGTGCATCTGCCGGAACCGCGACGCGAAACGCAGCCCGAACTGGTTTGAGTCATGTCATCGCGTTACCCGCCGGCCACCGGCTGACGCGCACCATCGATGTCCGGCAGCGACAGGTCGAGGAAGCTCTTCGGGGTGCATCGGTCGCATTCCTCTGCCTGGCGGGCGTGCGCTGAACTCCCGGGCACGGCGTTCCTCTTCATCGCAACCCGTATCACGCCGGCTACGTGCCTGCGCTTGACGGGCCTCGGCTCGCAATACCTGCTGGTCGCTCTCGACTCGGAGGAGCGGCCATTGGAAACGGCAGCCGCACCTACCGGGGCGGAAAACCGTGGTGTGATGACGCCGTGAGCCGTGCTGCCGAAGAGAGCAATCGCCGCATGCTTCGGGCACGGGATGCGATGGACCGCGCCTACGCGCAGACGCTGGACGTCCCGGCCCTGGCCCGGATCGCCCATGTCTCGGAGGCGCACTTCACGCGCACCTTCCGGGCCACGTTCGGCGAGACGCCGCACCGCTACCTGCAGCGCCGCCGGGTCGAGCGTGCGATGTTCCTGCTGCGGGAGACCGACCGCAGTGTGACGGACATCTGCTTCGAAGTCGGCTTCGGCAGCCCGGGAACCTTCAGCCGCACGTTCCGCGACATCGTCGGCCGGTCGCCGCGGGCGTACCGCAAGGAGGCGCCGGCCGCGGACGTACCGACGTGCTTCACGATGGCGTGGATGCGGCCGAGCTCATGACCGTTCGCACTGCCGTACCGTCCGTCGACTGAGCAGTTTTGGAGAAGTTTTCCTCCGGCTTGCCCAGTAGCGTGATGCACATGTTCAACGCCATCACGCACTCGCAGATTTACGTCCTCGACCAAGACGAGGCCCTCGACTTCTACGTCGGCAAGCTTGGCCTGGAGGTCAACGCCGACGTCGACATGGGCTTCATGCGCTGGCTGACCGTCAGCATCCCCGGTCACCCCGAGCGCCAGATCCTGCTGGAGAAGCCGGGCCCTCCGGCGATGTCCGAGGAGACGGCGCAGCTGGTCCGTGAGCTGGTGACCAAGGGCGCGACGGGAGGCCACCTCATCTTCAGCACGGACGACTGCCGCAAGACGTACGAGACGCTGCGGGGACGTGGCGTCGAGTTCACGGAGGAACCCACCGATCGTCCGTACGGAACCGACTGCGGCCTTCGCGACCCCTTCGGGAACAGCATCCGCTTCACCCAGCCGAAGGCCTGAGGGCCGGCCCACGGGTTACGCCTAGAGCTCGCGGTGGACCTTGGAGTTGGAGGCCTGGGCGCGGGGGCGGACCACCAGGAGGTCGATGTTGACGTGGGAGGGGCGGGTGACCGCCCAGGTGATCGTGTCCGCCACGTCGTCGGCGGTGAGCGGCTCGGCCACGCCCGCGTAGACCTTGGCGGCCCGCTCCGTGTCGCCGCGGAAGCGGGTCGTGGCGAACTCCTCGGTCTTGACCATGCCGGGGGCGATCTCGATCACCCGGACCGGGGTGCCGACGATCTCCAGGCGGAGGGTCTCGGCGAGGACATGGGCGCCGTGCTTGGCGGCGACATAGCCGCCGCCTCCCTCGTAGGTGGAGAGGCCCGCCGTGGAGGAGAGGATCACCACGGTGCCGTCGCCGCCGGAGGTGAGGGCCGGAAGCAGGGCCTGGGTGGTGTTGAGCGCGCCGATGACGTTGACCTCGAACATCTGACGCCAGTCGGCGGGGTCGCCGGTGGCGACGGGGTCGGCGCCGAGCGCGCCGCCCGCGTTGTTGACGAGGACGTCGCAGCGGTCGAGGGATGCGGCGAACTCGTCGACGGCCGGACGGTCGGTGACGTCGAGGGCGTACGCGGTGGCCCGGTGGCCCGCGGCGACGAGTTCCGCGGCGAGCCCTTCGATGCGGTCCTTGCGGCGGGCCGTGAGAACGACGTGGTACCCGGCGGCTGCCAGCCCGCGTGCGGTGGCGGCGCCGATGCCGCTGCTGGCTCCGGTGATGACGGCGACGGGGGTCCCAGCGGCGGTCATGTCGTACTCCTCGCGCGTGTGATCGATACGCGGCCCAGGATATGCGGCCGCTCTCGCCCGCGGTGGCCCGGTGTCAGCGGCCCCGGGGTGCGTACATGATCAACGCCATGCCCGCCAGGCAGACCAGCGCGCCGATCACGTCCCAGCGGTCGGGGCGGTAGCCGTCGGCGACCATGCCCCAGGCGATGGAGCCCGCGACGAAGACTCCTCCGTACGCGGCAAGGATCCGGCCGAACTCGCCTTCCGGCTGGAGCGTCGCGACAAAGCCGTACGCGCCGAGGGCGATGACGCCCGCGCCGATCCAGATCCAGCCCCGGTGCTCCCTGAGCCCCTGCCAGACGAGCCAGGCGCCGCCGATCTCGAAGAAGGCGGCGACGAGGAAGAGGGCGGCGGAACGGGCGACGAGCATGGGGGCAGCCTCCCACGCAAGGCACCCAGGACTCGCCGGGACTGACGGGCAATCAGGAACATAAGCGTGTAAAAGGTATCTTCGGGTCATGTGTGTGATGCGTAGGGCGCTGTCGGCGGTCGCCGCCGCAGTGGTGATGGTGGTCGGTGCCGGGACGAGCGCGGGCGCGCACGGCCCGGCGATCGCACCGGAGGCGGATGTGGCGCACCACGGCCATGTCTCGTTGACGAGCGGGCGGCTCGGGGTCTCGCTGGTCTCCGAGAGCCATGGCCCCGCGAGCCTCGCGAACGCGACCGTGCGGCTCTCCTTCTCGGTGCCGATGGCCGGTCCTCAGGTGCTGCCCGCCGGGTGCCTGTGGGGCGGCGACAAGATCGTGCTGTGTGCGACGGGCGAGCTGCGGGCGGCCGGAACCGGCCGCCGGTTCGCGCTCGACCTGCGGACGGTCGGCACACCGGCCGAGGTCCTCGTGCAGGTCGGCACACAGTGGAACGGCGGCGCGACCGACAGGAACCCGGAGAACAACGAGCACCAGGTGCTGACCCCGGCCACCGGTGACCCGTACGCCTTCTGACGGGGCGCCGGATCGGATCGGATCGGACCGGATCGGATCGGACCGGATCGTCGGTGCCGACCGGGGCCGCCTCTGACCAGGGCGCCGGCGGGTCGGCGACCACTCTCGCCGGTACCCCGCCGACCCGAGCGCATATCTGCGGCGCACCCTCGACCGGCCGACCTGGCCGAAGGACATTCGCTCAGCGGCCGTCCGCCCAGGCGATGTAGCCGTCGGGGCGGATCAGCAGCGCGCCGCGGCGGTCCGTGGCCCAGTGCGCCCGTATGACGCTGCCGGGAGCGGCCGGTGCCGCGGGGGTCTCGCCCTCCGGGGCCACCAGCACGAACTGGCCCTCGCGCAGCAGTTCGTAGAGCCTGCCCTCGGTGAGCTCCAGGTCGGGTGCGCGCTTGCCCGTGAGGCGGTGGGCGCCGCGCGGCGCGTCGTACGAGATGCCGATGCCGGAGATCACGCCCATCGCCCGGGCGGACGCGGGCCTTACCGCGTTCAGGAAGCGGGACGCGAGGGAGCGGGCGGCGCGCTGGAGCGGGGTGTGGGCCATGGCGAGCCTGACGATCGTGCCGCTGCTGCGCAGCACCATCGCGCCGACGGGGTGCCGCTCCGACTCGTAGCTGTCGAGCAGGGCTTCGGGGTCGGGGGCCTGGCCCCGGACGACGGATGCGAGCTTCCAGGAGAGGTTGGCCGCGTCCTGCAGGCCGGTGTTCATGCCCTGGCCGCCCGCGGGGGAGTGGACGTGCGCCGCGTCGCCGGCCAGGAAGACACGGCCGCTCCGGTACGAGGGGGCCTGGCGCTCGTCGCTGTGGAAGCGGGAGATCCAGCGCGCGTCATGCATGCCGTAGTCGGTGCCGAGGGCGAGGCGGGCGATCTCGCGGACCTCGTCGAGGTCGACCGGCTCGCTGTCGGGGACCTGGCGCGTGCGGTTCCAGCCCATGACGCGGTACCAGCCGTCGCCGAAGGGGGCGATGAAGGCGAAGGCGTCGCCCGTGCCGTTGACGCTGAGGAGGTTCTCGGGCTCCTCCGTGAGCCGGACGTCCGCGAGGACGATCGAGCGGATCACCGAGACGCCGGGGAACGGCAGGTCGAGAGCCTTGCGCACGGTGCTGCGCACCCCGTCGGTGCCGACCAGATAGCGGGCCCGCAGGGTGCTCCGGGTCCCGTCGGTGTCCCGGACCTCCGCGGTGACCTCGTCGGAGTCGGCGGACTGGCTCAGGCCGAGCAGCTCCGTGCCGTAACGGAAGGTCACGCCAGCTTCGAGCGCCCGGCGTTCCAGCAGTTGCTCCACCTCGTATTGCGGGGTGATGAGCAGAAACGGGAAGCGGGAGTGCAGCCGGGACAGGTCGAGGGAGAGCCGGCGGAAGAGCCTCAGGCCGGTGATGGTCCTGCCCTTCTTCACCAGTTCGTCGGCCAGGCCCCGGGCGTCCAGGAGCTCCAGCGTGCGGGCGTGAACGCCGAAGGCGCGCGTCATATTGCTGGTCTCGTGCGGTCGGCGCTCGATGACGGTGACCCGGACGCCCGCGGTGGCGAGGTCGCCTGCGAGCAGCATCCCGGCGGGGCCCGCGCCCACGACGAGGACGTCGGTGCTGTCGCCGGGGGTCGTGCCGTTCGCGCGGGTGGTGCCTTCTGTTCCGGGCTTGCCATTCATGGCTGCCTCCTCGGGTGCCAACGCTTGTTGGTCAACGCTTGTTGGCAAATGTAGGACGGCCGGGTCTGGCATGTCAACACCTGTTGGCCTACAGTTGTTGGCATGACGACGGAAGCCCCCGGCGGTCCCCGCCGCTCCGATGCCACCAGGGCCGCGATCCTCGAAGCCGCGCGCGAGCGCTTCGCGGCCGACGGGTACGAGCGCGCCACGATCCGCGCCATCGCGCGCGACGCGGGGATCGACCCGTCGATGGTCATGCGCTACTACGGCAACAAGGAGGGGCTGTTCGCCGCGGCCTCCGAATTCGATCTGCGCCTGCCCGCGATGGGGGCCGTGCCCGGCAAGCACGTAGGCGCGGTCCTCGTGTCCCACTTCCTCGACCGGTGGGAGCAGGACGAGGTACTGACCGCGCTGCTGCGGGCCAGCGTCACCAACGCGGCGGCCGCCGAGCGCGCGCAGGAGATCTTCAAGGGGCAGCTCGGGCCGGTCGCCACCGCGGTCTGCCCCGATCCGGCCGAGGCGCCGCGCCGCGCGGCG
The DNA here is from genome assembly GCF_040606445.1 of Streptomyces sp. NPDC005408. NCBI lineage: Bacteria > Bacillati > Actinomycetota > Actinomycetes > Kitasatosporales > Streptomycetaceae > Streptomyces > Streptomyces sp. NPDC005408. Next base: position 82,801 of record NZ_JBEXEX010000026.1, on the reverse strand, counting down.
CTCGCCGCCTCGCAGATCCTCGGGATGGCGCTGACGCGCTATGTGCTGCGTTTCCCGCCCGCCGTCGACATGCCCCGGGATGAGGTGATCGCCTGGCTGGCGCCGACGGTTCAGCGGTATCTGACGGCGGAGCTGCCGTAGCGCCGGGGTGCGGTCGGTCCGCGTTTGGTTCGTACAATCTCTGCATGACGCAGAAGAATGCGGGCGGTCGCGGCAGGCTGATGGAAGAGCTGTCCACCGCCTCGCGCCGCTACATGGCCTCGTACGCCCTGTTCAACCAGGCGCTCGCCGACCATCTGCGGCTGCACCCCACCGATCTGCAGTGCCTCAACCTGCTGGGGCTCGAGCCCGGTCCCGTCACCACCGGACGCGTCGCCGAGCTGACCGGCCTGACCACTGGGTCCGCGACGCGGCTCGTCGACCGGCTGGAGCGGGCCGGATATGTCACGCGCGAGCGCGACTTCGAGGACCGGCGGCGGGTGCTGGTGACGGTGGCGCCCGAGCGCATGGCGGAGCTCGGCGAGGTGTGGCAGAAGCTGAACGGCGCCTGGTACGCGATGTTCGACGCGTACAGCGATGAGGAGATCGCGCTCCTCACCGTGCATATGCGGCGGACGGTTGAGCTCAGCGCGGCGCAGGTCGAGCGGCTGCGGAGCGGCGAGTTCTGACGCTTCGCCTGCGGGGGTGCCGGGCTGACACGAGGGCCTCAACTACGCCGGGGCGCCGCCGAATTCCCTCAGCGCTTCCGCGACGATCGCCTCCAGGCGCGCATGGTGCGCGCCCCGCCAGTACACGCGTTCGCAGGCCGTGCACTGCGCGAACACGTCGTACGACCGCTGCGTGCCCTGCTGCAACTGGTCCTGGACCGAGTCCTTGTCGGCGTCCGTCAGCCGGCCGTTGCACGCCGTGCAGCGCGTCCAGGGTGCCAGGACCGGCGCGAACCGCTCCAGGACGTCCCGCAGTTGGTCGTCCGGACGGTCGCTGTAGATGTACGCCCCTGCCCAGATCTCCCGCCGCCGCAGCAGCCCGCGGTCCCGCGAGAGCAGTACCCGCTGCTCCTTCGCCGAGCGGGCGGCCAGTGCCGGGTCGCCGATGTCCTCGTTCTCGTACGCCGTATCGACGCCGAGGAGCCGCAGCCGTCGCGCCAGGGTGCCGAGGTGGACGTCGAGCAGGAAGCGCAGCGGGGCGCCGGGGACCTCCTGCGGCCGTTCGACGCTGTGCACCTCGACGGTCTCGCCCGCGCGCGGGATGTGGGAGACGGGCACCTGGCGGCCGTCGACGAGCACCCGGCCCGCCTCGGTGAGCGGGACGCCGAGCGACTCGATGACATGGCCGAGGGTCGACGATCCGTCGGTGACCAGGGCCGTACGCCCGTGGCGGCGCTCGGAAGGGACGAAGAGGCGCAGCTCAGGGGAGACGCCGATGTAGATTTCCGGTCCGTTCACGCCGCCAGCATGTCATCGGGCGGCCTGTGCCAGCCAGGTGGTTTTGAAGGCGTCGGCGTTCTCCGCCGCCCATTCGGCGAAGGTGCGGGCCGGGTGGCCGGTCAGTTCCTCGACGGTACGGGTGAGGGGCGTGGGCGAGCCGTCGGTCGAGGCCCAGTAGTCGAGCAGTCCGTCGGCGAAGACGCTCGGCATGTATCCCGCCATGGCCGCCTTCCATGCCTCGCGCGTCACGGCGTTGAAGGGGAAGGGACTGCCGACGACGCGTTCGAGGATGGCGAGTTGCTCGGTGAAGGTGAGGGATTCGGGGCCGGTCAGGTGGTACGTCCTGCCGCGCAGCTCCGGCCGCGTGAGCAGCGCGAACGCCGCCTCGGCGATGTCGCGCTCGTGGATCGGATCGCCGTAACTGCCGGGGTACGGAAGGTCGATCGCGCCCGTGGACTCCAGCGCCCAGCGCCACTGGTGGGCATTGGCCGCGAAGGCACCCGGCTGAAGGACGGTCGTCGCGACGGGCGAGGCGGCGAGTGCCTTCTCGACCGCGAGATGCGACGCGGCGATCGGGTTGTCGGCGGCGCCGGGATCGAGAACGGAGCTGGAGGAGAGAAGCGCGATGTGCTCGACGCCTGCCGCCACCGCCTCGTCGAGGAACGTGCCGATGTGGGAGGGCTCGGCGTACAGAAAGACCGAGGTCACGGAGTCGAGGGCGGCCGGGAAGGTCGGGGGATCGTCGAGGGCGAGGTGAACGGGATCGACGCTCGGGGGGAGGCGCAGTTTGTCGGGGGCGGCGGAGGCGGCGCGTACGTCGGCTCCGGCCTCGTGGAGGAGCTCGATGAGGACGGAGCCGACTTTGCCGCGGCTTCCGGTGACGAGGATCGTCATGGCGGGTTCCTTACGTACATTATTCGACGTTGCACAGAATCTGCGTGACGCAGATAAATATCGGTGACAAAGGGCCCGCTCGTCAAGCGGGCCCTTGAGATGTCGTGCCTGCCGTTACGGCACAGCTACGGCACGACGCGGAAGTGCGTGGTGATCGGGCCGCCGCCCTCGCCCAGCACGTGGAACGCGACGCCGGGCGGCGCCACCCGGTCCGTCAGCGTGTCGCCGCTCTCCCACGGCAGCCGCAGCGTCGAGACCACGCCGGGCGCGACCAGCAGCGGAAGTCCGGCGAAGGTCATGGCTCCGGCGGTGTGCGCATGGCCGGTCAGCACGGCCGGGACGTTCGTCCGCCCGGCCAGCACCTCCGCGAACCTGTCGGCGTTCGTCAGATTCGTGGAGTCCAGATACGGGTGGTGGATGACGGCCGGCGGGTGGTGGAAGGCGGGCAGCGCCGGAGTGTCGCCGAGCTCGTCGAGCGTGCGGGCAAGCCAGTCCAGCGTCTCGTCGTCGAACAGGCCCGCGTCCTCGCCCGGGATGGTCGAGTCGCAGAGCAGCAGGGCGTAACCGTCAACGAGATGCAGGCGGTTGACGGCGCGGCCGGGGTCCCCGGCGTCTCCGGCATCGTCCTCGGCCAGCAGTACCTTGCGGTACGCGGCACGGTCGTCGTGGTTGCCCGGGCAGGGGAAATAGGGCGCGTCGAGCCGGGCGAGCAGCTCGGCCGCCTCCGCGTACTCCGCCGGGGCGCCGTGGTCTGCGATATCGCCGGTGACCAGGACTGCATCGGGCTGCCGGGCAAGGGAGTTGAGATACGTCACCGTCCGTACGGCACGGTCCGTCGCGTGCTCCGAGCCGTCGAGATGCAGATCGCTGATGTGGGCGAGCAGCATGAGTCCTCCCTCTGCCGCCTGACATGCAGACGGCTAATGGTTAGAGAACTCTATGCCATTAGGTGCGGTCTCGCGGAGTGGCCTGCAAGTCCAGTCGCCAGTCGTTGGACGGCGCCACATGGCCCGGCGGGTACTCGAACTCGCACTCGCCCAGCAGCTCGAAACCCGCCTTCCTGCACACCGCGTTCGACGGACCGTTGTCCGGGGTCGGGAACGCGTGCAGATAGCGGTGCTTGTGCTCGGCGCGCGCCGCCTCGGCCACCGCGAGCGTGCCCGCCGTCGCGATCCCCTTCCCCTGGAAGGCCGGCAGGACGCTCCATCCCGTCTCGTACACCTCCTCGCCCTGCCAGGTCCTCTCCCAGAAGCCGACCGAGCCCGCCGACTCCCCGGTCTCCTCCAGAACGATGCGGTACATCCGGCCCCGTCCCGCACGGTCCGAGCTCAGCTCCACATAGCGCCCGTGCCGTTTGACCAGCTGCTCTTCCGTCTCCGGGCCACCCAGGTGATCCATCAACTCCGGTGCGTTCGCAGCGCGGAGAAGGTCGAAGTCGTCCTCGGACCATGGCTCGATCCGTACCGCCGATGCTTTGATCTCCATGTCTTGCACTGTAGGACGGGGGTCTGACAACCGGGGGTCCTGAGGATGAGCTTCACCGGTGTGTGGGCGATCGGCGCTGTCCCTGATGCCGAAGTCGCCGCCCTGCCCGAGCGATTCGCGCACGTGGAGGGGGAGTGGACCACGCCGCCCGGCTACGCCGATGACCTGGCGTGGTGGCTCGGCGGCGGCGACCGCGAACCGTATTTCACGCCCGGGCCCACGCCCGCCGCCCTCCGCTTCGCCGCCTTCGCGCGCAGCGGCGGCCCCAGCGCGCCGGCCGTCGCCGCGATGAAGGAAGCGGGCATGGACCTGCTGCGGGACGTGGAGGGGGACGCCGCCTTCGCCGCTGCCGCGCGCAAGGGCGATCCGGCCACCGCCCTCTGGTACGGCCTCGGGGCGGAGGCCGCGGCCCGGCTCCCCGGCTGGTTCGGCGACTTCCTGCTGACTGCCGCCGAGGTGCGGGCGGTCCTGCCGCACGCCGAGTCCGTGCTCGCCGTCACCGGGCCGCGCCGTACCGAGATCATCGGCCGGATCGACGCCTGGATGTCGGCCATGAGCGACGAGCCCGGCTTCGACGCGCGCACACTGCTGGACGGTCCGGTGCGGGTGCTGCGGTACGCGGCCGCACATGGCGCGGGCGCGGTCGGCGTCACCGAGAGCTACTGAACTCGCCGTCACGACAGCTGCCGAGCCGTCGGCTTCACCGAGAGTTACTGAAAGGTCGGCGTCGGGCTACCGAGGTGCGGGACGTGTGTACGCCGTCGGCGGCACGCCCACCGTGGCCGTGAAGTCCCGTACGAGATGGGCCTGATCGCTGTAGCCGAGCTCCGCCGCGAGGGCCGCCCAGTCCAGCGCCTGGCCCTCGCCCGCCGCGCTGTCACCGTCGCCCGATTCGGCGCGCTCCAGCGCCTCATGGATGCGGTAGCGCAGGATGACCCACTTGGGACCGACGCCGACGTACGCCGCGAAGAGCCGCTGCAACGAACGCGCCGACACCCCTTCCGCCTCCGCCAGTTCGGCGACCCGCCGGATCGTGCGGTCACTGCGCACCAGGTCGACCAGCTCCATCGCGCGCAGCGACTGCGGGTCCGCCGCGGGCTCCAGGCCCAGCAGGAACGCGTCCAGCGCGGCGACCCGCGTGTCCTCCGCCTCCGGCCCGAGGATCGCGGCCGCCGTGTCCGGGCCCGCGCCCGCGAGGACGTTCGCGACCGGCACGCGCTGCCCCGTCCAGTCGGACACCGGCCGCCCGGGCGCGAACGGCCGGAAGCCGCCGGGGCGGAACTGCACCCCGCACACCCGGCCCCGCCCCTCCAGCTTCTGCGTGAACAGCCCCAGGCCGATGCCCGCGACCTCGCCCCACGGCGGCGCGTCGCCGTACCGCTGGAAGACCACGTTCACGGACGGATGCGGCACCACGTGGGAGGCGTACGGCTCCGGAATGTCCCAGTCGATGAGCCAGTAGTGCTCCAGATACGGGCGCAGGGCCGGGGCGGGCTCGCGGCGGCGGAAGTCCACGCGCGCGAAGAGCTCGCGCGCTTCGACGATTCCCCTGGTGTCGCGTCGCGGACCTGCCATGCCGCGGATCCTATGTCGCGTTTGTTCAATACGCAGGGTCCCTGCCGCCCCTACCGTCGAGGCATGACGAAATCCATCAGTGAGCTGCTCGACGCGGCGGCGGAACGGGCCGTTCCGATCGTGCGCGGGATCGCCGACGACCGGCTGTCCGACCCGACGCCCTGCGCCGAGTACGACGTACGCAACCTGACCGATCACCTCATCCAGGTCGTGATCAACTTCCAGAAACTGGCCGCGAAACAGGACTCCGACTTCTCCGCCGAGCCGCACTACATGGAGGGTGACTGGCGGTCCCGCTTCGCCGACGAGACCGCCGCACTCGTCGCGGCGTGGGCGGCACCGGGCGCCGAGGAGGGCACCACCGGGAGCATGGGCTTCCCGGCGAGGACCGTCGGCAACATGGTGCTCGGCGACCTGACCGTGCACGCCTGGGACCTGGCGCGCGCCACGGGGCAGGCGTTCACACCGGACCCGGCGGTGGTCGAGGAGATCGGGCCCTCGCTCAGGGAGATGGCACCGATGGCCCGCAAGGGCGGGGTGTTCGGCGAGCCCGTCGAGGTGGGGGACGACGCATCCGCCTTCGACAGGGTGCTGGCGCTGACCGGACGTGATCCGCACTGGCAGCCGTCCTGAGACGGACCCTCCTGGGACGGACCCTCCTGAATGTCACACAGTGGCCGGCTGTGTCGTCCTAGAAGCATGAGGATCGCCATTGCATGAGGAACAGGAACCCTGGGCCGGCAGGTCGCCGACGAGCTGCGCTCTCGGGGCCACGAGGTAAGGGGGCTCAGCAGGGGGACGGTGCCGTTCGAGAAGTGGCTGCGGGACAAGGTGGCGGCGGGGCCTGGCACTGAGGGGCGGAAGGCGGGGCAGCGGTAATGAGCCCCGAGGGAAGCGGGTCCGGGCAGCCCCGCGGCGTACCCGACGAGGAGCCCGCCGGTCGGGCCGCTGGTCGGGCCGCTGGTCGGGCCGACCCGGATGCCGCCGGCCGGGCCGCCGATCGGGCCGCTCCTGCGCCGCCCCTTGCCGATGTCGACGAAGCCGCCCTCGCGGACGCCTTTGAGCTCGAGCGGCCGCGTCTCCTTCGGGTCGCGTACACGACGACCGGCTCGCTGACCGAGGCCGAGGACTGCGTCCAGGAGGCCTGGCTGCGGCTGCGCAGGCTCGACGATCCCGGCGGGATCCATGATCTGCGGGCCTGGCTGACGACCACCGTCGGTCGGATCGCCCTCGACGCGCTGGGCAGCGCACGCGTGCGGCGGGAGCGTTACGTCGGAACCTGGCTGCCCGAGCCGCTGGTCGAGGCCGCCGGCGAGGACGACCCTGCCGAGCGGGTCACGCTGGACGAGTCCGTGAGCATGGCGCTGCTGGTCGTCCTGGAACAGCTGTCCCCGGCCCAGCGCACCGCGTTTCTGCTGCACGACGTCTTCGGGGTTTCCTTCGACGAGGTCGCGGATGTCGTCGGCCGCTCACCCGCGGCCGTACGCCAGCTCGCCGCCCGCGCCCGCCGCGACGTCGAGAGCGGACGGCCGCGCTTCCCGCCCACCCCCGCCCAGCAGCGCGAACTGGTCAGCGCCTTCGCGGCCGCCTGCCAGGAGGGCGACCTGGACGGTCTTGTCGCACTGCTCGACCCCGACGCCCGGCTGCGCGACGACGGCGGCGGCAAGGTCACCGCGCTGCGGCACATCGAGCACGGAGCGGAGAAGGTCGCGCATGTGCTGCTCGCCTACACCCGGCGCCCGCCCCGCGATCTGCGCCTCGCTCAGGTCAACGCCGCGCCCGGGCTCGTCGTGCACGACGCGGAAGGAGTGCTGTCCGTGGTGGCGTTCACGGTCGACACCGACCGGATCACGTCGGTCGATATCGTACGCAACCCGGACAAGCTCACCACCGTCCATGTCCTGGAGGGCGAGGACTGAGGGCTGCGGACTTGCAAGATCGGCCGGACAGGGCCTACGGCCACACCAAGCAGTACGGCTGATGCCCCGCCTCATGCAGGCGTACCGAGAAATCCTGCCATTCGTGCAGCAGTTGGTACACATTGAACGCGTCCCGCGGACCGCCCCGGTCCGGGACCGTCGACCAGATGAAGGCCGCCGCGCCCACCGATTCCTCGCCGATGCCGCGCAAGGGGTCGACCACCGTCATCGGAAGCTTGACCACCGCATAGTCGGGGTGGAGCACCACAAGCTCCAGCGGCGGCACTTTGTTCAGCGGCATGCCTTGGATGCCGGTCAGCACCATCGCGGCTATGGTCTCCGGCTTGATCTTGGCGAACATCCCGCCCATGCCGAGCTCGTCGCCGCCCAATTCCTCAGGGCGCATCGAGATCGGCACACGCGCGGCAGTCGCCCCGTCAGGTGCGCCGAAGTATTTGTAGGTCACCCCCACTCGGCCGCTCCTGCTTCCCATGGGCTCGTCCGCGCCCGATTCGCCTCGCCGGTGCTTTCCCCGCCGGGCAGGCTCAGGACCCAGGTCGTCGGTCCCCTCGCCCAGTCCGCCACCGCGATGCATATCTCCACCCGACCACTCGCAGCCCCCGCCGCGCAACCCGATCATCGTGACAGTGACCTCCCCCACCAACGTGCTGTGAAACACCAGTCCGCAAGAACGTCGAGGGCTCTGACACCATGGATTCCGTGAGCTTTCCCTGTGTCGCCCCAGTTTCGCAGACGCGAGCGTGGTGACGCCCTTTCGTAATACGAGGAGACCGCGCTCCCTGCTCACCGGTGGCCGAGATCCTCCGTCCCGGCCCCCCGAACACCCGAATAGCAGATCAGGACCAAAGTGGCGTATTCATACGAAGCACCCGTTTCGCAGACGCTTTTCGACCGCGCGTCCCTCGTGACGCCCGGCGGCGTGAACTCTCCCGTCCGAGCCTTCCGAGCCGTGGGCGGTACGCCCCGGTTCATGGTGTCCGGTACCGGCCCGTACCTCACCGATGCCGACGGACGCGAATATGTCGACCTCGTCTGCTCGTGGGGTCCGATGATCCTCGGGCACTCCCACCCCGCCGTTATCGAGGCCGTGCAGTCCGCTGTGGCCCGCGGAACCTCCTTCGGCACGCCCGGTGAGGGCGAGGTGGCCCTCGCCGAGGAGATCGTGGCCCGGATCGAGCCCGTCGAGCAGGTACGGCTTGTTTCGAGCGGTACGGAAGCGACGATGTCCGCAATCCGGCTGGCGCGCGGCTTCACCGGCCGGGCCAAGGTCGTGAAGTTCGCCGGCTGCTACCACGGCCATGTGGACGCGCTGCTCGCCGCCGCAGGCTCGGGCGTCGCGACCTTCGGGCTGCCCGACACCCCCGGTGTCACGGGCGCGCAGGCCGGCGACACCATCGTGCTGCCGTACAACGACCTCCAGGCCGTGCACGAGGCCTTCCACGCGCACCCCGGCGAGATCGCCTGTGTGATCACCGAGGCGTCCCCGGGCAACATGGGCGTCGTCCCGCCGCTGCCCGGCTTCAACGAGGGCCTCAAGGCGGCCTGCGCCAAGAACGGCGCGCTGTACATCTCCGACGAGGTCATGACCGGCTTCCGTACGTCCAAGGCCGGCTGGTACGGCGTGGACGGCGTCGCGCCCGACCTGATGACCTTCGGCAAGGTCATGGGCGGCGGCTTCCCCGCCGCGGCCTTCGGCGGCCGCCAGGACGTCATGGCACATCTCGCCCCGGCCGGCCCCGTCTACCAGGCGGGCACCCTCTCCGGTAACCCGGTCGCCACCGCCGCCGGGCTCGCGCAGCTGCGGCTGCTCGACGACGCCGCGTACGAGAAGATCAACGCCGTCTCGGCCGAGATCCAGTCCCTGGTGACCGCGGCGCTCTCCAAGGAGGGCGTGGCCCACCGGCTGCAGACGGCGAGCAACATGTTCTCCGTCTTCTTCACGGGCACGGACGTCAAGAACTACGAGGACGCGAAGAAGCAGGAGTCCTTCCGCTTCACCGCCTTCTTCCACTCGATGCTCTCCCAGGGCGTCTATCTCCCGCCGTCCGCCTTCGAGTCCTGGTTCGTCTCCACGGCCCACGACGAGCGGGCGGTCGAGCGGATCGCGGCCGCGCTGCCCGCCGCCGCCCGTGCCGCCGCCGAGGCGACGGAGGTGTCCGCATGAGCGAGAACAGCCTGGACAGCGAGATCACCGTCGTCCATCTGGTGCGCCACGGCGAGGTCGAGAACCCCGACGGTGTGCTCTACGGCCGCCGCGCCGGGTACCACCTCTCCGAGCTCGGACGGCAGATGGCCGACCGGGTCGCCGAGCATCTGGCGGACCGCGACATCACTCACGTCGTCTCCTCCCCGCTGGAGCGCGCCCAGGAGACCGCGGCTCCCGTCGCCAAGAGCCACAGCCTCACCCTCGACACCGACGAGCGGCTGATCGAGGCGGCCAACGTCTTCGAGGGCAAGACCTTCGGCGTCGGCGACGGCGCGCTGCGCAAGCCCTCCAACTGGAAGCATCTGACCAACCCGTTCCGTCCCTCGTGGGGCGAGCCGTACGTCGATCAGGTCGTACGGATGATGGGCGCGCTCAACTCGGCGCGGGACGCGGCCCGCGGACACGAGGCCGTGTGCGTCAGCCATCAGCTGCCGATCTGGATCGTGCGCAGCTTTGTGGAGCGGCGCCGTCTGTGGCACGACCCGCGCCGCCGGCAGTGCACGCTCGCGTCCTTGACCACGTTCACGTATCAGGGCGACCGGATTGTCTCCGTCGGCTACACCGAGCCCGCACGTGATCTTGTTCCGGCTCATCTTCTCGCCGGTGCAAAACCTGTGAAGGGCAAGGCCAAAGCATTCGGCGCTTAGCCGACGCGCAGTTGGAGCGCAGTTCCTCACGAAAATAAGTGCGAGTCCCCGGAACCTCACTCTCCGGAAGTCCATCTAGACCATTGCCGGTTTGGATGTGCTCTCTCCGACCGGGAGAGCGTGGATGGGGGACGACATGCGCGACATCAGTCGAAGGGGCTTGCTCGGGGCGGGACTTGGAGCCGCAGCCGCGGTCGGGATCGCGGGCTGCGGCTCCTTGGGTTCGGGCAAAGGTGGGCATACCGGACCCGGCGCGGGCGGCAGCGACTCGGGCGGTAAGCCCTCCCCCTCCAAGAGTGAGGGCCGTCTCATCGGGGACGGCTCCACGTCCGACACCGGCAAGCAGCCGCACCAGCCGCCCAAGCCCGTCCGGCTCGAACCGGGCCAGACGCCACCGCAATTCGTGATCTTTTCCTGGGACGGTGCGGGCGAGGTCGGCAACGGCCTCTTCCCGCGCTTCCTCGAACTCGCGAAGAATCACGACGCGGCAATGACCTTCTTCCTCTCCGGTCTCTATCTGCTCCCCGAGTCCAAGAAGACGCTCTACCGTCCGCCGAACAACGGCACAGGCGCGTCCGACATCGGCTATCTCACCGACGGTCACATCAAGGAGACGCTGAAGTACGTACGCCAGGCATGGCTCGACGGCCATGAGATAGGCACGCACTTCAACGGGCATTTCTGCGGCGGTTCCGGATCGGTCGGAAACTGGTCGCCCGCCGACTGGCAGAACGAGATAGACCAGGCTGTGAAGTTCGTCACCGAGTGGCGTACGAACACCGGCTGGACGGACATCGATCCGCTGCCCTTCGACTACCGCAAGGAACTCGTCGGCGCCCGCACTCCCTGTCTGCTCGGCCAGGACAAGCTGCTGCCCACCGCGAAGAAGCTCGGCTGGCGCTACGACGCGAGCTCGCCCGGCGGCCGCCAGATGTGGCCCGAGAAGCGCCACGGCCTGTGGGATCTGCCGCTCCAGCAGATTCCGTTCCCCGGGCACTCCTTCGAGGTGCTCTCGATGGACTACAACATCCTCGCCAATCAGTCGCAGAATTCGACCAAGGGCATGCCCGAGCGGTATCCCGGCTGGAAGAAGCAGGCCGCCGAGGCGTACCTCGCCGGATTCAACCGGGCCTACGAGAGCAATCGCGCGCCGTTCTACATAGGCAACCACTTCGAGCAGTGGAACGGCGGCATCTACATGGACGCCGTCGAGGAGGCATTCAAGGGCATGGCCGGCAAGAAGGACGTACGGCTGGTCTCCTTCCGGCAGTTCTGCGACTGGCTCGACGTCCAGGACCCGCAGGTGCTCGCCAAGCTTCGTACGCTCGAGGTCGGTCAGTCCCCGGCCGGCGGCTGGAACACTTTCCTTAAGGCAGCTTGACAAGGGGCTTTACGGGCACCCAGGGGGGCGCGGAATGATCCCCGCAACGGCCATGCGAAACTTTTCACATGAGCCTTAGCCGTGCCCCTCGCGCCGCCCTGCTGACCGCCGTGGTCGCCGTCGGCGCGCTCACCCTGTCGGCCTGCAGCGGTGACTCCAACGGCAAGTCCGGCGGTGGCGGCGACACCAACTTCGTCACTGGCACCGGCGGCATCTCCACCGTCGCGAAGGGCAAGCGCACCACGCCCCGCAAGCTCTCCGGCGAGACCCTCGACGGCAAGCAGCTCGACGTCGCCGACCTCAAGGGCAAGGTCGTCGTGATGAACGTCTGGGGCTCCTGGTGCGCCCCCTGCCGCGCCGAGGCACCGCATTTCGCCAAGGTCTCCAAGGAGAGCGAGGCGAAGGGAGTCGAGTTCGTCGGGATCAATACCCGTGACCCCAACAAGGGCCCGGCGATCGCCTTCGAGAAGGATTACGGGATCGGCTATCCGAGCCTGTACGACCCCATGGGCAAGCTGATCGTCAATGGCTTCCCGAAGGGCAGTCTCAATCCGCAGTCCATTCCCTCCACGATCGTGCTCGACCGTGAGGGAAAGATCGCGGCGCGCTCGCTCACGGCCCTCGACAGCGAGGAACTCCACAAGATCATCGATCCGCTGGTCGCGGAGAAGTGATCGTGCAGGTTCTCGCCGCCTCCACGGGCATGAACGAGACGGTCTTCAGCGGTGCGCTGATGCTGGCGCTGCCGATCGCTGTTCTTGGCGGACTCGTCTCCTTCTTCTCGCCCTGTGTGCTGCCGCTCGTACCCGGCTATCTCTCGTACGTCACCGGAGTCAGCGGCACCGACCTGGCCGAGGCCAAGCGAGGCCGGATGGTCGCGGGAGCCTCCCTCTTCGTCCTCGGCTTCACCGCCGTCTTCGTCTCCGGCGGCGCGCTCTTCGGCTACTTCGGCGCGACCCTCCAGGGCGAGAGGGAGACCCTCTCCAAGATCCTCGGCGTGCTGATGATCCTGCTGGGCGTGTTCTTCATGGGGCTGATGCCCTGGCTCACCCAGCGCGAATTCCGTATCCACAAGCGGCCGGTGACCGGACTCGTCGGCGCCCCGCTGCTGGGTGCGCTCTTCGGCGTCGGGTGGACGCCGTGCATCGGCCCGACGCTCGCGTCCGTGAACGCCCTCGCCGCCGAACAGGCGAGCGCGGGCCGGGGGGCCATACTGACGGTCGCGTACTGCATCGGCCTCGGGGTGCCCTTCGTCCTCGCGGCGGTGGCGTTCCGCAAGGCGCTCGGCGCGTTCGGCTGGGTCAAGCGCCATTACGCCTGGGTGATGCGGATCGGCGGCATCATGATGATCGCGACCGGTCTGCTGCTGCTGACCGGCGTCTGGGACACCCTGGTGCAGAGCATGCAGGGCTGGGCCAACGGCTTCACGGTGGGGATCTAGTTCCATGAGCAACACAGAGACCGACGAGCAGGCGGCGCAGAACGAGAGCAAGGACCTCGGCGCCGCCGGCGCGCAGCTCTCCACCGCCCCCCGCGAGGAGCTCGTCGGAGGGCCGTCCCTCTCGGTCATCGGCTGGGTCCGCTGGTTCTGGCGGCAGCTGACCTCGATGCGGGTCGCGCTGATCCTGCTCTTCCTGCTCTCGCTCGGCGCGATCCCCGGCTCGATCATCCCGCAGAACAGCGTGGACGAGCTGAAGGTGCAGACCTTCAAGGAAGCCCACAAGACGGTCTCGCCGGTCTACGAGAAGCTGCAGTTCTTCGACGTCTACAGCTCCGTGTGGTTCTCGGCGATCTACATCCTGCTGTTCGTCTCGCTCATCGGCTGCATCGTGCCGCGCTCCTGGCAGTTCGTCGGGCAGCTCCGCGGGCGGCCGCCGGGCGCGCCCGGGCGCCTGACGCGGCTGCCCGCGTACACCACCTGGCGCACCGAGGCCGAGCCCGAGCAGGTGCGCGAGGCCGCGCTCGCGATCCTGAAGAAGCGCCGCTTCCGTGCCCACACCGTCGGCGACGCGGTCGCCGCCGAGAAGGGCTATCTGCGCGAGGCCGGCAACCTGATCTTCCATGTCGCGCTGATCGTGATGCTGGTGGCCTTCGCCGCCGGGCAGCTGCTCAAGTCCGAGGGCGGCAAGCTGATCGTCGAGGGCGACGGCTTCTCCAACACGCTCACCCAGTACGACGACTTCAAGTCCGGCTCGCTGTTCAGCTCGGACGATCTGGCGCCGTTCACCTTCAAACTGAACAGCTTCACCGGTACGTACGCGAAGAGCGGTCCCGAGCGGGGCACCCCGCGCACCTATGAGGCCGGCGTCACGTACTCCAAGGGCGGCGGCCCGGACAAGAAGTCCGTGATCCGGGTCAACGAGCCCCTGGTGGTCGACGGCACCAAGGTCTATCTCAACGGGCACGGGTACGCGCCCGTCGTCACCGTCCGGGACGGCAGGGGCAAGGTCGTCTTCAACGGCGCCGTGCCGCTGCTGCCGATCGACAACAACGTCACGTCGACCGGCGCGATCAAGATCATGGACGGCTACCGCGACAAGAACGGCAAGAAGGAGCAGCTGGGCTTCCAGGCCTTCTTCGTGCCGACGTTCGGCGGCGCGGGCAAGGGCACGATGTTCTCGCAGTTCCCGGGGCTCGAGTTCCCGGTGATCGCGCTGACCGCCTACCACGGCAGCCTGGGTGTCAACGCCGGCCTGCCGCAGAACGTGTACCAGCTGGACACCGCCAAGCTGACCCAGTTCAAGGACTCAAGGGGCCAGATCCTCAAGGCGCGGCTGCTGCCCGGCGAGAAGATGACGCTCCCGGGCGGCGCGGGCTCCATCACCTTCGAGAAGGAAGTGAAGGAGTGGGCGACCTTCCAGATCTCGCGGCAGCCCGCCGCGGGCTGGGCGCTGACCGGTGCCATCGGCGCCATCGCGGGCCTCGTCGGCTCGCTGTTCATCCAGCGCCGCCGGGTCTGGGTCCGGGCCGTGGCCGGTGAGGACGGCGTCACCGTCGTCGAAATGGCGGGACTCGGCCGCAGCGAGTCCCCGAAGCTTCCCGAGGAACTGGGCGATCTGGCCCTGACCCTCAACGCCGAGGCGCCGACGGCGCCCGATCCCTCAGACGTACCTGCCGAAGGGGCTGAGAAGTGACTCTCGCCGCCGCAACCAACGAGAATCTCGCGCACATCAGCAATGTGCTGATCTATTCGTCGATGGCCGTCTACACGCTGGCCTTCTTCGCGCACATCGCGGAATGGGTCTTCGGCAGCCGCAGCAAGGTCGGCCGCACGGCCGCCGCGCTGACCGGCACCGCGTCCGCCGCGGCCCCCTCGGTCACGGTCCAGGTCAAGCAGGGCGGCGGCACCGCCGTACTGGACAAGCCGAAGGTCGTCACCCGCTCCGCTGCCGGCACCAGGGACGTCCCGGACGGCCCCGGCGCGGCGGGCGGCACTGAGAAGGGCGACCTGTACGGCCGGATCGCCGTCTCGCTCACGGTCCTTGCCTTCCTCATCGAGACGGGCGGCGTCGTCGCCCGCGCTATGTCGGTGCAGCGGGCCCCCTGGGGCAACATGTACGAGTTCTCCATCACCTTCTCCTCGGTGGCGGTCGGCGCGTACCTCGCCTTCCTGCTGGCCAAGAAGAACGTCCGCTGGATGGGCCTGCTGCTGGTCACCACGGTCCTGCTGGACCTCGGCATCGCCACCACCGTGCTCTACACCAACAGCGACCAGCTGGTCCCGGCCCTGCACTCGTACTGGCTGTGGATCCATGTCTCCACCGCCATCCTGTGCGGCGCGGTCTTCTACCTGGGCGCGGTCGGCACGCTGCTCTACCTGTTCCGCGACAGCTACGAGAACAAGCTCGCCCGCGGCGTGAAGCCCGGCTCCTTCGCCACCTCGGTCCTGGAACGCCTGCCCGCGGCCGCCTCGCTCGACAAGTTCTCCTACCGCGTCAACGCGGCGGTCTTCCCGCTGTGGACCTTCACGATCATCGCGGGCGCGATCTGGGCGGGCGACGCCTGGGGCCGCTACTGGGGCTGGGACCCCAAGGAGGTCTGGTCCTTCATCACGTGGGTCGCGTACGCCTGTTACCTGCACGCACGCGCCACGGCGGGCTGGAAGGGCCGCAAGGCGGCCACCCTGGCGCTGATCGCCTTCGGCTGCTGGCTCTTCAACTACTACGGCGTGAACATCTTCGTCACCGGCAAGCACTCATACGCCGGAGTCTGAGGCGGTGGCCCCCCGTCACGGGGGCCGCCGTCGGAGTACGTCAGCCGGCCGTGATCGCGTCGAGCTGGGCCCGCAGATAGGTGTGCGAGTCGATGCCCCGTACGTCCGTGCCCGGGTCGCACTCGTAGAAGTAGACCAGCGAGATCAGCTCCTCCGCGGGCGCGTCCGCCGGTGGTGGCAGTACCCGGTGGCGGCCCGAGCGCCAGCGGTCGTCCGTCCAGCGGGCCATCAGATCGCCGATGTTGATGGTGAAGGCCTCGGGGTCGTACGGCGCGTCCTCCCAGCCGCCCTCGTCGGTGAAGACCTGGAGCCCGCCCTTGCCCGCCTGGCGGTCCAGGACCGTGACCGTGCCGAAGTCGGTGTGCGGGCCGATGCGGAACTGGCCCGGCTGCGGGTCTCCGAGCCGGTCGCGGCCCGGGTACCAGTTGATGTTGAAGCCCCATGTGGGGTGCCCGGTGTGCCGGGTGAAGAAGGTCTCGGGCTCGCCGAGCGCCACGCCGAGGAGTTCAAGGAGCCGGTCCGAAAGCTCCCGCATCTGCGCGAGATACGTCTCGACCAGGGCCTTGAGCCGCGGCACCTGGTCCGGCCAGGTGTTGGGCAGAAACCACTCGGCGTCGACGGCACGGTCCCCGGTCGCCTCGTCCGCGGCGAAGGACAGCGACTCCTTCAGATCCGGGGGGCTCTCGGTGCCCTCCGCATAGGCGTTGGCCTCCGCGCCCGGGCCGAGCCAGCCGCGGCCGCCGACCCGCACGGCGTACGGCTCCTTCGCAGCCTGAGGCAGCCGGAAGAACTCTCCCGCCACCTCCCGGATCTCGCCGCGCAGCCCAGGGTCGACTCCATGGCCGGTGACCAGGAGGAATCCGGCGCTGCGGAGAGCCTGGTCGACGGTCGCCGAGACGGCGGCGCGGGCGGCCGGGTCCCCGGAGGACCAGGGGCGCAGATCGATGGTGGGAATCCTGGGTTCAGTCACCGATGTCCTCGCTCCACAGTTCTGGACGGTCCTTGATGAAGTCCTCCATCAGGGTCCTGCACTCGGCGTCGTCCAACAGCACGATCTCCACGCCGTGTTCGGCCAGCCAGTCGTGCCCGCCGTGGAAGGTGGCCGCCTCACCGATCACCACCCGGGAGATCCCGAACTGCCGGACCAGACCGCTGCAGTACCAGCACGGCGACAGGGTCGTCACCATCGTCGTGCCCCGGTACGAGCGCTGCCGTCCGGCCGCCCGGAAGGCCGCCGTCTCCGCGTGCATCGACGGATCGGCGTCCTGCACCCGCCGGTTGTGACCGCGCCCCAGCAGCGTCCCGTCCGCGCCGTACAGCGCAGCCCCGATCGGGATCCCGCCCTCGGCAAGGCCCGTCCGGGCCTCCTCGACGGCGGTCGACAGCCAGGCCCCGTACTTCGCGTTCTCCATGACGCCCACCATCCGAACGTACGTCATCGGCCGCGCCGATCGGCCCATCGGCAGGACGCCCCACTGGCTCGTGGACCGGCTCGCGCCCCCGCTCGTAGCGTCAGGGCCATGAACACAGAGAGCAAGGGCACACTCCAGCTGACCGCCGCCATGGTCCTGTCCGGCACCCTCGGAATCTTCGTCGTCGAGTCGGGCGCATCGGCATTCAACGTCGTCTTCTTCCGCGTCCTCTTCGGCGCTCTTGCCCTGGGCGGCTACGCGCTGGCCCGCGGCTACTTCCGCGATCACGGCTTCACCCCGAAGAAGCTGGGACTGGCCGCGCTCGGCGGCCTGTTCATCGTCTTCAACTGGGTGTTCCTCTTCGAGTCGTACGAGAACACGTCGATCTCAGTCGCGACCGTCGTCTACCACACGCAGCCGTTCTACGTGGTGCTGCTGGGCGCCCTGCTCTTCCGTGAACGCCTCACCGCGGCGAAGGTGGGCTGGATCGCGCTCGCGTTCGCCGGGCTGATCCTCGTCTCCGGCGTGACGCCGGGCGACTTCACGGGCGGTAACAGCAGCTATCTGCTCGGCATCGGCCAGGCGCTCGCCGCCGCGCTCCTCTACGGCCTGTCGACGCTCGTCACCAAGCGCGTCACGGGCGTACGCCCGCACCTGGTCGCACTCGTCCAGGTGCTGGTCGGCATCCCGCTGCTGCTGCCCCTCGCCGACTTCGGCGCCATGAGCGGGACCGGCGCGGACTGGGGATGGCTGGTCGGCCTCGGTCTGATCCACACCGGCCTGATGTACGTCCTGATGTACGCCGCGTACCAGAAGCTGCCCACCGCGAAGATCGCCGTGCTCGCCTTCACCTACCCGGCCGTCGCGATGGTCGCCGACTGGGCGGTGTACGGGCACCACATCGGACTCGTCCAGGCGCTCGGTGTCCCGCTGATCGTGCTCGCGAGCCTGAAGGTCAACCTCGCCAAGTCGCCCCGTACGGTGGCTGGTTCAGCTGCCGGCTCGGCTACGCGGACCGACTCGACGACTCCTGCTCCCGTACCAGCCGCATCGTCTCGTCGATGAACAGCCGCACATGGCGCGGCAGCCGCTTCCCCTCCCGCCACGCAACCTGCGTGTACAGCTGGAACGGCGGCTCCCACGGCAGCGCGAGGAGCGCCCCCGACGCCAGCTCCTCGCGCACTGCCATGCGCGGCAGGAGTGCGACCCCGAGGCCGCCGGCCACACCCCGCTTGGTCGCCTCGATCGTGCCGAACTCCATGAAGGGCGGGGGAGCGCCGTTGCGTTCGCGCAGCTCCTGCTCGAAGAGATCGCGGTACGGGCAGCCCGGCTCCGTACCCACCAGCTGGATGTCCGCGAGATCGACGGTCGCCAGCTTGGCAGCGTCTGCGAGCGCGTGGGTGGGCGCGCAGACCAGGACCAGCGGCTCGGCGGTGAGCACCTCGGTCTGCAGGCCCGTGTGCACGGTCTCCCGTTCCATCAGGAAGCCGACGTCGTACACCCCCTGGCGCAGCGCCTGGCGGGTCTCGTCCCCGAGCGTGGGCCGCAGCGACAGCTTCACGTGCGGATAGCGGTGGTGGAACAGCTCAAGCAGCGCGGGCAGCCGGTAGGAGGTGAGCGACTCCATGGTGCCGACGTTGATCGTCCCGGCGGGCTCGTCGGCTCCGGAGACGGCGGCCCTGGCCTCTTCGGACAGTTCGATGATGCGGCGGGCGTACGGCAGCAGCCGCTCGCCCGCCTCGGTGAGCCGGATCCGGCTGCCGAGCCGGTCGAACAGCTCCGTGCCGAGCGAGGTCTCCAGCGAGCGGATCTGGCTGGTGACGCTGGACTGGGCGTACTTCAGCTCGGCCGCCGCCTGAGTGAAGCTGAGGACGGTCGCGACCTTCTCGAAGGTCACCAGCAGACGCAGTTCCATGTCAGGGCTGCTTGGGATCGTCGCCGTTCTCGCGGCGCTTGAGCTCTTCCTCGCGGCGGCGCAGATCCGCCTCCCAGTCCTTGAGGAGCCCCTCGTCCTTTTTGTTCTCGTCCTTGAGGGACTTCAGGAACTCGGGGTTGTCGTCGGGCGCGACAAACTCGGTGCGGTGGTTGCGGTGCCATTCCGACGGGGTGCTGCCGTCGGCGGAGACCCGGCGCTCCCTGCCCGCGACGAGCCACGCGATCGGGCCGATCAGGACCTCGCCGAAGAGCAGCACGATGATGACCCAGACCACCTTGGGGAGGTGCTTGACCTCCTGCTCGGGGGTGTTGAGGCAGTCGATGAAGGCGTAGATCCACAGCGCCAGGACCAGCAGGAAGGGCAGATACCGGAGCATGGTGGTGCGTTCCCCCCGGGAAGCGGTGGCGGAGCTGCGTGCGGCCCCGGTTACGGGTCCAGGGTAGTGCGTAACGGCTGCGCTATCCCGGGGGACCACCCCCGGACCCCCGGCAGAGTGGGGCGGGCCGCGCGCGGGATCATCGGAGGCCTCAGCGATACTTGACGGCATGGCTTACGACGATCTTCGCTCCCTGCTCCGGGCGCTGGAGCGCGAGGGAGACCTCAAGCGCATCAAGGCCGAGGTCGATCCGTATCTGGAGGTCGGGGAGATCGTCGACCGCGTGAACAAGGCGGGCGGCCCGGCGCTGCTCTTCGAGAACGTCCGCGGGTCGGCGATGCCGCTCGCGATGAACGTCTTCGGCACGGACCGCCGGCTGCTCAAGGCCCTCGGCCTGAAGTCCTACTCCGAGATCAGCGACAAGATCGGCGGGCTGCTCAAGCCGGAGCTGCCGCACGGTTTCGTCGGGGTGCGCGAGGCCTTCGGGAAGCTCGGCACGATGGTGCACGTACCGCCGAAGAAGGTGAAGAACGCGCCGGTGCAGGAGGTCGTCCTGCGCGGCGAAGACGTCGATCTGGACCAGCTGCCCGCGCTGTTCACCTGGCCGGAGGACGGCGGCTCCTTCTTCAATCTGGGTCTTACGCACACCAAGCATCCGGAAACGGGCGTGCGGAACCTCGGTCTGTACCGCCTCCAGCGCCACGACCGGAACACCATCGGCATGCACTGGCAGATCCACAAGGACAGCCGCAACCACTACGCGGTGGCCGCCGAGAGGGGCGAGCGACTGCCGGTCGCGATCGCCTTCGGCTGCCCGCCCGCGGTGACGTACGCATCGACCGCGCCGCTGCCCGGTGACATCGACGAGTACCTCCTCGCGGGCTTCGTGGCGGGCAAGCGGATCGAGATGGTCGACTGCAAGACGGTGCCGCTCCAGGTCCCGGCGAACGCCGAAGTCGTCCTGGAGGGCTGGCTGGAGCCGGGCGAGACGCTCCCGGAGGGCCCCTTCGGCGACCACACCGGCTTCTACACGCCGCAGGAGCCGTTCCCCGCGCTGACCATCGACTGCGTGACCATGCGCAAGCGGCCGCTGCTCCAGTCGATCGTGGTGGGCCGCCCGCCGACCGAGGACGGCCCGCTCGGCCGGGCCACGGAGCGTTTCTTCCTGCCGCTGCTCAAGATCATCGTGCCGGACATCGTGGACTACCACCTGCCCGAGTCGGGCGGCTTCCACAACTGTGCGATCGTCTCGATCGACAAGAAGTACCCCAAGCACGCGCAGAAGGTCATGCACGCGATCTGGGGGGCGCACATGATGTCCCTGACGAAGCTGATCGTCGTCGTCGACGCGGACTGCGACGTGCACGATCTGCACGAGGTCTCCTGGCGCGCGCTCGGCAACACCGACTACGCCCGCGACCTCACCGTCGTCGAGGGTCCCGTCGACCATCTCGACCACGCCTCCTACCAGCAGTTCTGGGGCGGCAAGGCGGGCATCGACGCGACGAAGAAGCTCCCCGAGGAGGGGTACGTCCGGGACGGCGGCTGGCCGAACATGGTCGAGTCGGACCCGGAGACGGCGGCGAAGGTCGACCGCCGGTGGAAGGAGTACGGCCTGTGAGCAGCGCTGCCGCAGCAGTCCCGCAACCCGGCAGGACCAAGTCGTTTCTGCGGCTCGTCATGATCGAGCACTCGGTCTTCGCGCTGCCCTTCGCGTACATCGCCTCGCTGACCGCGATGTTCCAGCTCGACAAGAACATCCACTGGGGGCGGCTGCTGCTGGTCACCCTCGCCATGGTCGGGCTGCGGACCTTCGCGATGGCCTGCAACCGGATCATCGACCGCGAGATCGACGCCCGCAATCCGCGCACCGAGAACCGTGAACTGGTCACCGGCGCGGTCTCGGTGAGGTCCGCGTGGACCGGCGCGCTGATCGCCGTCGTCATCTTTCTGGGTGCCGCGGCCGCGCTGAATCCGCTGTGCCTCGCGCTCGCGCCGATCGCCGTGATCCCGATGGTGGTCTATCCGTACGGCAAGCGGTTCACGAACTTCCCGCACGCGATCCTCGGCCTCGCCCAGGCCATGGGCCCGGTCGGCGCGTGGATCGCGATCACGGGCCAGTGGTCCTGGGAGGCGGTGATCCTCGGCCTCGCCGTCGGCGTCTGGATCGGCGGCTTCGACCTGATCTTCGGCTCCCAGGACGTCGAGGCCGACCGCGCCCACGGCGTGATGTCGGTCCCGGCCCGCTTCGGTATCCCCGCGGCGCTCTACGGAGCCCGCGCCTGCCATGTCGTGACGACTGTCCTGCTGATCTGGTACGCGCTGGCCACGGACGCGGGCGGCTTCTTCTGGACCGGCCTGGTGATCGTCACCGCCGCGTTCCTCTACGAGCACACGATCGTGAAGCCGCACGACCTGTCCCGCCTCAACCGCGCCTTCTTCAACGTCAACGGGTTCATCGGGATCGCCCTGTTCGGGTGTGCGCTGCTCGATCTGCTGGTGCGCGGCCTGACCGTGTGACCGGCGGATAGGCTCAGCAGCATGAACGACGCCAAGCGCACCCCGTGGGTGGTGGGCGTCTCCGGCGCGTCCGGGACGCCGTACGCCGCCGCCGTGCTGCGCGGGCTGCTCGCCGCCGGCGAGAGCGTGGACCTGGTGGTCAGCCGCGCCTCGCGGCTGACGCTGCTCGACGAGACGGGGATCGCGTTCCGCGACGCGCACTGGCGCGACGATCTGCGTGAGTGGCTGGCGCGCGGCGCCGACGGAAAGCCGGACACCTTCCGGGTGGACGTGGACGACGTACGGCACTGGGCGGCAGGGGATCTGGCCGCCGGGCCCTCGTCCGGTTCGTATCCCGTCAAGGGGATGCTCATCGTCCCGGCGTCCACGGCGTGCGTGGCCGGGGTCGCGCTCGGGCTCTCGAAGGATCTGCTGCAGCGTGCCGCGAGCGTGACGCTCAAGGAGCGCCGGAAGCTGGTGGTCGCGGTGCGCGAGACCCCGCTGAACGGGCAGACCCTCAGGCATCTGGTGACACTGGACGAGGCGGGCGCCATGGTGCTCCCCGCGTCCCCGGCGTTCTACGCGGGTGCGACGCACATCCAGGACCTGGTGGACTTCGTGGCGGGGCGGGTGCTGGACGCGGCGGGGGTGCCGCATCGGCTGTACCGCCGGTGGGAGGGAGAGCTGGGTGGCCCTCGTACGGACTAGCCTGGATTCCTGCATTTTGCTTAATTCGTAGGAATTTCACCCTGCATACCTTAGATTCTAATGGTAAACTTGCGGGATCGCTGAATAATGGAAGGGTCCAGGCATATGGACGCGGTGGACAGGCAGCTCATCCAGGCCCTCAGGGAGAACGGCAGAGCCTCGTACGCAGAGCTCGGCCGGCTCGTCGGGCTCTCCGGGCCCTCCGTCACCGATCGCATCAACCGCCTCGAGGCGGCAGGTGTCATCACCGGCTATCGAGCCACCGTCGACGCCAGGTCGCTCGGCCTCGGCGTCACGGCACTGATCGGCCTCTCGCTCTCCGACGCGGCCGACCACGAGGATGTGGCGCGGCGGCTCAAGGACCTGGCCGAGATCGAGGACCTCTGGTTCATCGCGGGCGACGACTCGTACATGCTCAAGGTGCGGGCCAACGACGTGGACGGTCTGGAGAAGACGATCCGCCGGCTGTCCGGCACGAGGGGTGTGTCGCGTACGCGTACGACGATCGTGCTCTCCACGAAGTGGGAGAACCGGGTCGGAGATCTGCCCGAAGAGGGCTGATGCGGAGCGTCAATGGGGGTCCCCCCGCCTGAAAAGTGCGGGGGAGTACGGTTGGTGAAGCCTGTTTTGCCGAGACATTGGGAGGCGGCCGCATATGACTGCATCTTTTCAAGATGTAGGTCTCAAGCGCGAGCTGGAGGAGAAGGTCCGGGCCGGGGAGCGGCTGACCCGCGAGGACGGTATCGCCCTCTACGAGTCGGACGACCTGGCGTGGCTCGGCGGCCTCGCGCACGAGGTGCGGACGCGCAAGAACGGTGACGTCGTCCACTTCAACGTCAACCGCCACCTCAACATGACCAATGTGTGCACCGCGTCGTGCGCGTACTGCTCGTTCCAGCGCAAGCCGGGCGAGAAGGACGCGTACACCATGCGCATCGAGGAGGCCGTCCGCCTCGCCAAGGCGATGGAGAACGAGAACCTCACCGAGCTGCACATCGTCAACGGGCTCCACCCCAACCTGCCGTGGCGTTACTACCCGCGGTCGCTCAGCGAGCTGAAGAAGGCCCTGCCGAACGTCTCGCTGAAGGCGTTCACCGCGACGGAGATCCACCACTTCGAGACGATCTCGGGCCTCTCGGCATCCGAGATCCTCGACGAGCTGATCGAGGCCGGTCTGGAGTCGCTGACCGGCGGCGGCGCGGAGATCTTCGACTGGGAGGTCCGGCAGCACATCGTCGACCACCGCACCCACTGGGAGGACTGGTCGCGCATCCACCGGCTCGCGCACGAGAAGGGTCTCAAGACCCCGTGCACGATGCTGTACGGCCACATCGAAGAGCCCCGGCACCGTGTCGACCACGTCCTGCGCCTGCGTGAACTCCAGGACGAGACCGGCGGCTTCCAGGTCTTCATCCCGCTGCGCTACCAGCACGACTTCGTGGACATGCAGGACGGCAAGGTCCGCAACCGGCTGCAGGCGCGGACGACGATGGCGACGGGGGCCGAGGCGCTGAAGACCTTCGCGGTCTCGCGGCTGCTGTTCGACAACGTCCAGCACGTCAAGGTCTTCTGGGTGATGCACGGTGTGCAGACGGCGCAGCTGGCGCTGCAGCACGGCGCGGACGACATGGACGGCTCGGTCGTCGAGTACAAGATCACGCACGACGCGGACAACTACGGCACGCCGAACAAGCTGGGCCGTGAGGATCTCCTGGACCTGATCCGCGACGCGGGCTTCCGCCCGGTGGAGCGGAACACGCGCTACGAGATCATCCGCGAGTACCCGGGCCCGGACGCGGCCCGCCGCGAGTCGCCGCAGCCGATGCGGGTCTGACCCGGGTGGGGCTGCGCCCCCACGCCCCCGTCGCCGACGCCGGGGTCCGCCGCAGACGGGAGCCCGTGCCGGGTCCCGCGGCTGCGGCGCGAGCCGACGCCTTGTGGCGGCGCGGCAACGTGCCCCGCAGAAAGCCCCGTCGCGCCTCCCGTGCGGCGGGGCTTTCTCGCGTTCTGGACACCGGTTGAAGCCCTCCAGGCGTAATGGCTAGCATCACCGAATGGCCCTTACGTTCCAGCTGGATCCGCCGATCGACCGCGACCTCCGCGACGGCATCGTCGCGCTCTGGGTCGACGTGTCCAACGCCGGTGGGTCCGTCGGCTTCGTACCGCCCGTCAGCGCCGACGCCGTCCGGCCCGAGCTGGTGAAGCACCTGGCCGCGATGGCCGAAGGGCGCACCCGGCTGCTCGTCGGGTACGACGAGGAGGGCGCCGTCACGGCCACCGCCTTCCTCACGTACAACACGCACCGGCTGATGCGGCACTGGGTCTGGCTCTACACGGTCATGGTCCACCCCAAGCACCAGGGCAAGGGCTACGGCCGCGATCTCATGGCCGCAGCCGAAGACGCCGGCCGGGGCTTCGAGGGCATCGAAGCGATACGGCTCACCTGCCGCGGCGGCACCGGCGTGGACCGGTTCTACGCCGCCTGCGGCTACAAGGAGGTCGGGCGCGTGCCCGGTGCGATCCGGGTCGCCGAGGGCGACGACCGCGATGACATCACGATGCTGCTCCCGCTGAATTGATCCCAAAGGGGACGTGCTTCACTGGACGGGCATGACCTGTCGTACGAAGAGAGAAGGCCCCCGTGTCCGCGAAGTCGACCGCCGCGATCCGGTACACCACCCTGCGCCTGGCCATCTTCATCGGCTGCTTCGTCCTCGTCGGCGGCCTGGTCCAGGTGGGCGCGCTGCCCAAGGGACTCGGTGACTCGAACTTCGTCTGGGTCGTGCTGCTCGCGCTCGTGCTCTCCGCGCCACTGAGCTTCGTCCTGCTGCGCAAGCAGCGCGACGCGATGTCCGAGCAGATCGTCCACAAGGTCGAGGGGGCCAAGGCCCGCCTCGAGGCGAACCGTTCGCAGGAGGACGGCGCCGTCCAGTAGCCCGCGGTCGGCCGGCGCAAGCTCGGCTCGAAGGAGCTCGTGGACGCCTGACCCCGATGCCCGCACAACTGTCTCCCCGTGGGTCGTAGTCTTACCGCGGAGTAAGTGTGTGGGGCGGGAAGGTGTCTGACATGGGTGCTGTGAAAGGCGCGAAGAGCAAACGCATGCCGCGTGCCGTGCGCGAGCGGCAGATGATGGACGCGGCCGTGCAGACCTTCGGGCAGCGGGGCTACCGCGCGGCCTCGATGGATGAGATCGCGGAGCTCGCCGGGGTCTCCAAGCCGCTGGTCTATCTGTATCTGAACTCCAAGGAAGAGCTCTTCACTGCGTGCATCAGGCGTGAGGCGGAGGCGCTGATCGCCGCCGTGCAGGTGGCCGTCGAGCCGGGGCTCGCGGCGGACCGGCAGCTGTGGGCGGGGCTCGCGGCGTTCTTCACGCACACCGCGGAGAATCCGGACGGCTGGGCGGTGCTGCACCGTCAGGCGCGTACGCACGGGGAGCCGTTCGCCGCCGAGGTGGTCGTGATGCGGGACGCGATCGTGGCGGTGGTGACCGGGCTCATCGGGGCCGCAGCGCGCGAGGCGCACCGGGATCACGAGCTCGCGGACCGGGATGTGGCGGGGCTCGCGCAGGCGCTGGTGGGGGCCGCCGAGTCGCTCGCGGGGTGGGCGAACGAGTCGGGGGACGTCTCGGCTAAGGAAGCGGCCGGGACGCTGATGAACTTCGCGTGGATGGGGCTGGGGAATCTGATGAGCGGGGATCGCTGGTCGCCCTCCCGCTGAATCGTGTGGCGTTCAGGGCCGCGCCGTGCGTCCTGCGAGGTGGATCCGTTCGCTGCTGCGGAGCTGGAAGGCATCACCATCCGCCGCGTACGTCACGGTGCCGGGCAGCAGGACGGGTGCCTTGAAGTCGGCTCGTACGAAGGTCACTTGAGACATGTCCGCTTCGGCCAGGCAGCGGGCGAAGGTCCACATGCCGTGGGCGATCGCGCGCGGGAAGCCGAAGAGCCGCGCGGTGAGCGGACAGAGATGGATGGGGTTGCGGTCGCCGGAGGCCGCGCCGTAGCGGCGTCCCAGATCAGCCGGGAGCCGCCATTCGGCGATCGCGGGCAGCGGCAGCTCGGGTCCGGCATCGCGGGGGCTGTCGTACGAGGTGCGGTGCCGGGCCAGATAGCCGCTGCGTGACTCCCATACGAGCTCGCCGTCCAGCCGGGCCTGCGTCACGACCGTGACCTCAGTGCCGCGCCGGTGCGGTATCAACTCTTCGGCGTACACGGTTAGTTCAGGCGTGTCTTCGGGGTGCAGGGCGTGATGGCCGGTGACCTCGATACGGGTGTGGACGAGCCCGAGGAGCGGCAGCGGGAAGTTCCGGTCGGCCATCAGCCGCATCGCGAGCGGGAAGCCGAGGATGTGCGGATACGGGAGCGGCAGCGGCCCGGTCGCGGGGAAGCCGCAGATCCGTGCGTACGCGGCGAGGCGGGCGGGATCGATCCGTACATTCCGCTCTACCAGCCGGGTCGTGGGCAGCGGGGCCCGGGCGTGGATGTTCCGCTTCAGGGGCGAAGTCAGGGCGCCCCGCGCCAGAACAGTCAGAGAGCGGTCGGCCATTGTCCTGAACTCCTGACTCTCTGATGAATTTACTCCGGAGTAAGGTTACTTGTGGGTCAGGAGTTGGTCGAGAGCCGCGCAGGCCATCTCTCACGGTGAACAACGGGTGACAGACGAGTGCCCTTCGCCACAGTCGCGTGTCTGTGGGCGCTCCGGATACCCGTCGGTAGAGCGGTGGTCGCGACCCTCCCGAGCAGGGGCTATGCCGCTTGGGCCATGACCGGTCCCGTCGGCGGGTGCCGGTCGCCTCTCCTACGTACAACAGGCGAGTCGGGTGAACGGTGGATAAACTCCTCGTTTGCCGTGCGCGGAATGGGGATTCGCAGCGCACTCGACACGACCTACGGAGAGTGAGAGATGCGTACGAGCCCGCGTGACATCCACCGGATCGAACCCGCACCAAGCGACCTGTCGGCCGACGATCGGTGCGCTGTATGACTATGGCCCCGGAGTCTCCGGCTCTCCTCGATCCGCTGCTTGACGATGCGCCCGCGACCGCGCTGTTCACCGCCGGCGCCGCCGCGTCCGAGCGCACCCTCCTCGACATTCTCGACGAGAGCGCACGCCGTCACCCGGACGCACTCGCCGTCGACGACGGCGAAGCGCCCCTCAGCTACCGCGCGCTGATCGACGAGGTCGAGAAGCTGCGACTGCGGCTCGCCGACACCGGAACAGGCATCGGCGACCGCGTCGGGATACGCGTGCCGTCCGGCACGGCCGACCTGTACGTCTCGATCCTCGCCGTGCTCGCCGCAGGCGCCGCGTATGTCCCGGTCGACGCCGAGGACCCCGACGAGCGCGCCGAACTGGTCTTCACCGAGGCGGCCGTGAGCGCCGTGATCGGCGCGGGGCGTGAGATCACGCCGCGCGGTGCGTGCGGCGGCGACACCGGCCGCCGTCCCGGGCCCGACGACGACGCGTGGATCATCTTCACCTCCGGCTCCACCGGCAAGCCCAAGGGCGTTGCCGTCACCCACCGCAACGCCGCCGCGTTCGTCGACGCCGAGGCCCGCATCTTCCTGGCCCAGGAGCCGCTCGCCCCCGGCGACCGGGTGCTCGCCGGGCTCTCCGTCGCCTTCGACGCCTCCTGCGAGGAGATGTGGCTCGCGTGGCGCCACGGCGCCTGCCTGGTGCCCGCCCCCCGCTCCCTCGTACGCACCGGCCTCGACCTCGGCCCCTGGCTGGTCGAGCAGCGCATCACCGTCGTGTCGACGGTGCCCACGCTCGCCGCGCTCTGGCCCGCCGAGGCACTCGACGACGTACGGCTGCTGATCTTCGGCGGCGAGGCCTGCCCGCCCGAGCTGGCGGAGCGCATGGCCGTCCCGGGCCGTGAGGTCTGGAACACCTACGGCCCGACCGAGGCCACCGTCGTCGCCTGCGCCGCGCCGCTGACCGGCGAAGGGCCGGTACGGATCGGGCTGCCGCTCGACGGCTGGGAGCTCGCCGTCGTGGACGCCCGCGGCGAGGTCGTGCCCATGGGCGAGACCGGAGAACTGGTCATCGGCGGCGTGGGCCTCGCGCGCTACCTGGACGCGGAGAAGGACGCCGAGAAGTACGCGCCCCTGCCCGCCCTCGGCTGGGACCGCGCGTACCGCAGCGGTGACCTGGTCAAGGCGGAGGAGGAGGGCCTGCTCTTCGTCGGCCGCGCGGACGAGCAGATCAAGCTCGGCGGCCGCCGTATCGAACTCGGCGAGATCGACGCCGCGTTGCAGTCGCTCCCCGGGGTTGCGGGCGCGGCGGCGGCGGTCCGCACGACGGGCGCGGGGCATCAACTGCTGGTGGGGTACGTGGTGCCGAGTGGGCCTGCGGCCGCTGTGGACGGTGGGGCTTCCGGCCCGGCTGACGACGCCGACGTACCCGACGCCGGGGCCGAGGCGGTCACCGGCTCCGGCCCGGCGGACGCCGACGGCTTGCGGCGCGACGGCGCCCGGCCCGACGTCGACAGCGTCTGCGACGCGTTGCGCCTCGACACCGTGCCCTTCGACTCCGCCGACGCCGTCGCGCGGCTGCGCACAGAGCTGCCCGCCGCGCTCGTGCCGCTCATCGCCGTCGTGGACACCCTCCCCACTCGTACCTCGGGCAAGGTCGACAGGGCCGCGCTGCCCTGGCCGTTGCCCGCCCTGGACACCGCGGACGCGGAGGCGGCCGAGCTCACCGAGACCGAGGCGTGGCTGGCCGAGCAGTGGACCGAACTGCTCGGGGCGCCCGTGACCGGGCCCGACGCCGACTTCTTCTCGAACGGTGGCGGCAGTCTGGCCGCCGCGCAGCTGGTGTCGCGGATTCGTGAGCGCTTCGCCGCCGGTTCGGTCGGCGACATCTACCAGAACCCGACCCTCGGCGCGCTCGCCCGGACGCTGGAGGCGTCCACGGCGGGCGGGACCGAGGCACGCGACGTACAGCCGGTGCCGCGGCGCACCGGAATCGCGCAGACACTGCTCATGCTGCCGTTGTTCGGTGTGGCCGGGCTGCGCTGGGGCGTGGTCGCGGCCGCGGTCGGCAATGTGATCGGCGCGCCCTGGGCGCCGACCGTGTCCTGGTGGTGGGTGGCGCTCGGCTGGCTGCTCTTCGTCAGCCCGGTCGGCCGGATCGTGATCGCCGCGGGCGGTGCACGACTGCTGTTGCGCGGCCTGCGCCCCGGCACGTATCCGCGCGGCGGCCGCGTACATCTGCGGCTGTGGACGGCCGAACGCCTCGCCGAGATGAGCGGCGCGACCAGCCTCGCCGGCGCCTGGCTCACGTACTACGCACGCGCGCTCGGCGTGCGGATCGGCGAGGACGTCGATCTGCATGCCCTGCCGCCGGTCACCGGCATGCTGCGGCTCGGCAAGGGCAGCGCGGTCGAGCCCGAGGTGGATCTGTCCGGGCACTGGCTCGACGGCGACCGGCTGCACATCGGCTCCGTACGCATCGGTGCGGGGGCCACGGTAGGCGCCCGCAGCACGCTCTTCCCCGGTGCGCGGGTCGGCAAGCGGGCCGAGATCGCGCCCGGTTCGGGTGTGACGGGCACGGTCCCGGCGGGCGAGCGCTGGTCGGGTGTGCCCGCGTCCCGCAAGGGCAAGGCCAACCGCCGTCTCCCCGACGGCCGTCCGCCGCGCAGGCGCCGCTGGATCGGGGTCTATTCGCTGACCTCGCTGCTTCTCGGGCTGCTGCCCGCGATCGCCGCGCTGCCCGGCCTGCTGGTCATCGGCCTGTTCGTGCGCGGCAGCACCGGCCTCGGTGAGGCGCTGACCGCGGCCCTGACCGCCGTGCCGCTCGCGACGGTCGTCGCCGTGGTCACGTACGCACTGATCGTCCTGGCCGGCGTGCGGCTGCTGAGCATCGGCCTGCGCGAGGGTTACCACCCCGTCCACGGCCGCGTCGCCTGGCAGGCGTGGGCGACCGAGCGGCTGATGGACATGGCCCGGGTACATCTCTTCCCGCTGTACGCGAGCCTGTTCACGCCCGTGTGGCTGCGGGCGCTGGGCATGAAAGTGGGCCGCAGGGTCGAGGTGTCCACCGTGCTGGCGCTGCCCGCGATGACGACGGTGGGTGACGGCGCGTTCCTCGCCGACGACACGATGGTCGCCTCGTACGAACTGGGCGGCGGCTGGCTGCGGATCGCCGAGGCGCGGATCGGCAAGAAGGCCTTCCTCGGCAACTCCGGGATGACGGCCGCGGGCCGTTCCGTGCCCAAGCGGGGCCTGGTCGGCGTGCTGTCTTCGACCCCGAAGCGCGCCAAGGCGGGCAGCTCCTGGCTCGGCATGCCGCCGATGAAGCTGCCGCGGGCGGCCGAAGAGGGCGACCAGAGCCGTACCTTCGACCCGCCGAAGCGGCTGGTGTGGGCGCGCGCGGCCGTCGAGGTCTGCCGGATCGTGCCGGTCATGTGCGGCGTGGCGCTCGCCGTGCTCGCGCTCGCGGCCTTCGCGCTGCTGGCCTCCCGCATCGGTGTGGGCCTCGCTGTGCTCTCCACCGGCGGGCTGCTGCTCGTCGGCGGCCTGGCGGCCTGCCTGGTCGCGATCGCGGCGAAGTGGCTGCTGGTAGGCCGTTTCAAGACGGTCGAGCACCCGCTGTGGTCGTCGTTCGTGTGGCGCAACGAGCTCGCGGACACCTTTGTCGAGGTGCTCGCCGTGCCGTGGCTGGTCGGCGCGACCGGCGGCACGCCGCTGATGAATTGGTGGCTGCGTCTCCTCGGCGCCCGCATAGGCCGCGGCGCCTGGTGCGAGACGTACTGGCTGCCGGAGGCCGATCTTGTCACCGTCGGCGGCGGCGCCAGTGTGAATCGTGGCTGTGTTGTTCAGACGCACCTCTTCCATGACCGGATCATGCGTATGGACAATGTCGTTCTCGGATCCGGCGCGACGCTGGGCCCGCACGGCATCGCGCTGCCCGGCTCGGTCGTCGGCGACCGCGCCGCGGTCGGTCCGGCGTCGCTGGTGATGCGTGGGGAGAGGGTGCCCGCGGGCACCCGCTGGCTGGGCAATCCGATCGCGGCCTGGAAGCCGTAGTTCAGACTCGGGCACACGCACAGGCACAGGCACACGCACGACAGCAAGAAACGCGAGGGCGCACGACGGTGAGGGATTCGTACCTGCCGCAGCACGGTGACAGCGGCTACCGCACCACGGAGTACGACCTGGAGCTGGACTACCGCCCGCACACCGGCCGGCTCTCCGGCCGGGCCAGGATCAGCGCCGTCGCCGAGCGGGATCTGGCCGAAGTCGCCCTGGACCTCGGCCAGTTCCGCATCAACCGCGTCCTCGTCGACGGCGGCCGCCCGGCCCGGTACACCCACCGCACCGACAAGCTGCGCGTACGGCCCGCCAAGCCGCTGCGCGCGGGGGCCGCCTTCACCGTCGAGGTGCGCTACACCGGCGTCCCCCATCCCGTCCGCACCCGGGACTGGGGGGACCTCGGCTGGGAACAGCTGGAGGACGGCGCGCTGGTGGCCTCCCAGCCGAGCGGCGCCCGCTCCTGGTTCCCGTGCAACGACCGCCCGGGCGACAAGGCCGTCTACCGGATCGCGGTGACCGCCCCTTCGCCGTACACCGTCGTCGCCAACGGGACGCTCACCTCCCGTACGATCAGCGCCTCCACGACGACTTGGGTGTACGAGCAGCCCGCGCCGATGGCGACGTATCTCGCGACCGTCCAGATCGGGCCGTACGAACTGGTCGACGTGGCACACGCGGGACGCGTGCCCCAGCCCGCCGCCGTGCCGCGCGAGCTGCTCGGCCGCTTCGAACACGACTTCGCGCGGCAGCCGCAGATGATGACCGCCTTCACGGATCTCTTCGGCCCGTACCCCTTCGACGACTACGCCGTCGTGGTCGTGGACGAGGAACTGGACGTGCCCGTCGAGGCGCAGGGTCTTTCGATCTTCGGATCCAACCACGTCGACGGGCGGCGCGGCAGCGAGCGCCTGATCGCACACGAACTGGCCCACCAGTGGTTCGGCAACAGCCTGACCGTGGCCGACTGGCGGCACATCTGGCTCAACGAGGGCTTCGCGAAGTACGCCGAGTGGTTGTGGTCCGAGGTGTCGGGCGGGCCCTCGGCCGCGGCCCTCGCGGCCAAGTCCCGGGCCAAGCTGGCCCTGATGCGGCAAGACATCAAGATCGGCGACCCCGGCTTGCGGCGGCTGTTCGACGACCGGCTCTACGAGCGGGGCGGGCTGACGATGCATGCGCTGCGGACGGTGATCGGGCATGCCGCGTTTGTGGCGGTGATGCGGGAGTGGACGACGGCGCACCGGCATGGGGTGGTGACGACGGAGGAGTTCATCGCGCTTGCGCAGCGGTATTCCGAGCATCCGCTGGACGGGCTGTTCAGGATGTGGCTGTACGACGAGAAACTTCCGGCGTTGCCGCAGGCGCGGCGCTGACGGGTTGCGCCTGTGGTGCGGGTCGCCTGCGGCGGGCTTCACCCCACCCCACCCCGCCCCTTCCCGAACTGGGGCTCCGCCCCAGACCCCGCGCCTCAAACGCCGGCGGGGCTGGATGTGCGGCCGAGCCGCACATCCAGCGTTAACGCGCAGCGCGCCATTCGGCTACGACCGCCTCGACGTCGAACGGGTGAATACCCAGCGGCGGACCCGCCGGCGGCCTGCGGATCGCCGCTTCGATCTTCTCGTTGACCTCGGTCAGAATGCGCCGCACCTGGGATTCCGTCGCCGCCCGCCCCGCCGCCTCCCGTGCGTCCTCCGCCTCTTTGCGCAGCGCCAGCGTCGGCGGCAGGACGGAAACGCCCTCGCGGTGCATCTTGCCCTTGACCCACCACAGTTCGTCGTACGGAGCCGTCTCGTCGGGGAGGGGCTTGCCGAAGCCCGGCAGATCCTTGAAGTCTCCGCGCTCCGAGGCGTCCCGTATCTGCTTGTCGACCCACGACTCGAAGCTGACGCCCGGCGGTTTCCGCTCAGTCATGCCTCCAGCGTACGGCGGCCGCCTCAGCAGTTGCCGCCCGTGGGCTTCCCCGCGAACCGGTCCGCGAGCCAGTTGGCGGCCGGGACCGACTCGGTGATCACGCCGCTGACGTGTTCGCCGATCGGGATCGTCTTCCACTGGACGGTCGCGCCTGCGGCGCACCACTGCGACCGGACTTTCTTGCCCTCCGCATACGGAATCAGCTCGTCGCCCAGCGCGTGGTACAGGTACACCGGTCGGTCCGGCGCGTGCGTGCCGACGGACGATTCGCGCAGGCGCTGCTGCCAGTCCGGCTGGTCGAGGGGGTTCCTGACCGTGAGGTCGGAGATCTTCTTGAACGAGCCGACCGTCGAGTCGATCGCCACGCAGTTCTTCCTGAAGAAGTCGACGAGTGCCTTACCCGCGGGGTTGAGGTAGGAGTCCAGGTTCAGCTCGGGGAAGGCCGCGTTCTGGCCCGCGGCGGCCATGAAGATCAGGCCCGAGCCGTAGGAGCCGTTGTTGAAGTCGGCGACCTTCATCAGATCGCCGGGGACGCCGCCGGTCGCGGTGCCCTTCACCTTCAGTTCCGGTGCGTACGAGTCGTGCAGCTCGGCCGCCCAGCTCGATGCCTGGCCGCCCTGCGAGTAGCCCATGATGCCGACCGGCGAGTCCGGTGAAAGACCGGCCGCCGGGAGCCGGATCGCCGCGCGGGCGGCGTCGAGCATGGACTGCCCGGCCGAGCGGCCCACGGTGTAGGTGTGGTCGCCGGGGGTGCCGAGCCCTTCGTAGTCGGTGACGGCGACGGCCCAGCCGCGCAGGGTGAGCTGCTGGATGAGATTGGCTTCGAAGGTGGTGCCGTACGGGAATCCGGAACTCGGAGCGCAGCTGTCGCCCAGGCCGACCGTCCCGACGGCGTAGGTGATCAGCGGCCGCGGCCCGGTGCGGCCGTCCTGGGGGACGATGACGGTGCCGGAGACGACGTTCGGGGTCCCCTTGGCGGTGGTGGAGCGGTATTCGATGCGCCAGGCCTTGGTGTTGGTGGGCTGGCCGGGCAGGGGATGGAAGGCGCTCGGCGCCGAGCCGACGATGTCGCCGGGGCGACCTGCCGAGGGCTCGGACGTGCCGTCGGCGGAGGCTGTGGGGGTGGCTGCCGAGAGGGCGAGTGCTGCCAGGACGGCGAGCACCCGGGTACGTACGTGCATTGCGGCTCTCCCAACGGTCCAGTGGTGCTGGGCAGTTGGGGAGAAGGTAGTGACCGGTGAGTAAGTTCCGTCCTGACCGGGAAGCTCAGCTTCACTGACTTCGGGTCAACTCGCGTCGGCCCGCCTGATCCCGCGCTCGATCGCCGCGCCCAGATCGCGGCAGCCCAGCGAGGCGTAGCACATCATCGCGAAGGTGCCGGGGCGGCTGGGCGCGGAGCCGAGGCCCAGGAACTCGTCGTCGGTGGCCCGGTACAGCGCACGGAACAGCAGAGCGAACTGGGCGCGCGTCACGCGGGCGCGGTCGTCGCCCAGCAGGAGCGGGGGAATGCCGGCGGTCCGGAGGAGGGGGACGGTGTCGAGGCCACGCCGTTCGGCGCCGCGCAGCACGGCCCGCACATGGTGCACGGTGATCGTCCGCTTGCCCATAGTCATCGACGGTAGCGGTACGGGTACCATCCGGCGCTGCGGAGCACGACGAGTCTGAGCACTGCAACGGTCAGCGCAGGGTCGGCACCACACCGCACTCCGCCCACGCGACGCCGACCCCGCGCAGGCCCCGGACCCACCCTTCCGCGATCTGGGCCAGCCGGGCCGCGTCCGGCGGCGTACGGCCGAGGCCGATCGCGTACCGCGCCAACGCCGGGCCCGTCTCGCACGGGCGTGGCCAGGCGTGCGCATCCGCCGCCCCCGCGTCCTCCAGGGCGGTGAGCAGCGCGCGAAGGTGGCCCCGGACGCGGCCGAGGGTCTCCTCGAACTCCTCGGCAGGGCCCGGGCGTACGGTCACGATCGCCCAGGCCGCGTGCCGCCGGTGCAGGGGCGGCGGTGACAGCAGCTCGGGCCAGGGGTCGGAGCCGGTCTCCGCGGCCGTCTCCAGGACGGTCCAGGCCCGGTAGAGCTCGTCGGTGAGCAGGTTCCGGAAGCCGGTGCCGACCTGTGCGGTGCAGCTGCGGACCGGCGCCGTGGGGGTCATGACGGTCACCGCTGCGTGCGGTCCCGCAACGGCAGTTGCGAGGCCCACCGGTTCACGCCAGTCCCAGGCGGCCCAGGTGCCGAAGAATTCACCGAGCAGGTCCTCGTCGGCGGAGCCCGTGGCCTCGCGTGTCGTACGGGCCGCGAGCACCGACCAGGCCAGGCCCGGCAGTCCACCGAAGGGGGCCGCGTCCAGGCCGCGCGCCCTCGCCCAGGCCTTCACCTGCCTGGCGAGCCGGGCGAACGCTTCAGGGTCGGCTCGGTCGGCGCCGGCCTCGGCCCGTACCGCGTCCGCGTCGCTCACCGCACTCAGCGCGATCGCGGCCGCCTCGCCCAACTCGGCCCGGCGAGCGACCGCTTCGGCCGGAGCGATCGCTCCGGTCGCGACCACGACCAGGTCCACGTCGAGATCACCGGCGCGCAGTCGCAGGCCAGGGACCCGGGCGCCGGTCACCTCCCGTACCCGGGTGGCGTCCGGCAGCCCGGCGGTCACCCGCGCCCGGACGTCAGCCATGTCGACGGCGCCCGGCAGTGCCGCGACCAGGTCCAGGTCCGCGCCCGCCAGTTCGCAGCCCATGCGGCGCGATCCGACGGTGTGGACGACTCCTTCGCCCAGGGCCTCGGAGATGCGCTGCACGGCCCGGTCCGCGAGCGGCTCGGCGATGACGGCTCCGGGGGACGTGGGGGACTTGGGTGACTTGGGTGACTCGGTGGCTTCGGCCGACTCGGACAGCCACCGCACCTCACCCGTCCCCAGCGCGATCGTGGCCCGCGGCCGCATCGGCTCGTCGCCCCGGCGGGAGAGCAGTACCAGCTCCCCCACTCGTGCCGACATGCCGTCGAGCAGGTCGGCGCAGTGGGCGGCGAGCTGGTGCGGATCGCGGGTACGGCCCAGCGAGAGGTGCGGGGTGAAGCCGCGGGCGCGGCCCCCGCAGAGCGGGAAACGCTGCTCCAGCGCACGGCGCAGTTCTGCCCATGGCGTCGCGTCGGCGGCAGCCGGGTCGAGCCAGACCGTGGCGTCCTCCCGGTGACCGAAGGTGTGCACACCCTCCAGCCGGGCGGTGAACGCCGCGGTCTCCGCCGCTGCTTCGGCCAGCAGCGGGGCCGCCCGCTCGAAGTCGGACTCCGGCACGAAACCGAAGAGCAGATTGACGTGCGGCGGCCAGCGGTGGATCTGCCGGTCGTGTTCCTGGCGGATGTGCTGGATCGACGGCCACAGCTCCCGGGGCGGGATCCATGCCACCGCCGTGCGTGCCGTCGGCGCGACGGCGAGGACGTCGGCGGGCTCGGTCCCGCCGACGGTCAGGTCTGCTTCCACTCCGTAATGATCCGATATGTACAGCCCGTCCGGTGTAGGCGCGTCGCCGCGCAGGTACACCCGGTTCGCCCGCAGCGGCCCCTCCCGAAGGAAGATCCGGTCCAGCCGGGATGCCCGGCCGGACAGTGAGGACACCGCGGCCAGCGGATTGACGCCGGGATCGAAGGTGGGGGTCCGGTCGCCGGGCCCGTGCACCTCGGTCCAGGCGTCCCGCAGCCCCAGCGCGAGAGCCGGTCCGTCGCTGCCGTCGTTGAAGTCGCCGAGCAGGATCAGCTCGCCGTCCACGCCGCCGAGTCCCTCGGCGAGGCTGGTCAGTTCGGCATCCCGCCGGGCGGCGCCGTCGTCGGAGTGGTCGCTGCTCAGATGGGTCGCCGCCACCACGAGCGGGCCGGAGCCGCTCTCCACGGTGATGGCGGTGACGGCCTTGTGCGGTCCGAATTCGTGCCGTCCCGCCTCCCGTACGGGCAGTCGGCTGAGCAGCAGCAGACCGCTGTCGTCGACGTCCTTGCCGCCCGGGTCGGTGCCCAGGGTGTAGCCCGCGCGGACCCACGACGCCTGCAACAGCTGGGCGAGCAGCCCGGTTTCGACCTCCTGAAGGGCGATGACGTCCGCGTCCGCCTCCTCCAGGGCCGCGAGCAGCAGCGGCCTGCGCCGGGCGGTGTCGATGCGGTCGCTGTCGTACCGGTCCCACAGCGTGTTCCACGTCAGTACGCGCAGACTCGCCCTCGGCGGCACGGGTGCCGGGGATGTACCGTCCGCGGGCCGCCACCCCTCAGCCGGGTCCCATACGTGGGGCGTTGCGGGCGTGAAGAACGGCGCGCGCAGGAGGCGCGGGTCCCGCGCCCGGCCCGCGTCGGAGCTGCCGAGACGGTCCACACCGGTGGCGCGGTCCCAGACCAGCTCGCCGTCCGCCTCGAAGAACAGCACCCGGTGCCACGGGATGTCGCCCCCGGGTACGAAGGCGGGCAGCGGGACGCGCTTGGGGGCGGCACCGCGCTGGTTGATCCCCAGCACGAATCGGGCCGGGTCGAACCGCGGGTCCCAGCGCACCCGGTGATAGATCTCGTCGCTGGTACGCATCACGCCACCGTGCCTTCGGTGTCCTCGACGGTTCCGCCCGGCCCGATGTACCAGGTGCGATGTGCCTGGCCCGGGTAGGGCGGGACGAACCGGTGCAGCTGCGAGGTGAGCACGTCCGGCGGCACTGGATGCGGCCGCACAGCGTTGCGCCGGACATGTTCCTCCTCGTCGACCAGCACCACCGCGTGCGTGGTCAGCGCATCGCGACGGTGCGCGACCGCGTGCACCAGGGAACGCTGGTGCGGGTTGAGGGATGTGGCGTCCCACACCACGGTCCCGCCGCCGGCGAGCGCGGAGTCGAGCCGGTCGAGGCCCCTGCGGAGCACGTCCCCGTTGGCGCGCTGGTCCGCGCGCGAGCCGCGCTCCTCGCGCAGCTCGTCGAGGGATACGTACGCATCGACTCCGTTCAGGCCGCGAGCGAACGTGCTCTTCCCACTGCCCGAAGGACCGACCAGGTGGATCAGCCTGGGGAAGTCGCCGGTCCGCCACCGCCAGGTCGCAGCGACGGCCTCCTCGGCGGTCCGGATCCGCCCCTGCGCATACGCTTCCCGCGCCTCGGCCCAACAGCGGTCGGCGGGCTCGGTGTCCAGGCCGGTGAACGCCTCCCGCAATCCCTCCGGCACCTCCGCCCCGCCCAGCAGTCCGGCGTCCTCGGCGTACAGCGCGGACCAGTCGACCTGCTCGCGCGCCGCGGTGTCCGTCGCCACCGCTCCGGCAACGGCGTGCAGCACGCCCAGGTCTGCTGCGAACGACATCCGTACAAGACCGGTCCGGCGGTCCTCGTCGGGACAGGGCCGGTGCAGGTTCGGGTGCAGCCCGACCAGGTCGCCGACCTGCCGCGCGAGCGGCATGCCCAGCGGGGCCACCAGCCGGCCGGCGAGCGGGCCCCGGCGCGTGCCGTGCAGCAGCGCGGCCAGTACGCCCGCCAGCCGGGCGTCCCCGGACCGCTCCAGCGCATCGAGCCTCGCGGACACATCGGCGACTGCCGCTCCCGCGGCGGCCGGGTTTCCGGGAGCCACGCCCAGCGCGGCCGCCAGGGACTCCGCATCGGGCGCCGCCCCCGAACGCACCGCCCACAGCGCGGCGTTCGGGCTCAGCCCGTTCTCCACGACCGCGGCGTGCATCCAGTGCGTATCGGTCTGTACGTGGCCGCCGCGTACCCACTTGGCCACCCGCTGCCCGAACTCCTCCGGGCCGAACCCCTCGACGGTTCGAACGACGTAGCCCTCCTGACGGGAGGTGTCCAGCCGCAGCGCCCGCAGCGCGCGCTCGTCGAAGGCGCCCCGCCACAGCACCCGCGGCACGGGAACGCCCAACTGCCGCAGGAAACGGACCGTTCGGTCCCAGTCCAGGCAGCGACGGTGGTCGTCCCAGACCGAGAATCCGTAGAACCAGCTCTCCAGGTCCTCGTACGCGATCGAGTGCCGCGCGTAGAGGTTCTCGCCGCACACCCTCCACCCCTGCGGGATCTCCGCGCCGATCCGCCCCTGAAGAGCCTTCACCCAGGCCCGCGAGGGATGGTGCGCCGAATCCAGCGAGCGGGCGTGCAGCCCGTCGGCATAGAGGGTGGTGTTCTCGCCGTCGAGCTTCTCGGTGACCACGACCTCACGGCCGCGCAGCCCCCACAGTTCACCGGCACGAACGTCGTCCGGCGCCGCCCCTGGTGACCACGGGAGATGCGGCGTACGGGGGTAGTGAACACGCATGACCGCTCTCCGTGACGACATCGGGTCAGGTCACTGTAGGAGGCGGGGCGAGAACGTCTCCATCGAATACTTCCGAGGCTTCAAAAGGCAGGAGCCCCGGTCCATGCGGAACGGGGCTCCTTGGTACTGCAAGTCGTGCGCGATCGCCGACCCTGGCTGACTAGGCCGGGGTGACGTTCTCCGCCTGCGGGCCCTTCGGGCCCTGAGTGACGTCGAAGTTCACGACCTGGTTCTCCTCGAGGGAGCGGAAGCCGGTCGCGTTGATCGCGGAGTAGTGGACGAAGACATCCGGGCCGCCGCCGTCCTGGGCGATGAAGCCGAAGCCCTTTTCAGCGTTGAACCACTTGACGGTTCCGGTAGCCATAAGCCCTCCTTGGGCCAAAGGGTTGCCCTGCTCCAGAACCTGCAAGAAGTCTGAAAACTACAAAAGCCTGCGGGTTACATGCTCCGCAGGCTCTGTACTGCAAGGGAAACCAAACTGCAACTTGCGTTGAGCCTAGCACGCAGCGTGTGCGCAGCGGTAGGGGGAAAGATCACGTCACCCGGAGGTTTGAAGGGATCATGATTCGATGACGAATCGCAGCTCGGGAGGGGCGCGCACCGCCCCGGCGCGGTCGCCCGCGAGCCACAGGTCTAGCCTCGCGATGTGGACAGTCTTGGAGAAAGCACAGCTACCGACCACCGTCGCAGCCGGCCCCGCGTCGGCCACATCCAGTTCCTGAACTGTCTCCCCCTGTACTGGGGGCTGGCCCGTACCGGAACTCTCCTCGATCTTGAGCTGACGAAGGACACCCCGGAGAAGCTCAGCGAGCAGTTGGTGCGCGGCGATCTCGATATCGCGCCGGTCACCCTCGTCGAATTCCTGCGCAATGCCGATCAGCTCGTCGCCTTTCCCGATCTCGCGGTCGGCTGCGACGGCCCTGTCATGTCCTGCGTGATCGTGTCCCAGGTTCCGCTGGAGCGGCTGGACGGTGCGAGGGTCGCGCTCGGCTCCACCTCGCGTACGTCGGTGCGGCTGGCGCAGCTGCTCCTGGGCGAGCAGTACAAGGTGGCGCCCGACTACTACACCTGCCCGCCCGACCTCGGCCTGATGATGCAGGAGGCGGAGGCGGCCGTGCTGATCGGGGACGCCGCGCTCCGTGCCTCGCTGCACGACGCTCCCCGGCTCGGCCTCCAGGTCCACGATCTGGGGCTGATGTGGAAGGAGTGGACCGGGCTGCCCTTCGTCTTCGCGGTGTGGGCTGCGCGCAAGGACTATCTGGCGCGCGAGCCCCTCGTCGTCCAGAAGGTGCACGAGGCCTTCCTCGCCTCGCGGGACGTATCGCTGGAGGAAGTCGCCAAGGTCGCCGAGCAGGCGGCGCGCTGGGAGACCTTCGACGCGGCGCTGCTCGAGCGGTACTTCACGACGCTGGACTTCCGCTTCGGGCCCGAGCAACTCGCGGGCGTACGGGAATTCGCGCGCCGGACCGGACCGACGACCGGGTTCCCGGCGGACGTACGCGTGGAGCTGCTCGGCCAGTGACGGCGGGAGCCGCTCAGGAGGTGGGTATGGGGGCCTGCATGTGCTCGCTGATCCACTGGATGGATCCGTCCCCCATGCCCTTCACGTAGGTCTTGGCGTTGTGTTCGCCGTCCTGGATGAGCTGGAGGCGGCTCTTGACCGGGCCCTTGCAGTAGTCGTGGACGAAGCGCTTGAGGCTGTTCACCCCGCGCTCCTTGGTGCCTATCTGGAAGGCCAGATAGACGTCGTTGTCCTTGGAGTCGGGCTTGGCGGCCAGAGCCTTGGCGAGCTTCTCCGGGTTGTTGGCCTGCCGCTGCGTCTCGTGGCCCGCCCACAGCGGCGAGTCCGGGACGGTGTCGGGACCGGAGGCGATCACGGCCTTGAACTTGTCCGGGCGCTGGAGCACCGACTTCAGGCCGACGAACGCGCCGGACGATGAGCCCATGAAGGCCCAGCCGTCACGGGACTTGAAGGTACGGAAGTTGGCCTTCACGAAGTCGGGGACGTCCTCCGTCATCCAGGTGCCCATCTTCGGCTGCCCCGGTATGTCACTGCCGTCGTAGTAGTACTTGGCGTCCGGGTTGAGCACCGGCATGACCACGATGAAGGGCAGGCTCTTGCCCTCCTTCGACCACTTGCTGATGCTGCTCTGCAGCTTGAGGTCGGTGCCCATCCAGTAGTTCTTGGGGTAGCCGTTGCCGCCGGGCAGCGCGATCAGCACGGGGAAACCGCTGCCCGCGTACTTGGGGTCGAAGTACTCCTTGGGGGCCCAGACCCACACCTTGCCCTCGAAGCCCGACTTCTTGCCCACCAGCCTGGTGACGCCGATCTTGGTGCCGTCGTCGAGGCTGTTCTGCGTGGTGAACGAGGCCTTCGGACCGGTGGGCATCAGCGTCTTCGCGGCGGCTTCGTCGGCCGCCTTGTCGCCCGTGTCCTGGGCGCCGCCGCCCTGCCGGACGGGGGCCGCGGCGGTGGGGCCGTCGAAGGTGAGCGGCTCGCCCTCCTCCCACCAGCCTGCGCCGAGCGCATAAGAGCCGAGCGCGACAGAGCCGAGGGCGACGACGGCTATGAGGGCTTTGGGCAGGCGTTTCATGAACGGACTCCGAGGGTTCTGGCCGAGGCGTTGCGGCACAGGCGGCTTTCGGACAAGCGGTGTGATTTACGTACGGAGAGATGACGGGATGCCCGGTTCGGTTGGCTGCCGGGCGGCGGGAATCCTCGTGATGCCGGACACGGCGGGCCCTACGCTGAAGGGCCAGAGCAGACAGGGCAATCGGGGGAGTACAGATGCAGCCGCTGGATCCGGGCGAGCCGCAGAGCATCGGGGCGTACCGGCTGCTCGGCCGGCTCGGGGCGGGCGGAATGGGCCGCGTCTATCTCGGGCGCAGCGCAGGCGGCCGCACCGTCGCGGTGAAGGTCGTCCATCCGCACTTCGCGCTCGACGAGGAGTTCCGGGCACGCTTCCGGCGTGAGGTGGAGGCGGCGCGGCGGGTCGGCGGCGAGTGGACCGCGCCCGTCCTCGACGCCGACCCGGAGGCGACCGTGCCCTGGGTGGCGACGGGTTACGTGGCCGGTCCCGCGCTGTCGCAGGCGGTCGCCGAGCACGGACCGCTGCCCTCGCCTTCGGTACGGGTGCTGGGCGCGGGCCTCGCGGAGGCGCTGGCGGCCGTGCACCGTCTTGAACTGGTGCACCGGGATGTGAAGCCGTCC
Organism: Streptomyces sp. NPDC005408; assembly: GCF_040606445.1. Lineage (NCBI taxonomy): Bacteria > Bacillati > Actinomycetota > Actinomycetes > Kitasatosporales > Streptomycetaceae > Streptomyces > Streptomyces sp. NPDC005408. Next base: position 39,697 of record NZ_JBEXEX010000026.1, on the reverse strand, counting down.
AATGTGCTGCTCACGCTGGACGGCCCGCGGCTGATCGACTTCGGGATCGCCCGCGCCACCGACGGCACCGCCTCGCTCACCTCCACCGGGGTCTCGGTCGGCTCGCCCGGCTACATGTCGCCGGAGCAGATCCTCGGCAAGGGCATCACAGGCGCGGCCGACGTCTTCTCGCTGGGCGCGGTGCTCGCGTACGCGGCGACGGGCGCGGCGCCCTTCCCGGGCGACTCGTCGGCCGCGCTGCTCTACAAGGTGGTGCACGAAGAGCCCGAACTGGGTTCCCTGGAGGGCGACTTGCGGGAGCTGGTCGCCGACTGCCTGGCCAAGGACCCGGCAGCGCGGCCCGCGCCCGCGCAGATCGCGAGCCGGCTGGCCCCGGGCGGGGCGGTCTCGCTGGTCGGCGCGGGCTGGCTGCCGGGCCCGCTGGTCGAGCAGGTCAGCCGGTCGGCGGTGAGCCTGCTGAACCTGGAGCCGGCACAGGCGGATCCGGCGGTGTCGGGGCCGGTCGCGTTCAGCAGCCCGGCGATCGGGACGTTCGGACCGCCGGTCGAGCCGCCGCAGGACATGGGGCCCGTGGCTGCGCCGGCGGCGCCCCAGGACGCGTCGCCGAGCCCACAGGAGAGCCTGCCCGCACGCGGCCGCCGGAAGGTCAGCTGCACGGTGACGCTGACGGTGGCCGCGGCGCTGGCTGCGGTCACGATCGGCGCCGGATTCGTGCTCGACCTGTGGCCGGGCGCGGGCGCCGACAAGACCAACGACTCGGCGGGCGGCCCGCCGAGCGCGAGCAGCCCGGCGGCGTCCGAGGGCACCGCGTCGTCCGAGCCGGGCGAGAAGGTGAAAGAGGTACCGAAGGCCTTCATCGGCACCTGGGAGGGGACGTTCAAGGTCAGTTTTGCGGGCAGCGAGCTGGAGGCCGGGACATTCTCGGTCGCCATCCGCGCGGGGAAGACGGGTGCGAAGTTCGCCACGGTCAGCCAGTTCGACGCGCTCGGGAACCTCTCCTGCGAGGACAGTCTCGTGCTGCGCGGCGGGAGCCCGAAGGAACTGGTCGCCGACGGAAAGTCGAGCGGCAAACCGGGCAACAAGTGCACCTCAGGCACGCACACGGTGAAGCTGCGACTGGACGGAGCCCGTGTCCAATACACCTCGCACGAGCCGCGGGCGGGCGACCCGCGCGCCACGCTGGAGCGTAAGGGCTGACCCGCCGACCGCGCCCGCGAGTCGCCGAAGCGGCTGGCGTAGGCTGGATCGGCCCGCAGATGCTCTGAAACACCGCCGAAAGGTGACACCCGGTGACCGAGAAGGCCGACCTTCAGTCCGTGCTGGACCGTGCTGCCGAGGGTGGGCGGATCACGCCCGAAGAGGCGCTCGACCTCTACCGCTCCGCACCGCTGCACGCACTCGGCGCGGCGGCGGACGCCGTGCGCAAGCGGCGTTACGCCGGTACGGAGCACATCGCGACGTACATCATCGAGCGCAACATCAACTACACCAACGTGTGCGTGACGGCCTGCAAGTTCTGCGCCTTCTACGCCCCGCCCAAGGACACCGCCAAGGGGTGGACGCGCGACCTCGAGGACATCCTGCGGCGCTGCGCCGAGACCGTCGAGCTCGGCGGCACCCAGATCATGTTCCAGGGCGGGCACCACCCGGACTTCGGCGTCGAGTACTACGAGCAGCACTTCGCCGCGATCAAGAAGGAGTTCCCGCAGCTGGTCATCCACTCGCTGGGAGCCTCCGAGGTCGAGCACATGGCGCGGATCTCCGGCGTCCCGGTGGAGGAGGCGATCTCCCGTATTCACGCGGCCGGTCTCGACTCCTTCGCGGGCGCGGGCGCCGAGCTGCTGCCCGAGCGGCCGCGCAAGGCGATCGCCCCGCTCAAGGAGAGCGGCGAGCGGTGGCTGGAGATCATGGAGATCGCGCACGGTCTGGGCGTCGAGTCGACGTCGACGATGCTGATGGGCACCGGCGAGACCAACGCCGAGCGGATCGAGCACCTACGGATGATCCGCGACGTGCAGGACCGGACGGGCGGTTTCCGGGCCTTCATCCCGTACACGTACCAGCCCGAGAACAACCACCTCAAGGGCCAGACGCAGGCGACGCTCTTCGAGTACCTGCGGATGATCGCGATCGCGCGCCTCTTCCTCGACAACGTCGCCCACATCCAGGGCTCGTGGCTGACCACGGGCAAGGAGGTCGGCCAGCTGTCGCTGCACTACGGCGCGGACGACCTTGGCTCGATCATGCTGGAGGAGAACGTGGTCTCCTCGGCGGGCGCCAAGCACCGCTCGAACCGGCTGGAGATCATCGACCTGATCCGCAAGGCGGGCCGGGTCCCGGCGCAGCGGACGACGACGTACGAGCACATCCTTGTGCACGACGACCCGGCGAACGACCCGGTCGACGAGCGCGTGGCCTCCCACATCTCGTCGACGGCGATCGAGGGCGGTACGGCGCATCCCGAGCTGAAGCTGCTCAGCACCAACTGAGCCTTCCGTGCTGACACTTCACCGGGCCCGCGGGGTACGGCTCGCCGCCGACGCCCCGCGCGCCATGGAGACCGACCTCGGGCACGGCGTCGTCGTCGAGGGGTCGCGTTTCGCCGCGATCGGGCCGTACGAGGAGCTGTTCGCGGCGTACGGCGACCGGGCCAGGGTCCGGGAGTGGGACGGGATCCTCAGCCCCGGGCGCTACGAACCGGACGCCGTCGCCCTGTTGGAGTCCGCGTACTGGCCCGACCCGCGTGAGGCCGACGAGCTGGGCACCGAGCCGCTCACCGGGGAGGCGCTGGCCGCGCTCGGGATGACCGGCACCCGGTGGGGCGCGAGCGCCCGGCGCGGGGTGCAGCACCTGCTGGCGGCCGGGACCACCGTGCTCGCGGGTCCCTTCACCCGTCCCACGGTCCGGGCGGCCGTCGAGCGCTCCGGCATCCGGTACTACCCGGTGGCGCCCCCGAAGCCCTGGCCCAGGGTCCTGGTCAAGTCCGGTGTCGCCGACTTTGCGGTTTTCGCGGAGGACGGCCGCTGTCTGGTCACCGCCCTCGATGGACGCCTGGTGTTCCGGCGAGCGTAAGTTTGGGCCCGCAAGCGGATGAGAGGGCTCCAAGTGGCGTATGCGATACGGGTCGTGGGTGCGGCCATCCTCGTCGGCGTCCTTGCCGGAGGCACCGCGAGCAGGGCCGCAGCCGCACAGGCCGCCACCGAACCGCCGCCCACCCGCGCCGACATCGCCGCCGACGCCCTGCGCAAAGACCCCGTCTATCTCAGCCCGCACCTCGACGAGGGCGCGATCGGTCCGCGGGACTCCGAGCGCATACGCACCGCCGCCCGGGAGCTGAAGGCCGCGGGCATCCCCGTGTACGTCTCGGTCAGCCCGGTCTGGGAGGGCGACGGCAGCGGCAAGTACGGCATCGCCTATCTCGCCCTGCTGCACGACCGGCTGCGCAAGGACGGCGCGTACGTCCATGTCGACCAGAGCGGACGGGCCCGGCTGCGGGCGTACGGAGTGAGCCCCGCCGGCGACGTCACCAGCGTCGAGAACCGGCTGCGCGGCTGGAGCGACGACGGCACCGTCTCGCTCGGCGACATCACCGTCGCCGCGCTGAACGGGCTGCGTACCGGCCAAGTACCGGGCGGGCACGGGTACACGACCGGCGACGACATGGCCTACCGCGCACCCGAGTACCGCGCGGAGAAGGCCGCACTCGCCGTCGGGAGCGCGGGCGCGGTGGTCGTGGCGCTGCTCGGACTGCTGCACCGGTTCACTGATCTGCCGCTGTGGCCCCGGCGCAGACGGTCCGTCGCCGAGACCCCGGCCGTGGACTGGCGGTCCGCGCCCGAACTCCCCGACCTGACGTACCGCACGCTGTACGAGCTGGCCGAGCGCCGCCGCGACGCACTCGGGGCGGCCCTGATGACGGCGCGTGCGGCCGGGCTTGCCGTGGAGGGTTCCATTGCCGCGGTCGCCTGGGACCTCGCGGACGATCTGGTGATCTGCTGCATCCCCGGCGACTTCGAGACCGAGGACGCGGAGGGGCTGGAGGTCGTCGAGGCCATCGATCTGCCCGATGTCGTCGCCGCGATCGAGATCAGCCGGATGGGGATGCGGGCGCTGGCGGCGCTGCGCGACGGGGTGCCGTTCGACCTCCAACCGCCTTGTTTCCACAACCCGTTGCACGAGCGGGGGACCGTGCGCCGGGCAGACGTCACGCTCTGCGCCGATTGTGCCGAGCACGGCCCGGATCCGCTGCTCGTGCGGTCCGGGGACAGGACGGCGCCGTACTACGAGTCGGACGACGTCAACGCGGTGTGGAAGACGACCGGTTACGGGGCCGCCACGCCCGACTGGGACGCGGAACGGCTCCTCGCGGTCTTCGCCACCTGGGTCGACTCGGACTCGGACTCCGACTCCGAGTCCGACGAGGAGGACGACGCATGAGGCGAGTGGCGGGGATTGTGCTCGTCGCCGGCGCACTGCTCGGGCTAGGGGGTGTTCTTTGGATCAGGCCGGATCAGGGAGCGGGTCTGGCGATGGGGGCACCTCCCGTGCCAAGGGCTACGGGGGAGCATCGCAAGGCGGAGGAAGGAGCCGACGCGGAGCGTCGGCGACTGACGACAACGCAGCGAGGTGCCGTGCCAGGGCACGCGAGCCCGGCAAGATCCGAAAGACACCCCCTAGGGGCGGCCGCTCCGTACGACCCTGTCGAGCGCGCAGCCGGGACGCTGCGGGAGCGGCCGGTGTATGTCGACCCGGATGTCGGCCAACTCCTCACGGCCGAGGACCGCAAGAAGATCGAGGATGGGCTGAAGAAGCTGAAGGCCCCGGTGTACGTGGCCGCCATGCCCGGCGTGCCGCAGGGGTACATCAACGACGCGCGGATCCGCGCGCTGGCGAAGCAGACCGGCAGGAACGGCGCGTACATCCTGGTCATGGAGGACGGCTGCTTCGGCGTCAACACCCAGACGCTGGGGAAGAAGAAGCCCCTGGAGATCCCACAGCAGTGCGAGCGCGACAGCGCCAGAATCCGCGATCTGGCGCTGGAGTACGCACGGGCCACCGACCGCCTCCCGGACAGGCCGCCCGGGAAGCTCACCGGCGCGACGACCTGGGACGGTCCGGCCGACGACCCCTCGGACGACCAGACCGCGAGCGGGCATCCCGACGACCGGCTCTCCGGCGACGACTGGGCGAAGATCGTGACCGCTCTGATCCCCGGCGCCCTGGTCGGCGGATATGTCCTGCGGCCGGTCGTCCTGCTGCTCGTCCGTCTCGTACGCCGAAGGCCCACCCCGACCCGTGCGGTCCGCCGGGCCGGGGCCGCGCTCGACGACCGCCTTGAGGGGGTCCGGTGAGACTGCTGCTCGTACCGGCACTGGCCGCGTCCCTCCTCGGGACGCCCGTCACGGCGCAGCAGCCGCCCGACCGCGCCAGGGCCATCGCCGACCGGCTCGCCCGCGATCCGCTCTATGTCGACCCGGCCGGATCCGCGCAGCTCAAGGCCCCCGTACAGGCACAGCTCCGCAAGCGGCTCGGCACGTCCAAGGTGCCGATCTATGTCGTGGTCACGCCCAGCAACCACCACGGCAGCGACCCGTACGAGGGCGACCCGGAGGTCCTGCTTGCCTTCGTCCACGACCGGCTGCGGCGCGACGGCGTGTATGTGACCGCCGACGAGGACGGCGACGATCTGGTCGCCCAGGAGTACGGCGTCGAGCGGGACGCGGAGACGGCCGCGCTGCTCGGTGAGTACGGCGACCCGCTGCGGGTCTCGCTGCCCCGCTTCGTGGACGCGGTCGCCACCGGCACCGCCGAGGAGCGGTACGAGAAGGAGAACGGCTGGGACGACGAGGGCGAGGACGGCGGGTCCGGGCTCTCCGGGCTGTCCAGGTGGACCTGCCTCGCCGGACTCGGCGCCCTGCTTCTGGCGGGCCTCGGCTACATGGCGTACCTCCTGCGCAAGGGCAGCTGACCCCGCCTGCTTGAATGGGGTGCGTGACCCGAGCAACCCTGGACAAGCAGCCGCACGAAGTCGCCTCGATGTTCGACGACGTGGCGGCGAACTACGACCTCACCAACGATGTGCTCTCGCTCGGTCAGGACCGGCGGTGGCGCAAGGAGGTCGCCAAGGCGGTGGACGCCCGCCCGGCGCAGAAGGTCCTGGACCTGGCCGCGGGCACGGGCACGTCCTCGCTCCCCTTCACCGCCACCGGTGCGTACGTCGTGCCCTGCGACTTCTCCCTCGGCATGCTGCGCGAGGGCAAGAAGCGCCACCCGTGGCTGCCGCTCACCGCGGGCGACGCGACGAAGCTGCCCTTCCGCGACGATGTCTTCGACGCCGTGACGATCTCCTTCGGGCTGCGCAATGTCCAGGACACGGATACGGCGCTGCGTGAGCTGTACCGGGTCACCAAGCCGGGCGGGCGGGTCGTGATCTGCGAGTTCTCGCAGCCGACCTGGGCGCCGTTCCGCACCGTCTACACCGAGTATCTGATGCGGGCCCTGCCACCGGTGGCGCGCGCGGTCTCCTCCAACCCCGACGCGTACGTCTATCTCGCCGAGTCCATCCGCGCCTGGCCCGACCAGGCAGGACTTGCCAAGCGGCTGCAGCGGGCGGGCTGGTCCCAGGTCGCGTGGCGCAATCTCAGCGGCGGGATCGTGGCACTGCACCGCGGCACCAAGCCCCGGTAAGCCGCACGCCATGGACTACCAGGCGGTCCTGGAACGGATCGCGGCGGACATCGCCCCCCAGGTCGGCAGCGGCAGGCCCGCCGAGTACATCCCGGCGCTCGCCTCCGTCGACCCGCACCGCTTCGGCATGGCCATCGCGGACGTGGACGGCAAGGTGTACGGAGTCGGGGACTGGCAGCACCCCTTCTCCACGCAGTCGATCACCAAGGTCTTCACGCTCGCGCTGGCGCTCGCCCACGGCGGCGACAGCCTCTGGGAGCGCGTCGGCCGTGAGCCGTCCGGCAATCCCTTCAACTCGCTGGTGCAGCTGGAGTACGAGAACGGGATTCCGCGCAATCCGTTCATCAACGCGGGCGCGCTCGTCGTCACCGACCGGCTGCTGACCCTGTCCGGCGACGCGAGCAGCGAACTCCTCGAATTCCTGCGGCAGGAGAGCGGGAACGCGGAGCTGGCCTTCGACCCGGACGTCGCCGAGTCGGAGTCCGCGTACGGCGACCGCAATGCCGCGCTGGCCCACTTCATGGCCTCCTACGGCAATATCGCCAACCCCGTGCCCACGCTCCTCGACCACTACTTCTGGCAGTGCTCGATCGAGATGAGCTGCGCCGATCTGACGCTGGCGGCCCGCTTCCTGGCCCGCCACGGGCTGCGCGCCGACGACTCGCGCCTGCTCACGCGCAGCGAGGCCAAGCAGATCAACGCGGTGATGATGACGTGCGGTACGTATGACGCGGCGGGCGAGTTCGCCTACCGGGTCGGGCTGCCGGGCAAGAGCGGCGTGGGCGGCGGGATCGTCGCTGTCGTGCCGGGGCACTGCACGCTGTGCGTGTGGAGCCCGGGGCTTGACGCACGGGGGAACTCGGTGGCGGGAGTTGCGGCACTGGACCGCTTCACAACGCTGACGGGGCTCTCCGTTTTCTGACGCCCTCCTGAAGGGGGCGTCCTCCCGAAGGGGCCGTTCCGGGCTGCGAGTTGACGGGAACCGGCGGCCGGGGAAGATGTGTCCGTTGTTTACGACCTTTGTTTACGGCTTTCTTATCTCCCCGCCCGTCCCCGCGTCTCACCTCGGAGTCTTCCCATGGCGTCGTACTGCCCGCACTGCGGCAACCCATCCCCGGATGAGGCTCGCTTCTGCATGACGTGCGGGCGCGAGAGTTTGCCCGGTGCCGCTGCGGCGCCGCCTCCGCCACCGCCGCCCGCGTACGGCCCGGGTACCGCTCCCGGTACTGTCCCGGGTCCCGTTCAGCCCTCGCCCGTGGGGGCGTTCTTCGGGCGGGTGTTCCGCGGGGACTGGGTGTCCTCGGTGAAGGCCGCGGCTTGGCCTGCCGGGCTGCTGCTCGCGCTCGCGGTGGCGCTCGCCGTCCCCTCGTACGGCCAGGACGACGAGGTCGTCGTCGGCTGGAGCGACCGGCTGCGGATCGCGCTGGCGATGCTGTTGCAGGGGTTCGGCGGCGGCTTCGATGTGAAGGCAAGCGGTGGTTCGTCGCCGTTCGGCTCCGACTCCGACTCCGGCTCCGAATCCGGTTCCGGGTTCGACTCCGGCTCCGGTTCCTCGGACGGGATCTTCGGCGGTTCGGGCACGGACGCGATGGGCGCGGCGTCGCTCTCCCTCGTGCCGCTGACCGTGACCCTGCTGTGGATCGGCGCGCTCTACCTGGGCGCGCGGATGCTGCGTACGCGCGGTGCCGGGCTGGAAGCAGCCGTACGGCTCTCGCTGCTGGTCACGGGACTGGTGCTGGTCCTCGGGCTGTTCGCGCAGCCCGAGATCCAGGGTGTGGAGATCTCCTCGTCCCCGCTGCTCGCGGCGCTCGGCGCGCTGGCGATCTCGCTCGCGGTGAGCTGCGGGGTGCTGCAGCGCGACGACCTCACGGCATGGCTGGCGCAGCGGCCCGGGGTCCGGTCGGCGGTGCGCGCCTTCGGGACAGCGGTGCGCGCGCTGGGCGCGGTGGTGGCGCTCTGCTCGCTGGTCGGCTTCGTCGCGTACGCCAACGCGGACGATGTGGACGGCACGGCCCTGCTGATCGCGCTGCCGATTCTGCCCAACATCGGCTTCGCCGTGCTGGGTCTGAGCTGGGGTGCGCCGGTGAAGTACGACATCGAGGGCCAGTTCAGCATGGTCGGCTCCAGCACGGAGCACGGCAGCTTCGGGCTGTTCGAGATCGGCGACGTGTGGGGCAACGGGGCGGTCGCCGGGGCGCTGAGCCTCGGTGTGGTCTGCGCGCTCACCCTCGGCGTCTGGGCAGCACGCCGCTCGGCGGACCGTCGCGAGCAACTGCTCGCCGGGGGCTTCTCGTTGGGACTCGTCCTGCTGTTCACCGGCGTCAGCGGGGTCTCGGCGAAACTCGCGGGCGGCCTGGCGGACTGGGGCGGCTCGGGCACGTCGGAGTTTGCACCGAGCGTTCCGGACGGGCTGCTGTTCGGGCTGCTGTGGGTGGGCGGGGCGACGTTCCTGGGCCCGTACGTGCTGCGGCTGGTGGGCAAACCGGCGCTGGTCCCGCAGGCTCCGCCGATGCCTCCGGCGTACGGTCCGGTGTCCGGCTACGCGCCTCTGCCTGCGGCTCCCCACACTCCGCCGGACCCGGGGGCTCCGGGAGCCCCGGCAGGCCAGGCGGCGGTCAACCCCGCCAACCCGGCGAACCCCGCGATCCCGCCCGCTCCCGTTGCGGCGATCCCGTCCGCCCCCGATCACCCCGCCACCGTCGCCGCCGCGCCCTCCGCTCCGTACGCCGTCGACCCCCACACCATGAACATCGGCGCCGCACCGGCCCTCGGGGCGCCCGCCGCGGCCCCCTCGCCCGAGCGCAAGCGCAAGGTCCTCATATGGACTGCCACCCTCACTGCCGCGTTCGCCATCGGCGGCGGCGCGACGGCCGGGGCCCTGCTCCTGAAGAAGAACAACGACGAGTCCGACCAGGCACAGAACAAGCCGCCCGCCGCCTCGCAGTCACCCACCCCCGGGCAGAACCAGCAGCCGTCGGCGTCCCCGTCGCCCTCCTCGGAGGCGTCCGCCTCCCCGTCCGCCCCCCCGTCCGCGTCGCAGGGCGACGCAACCCTCCCCGCGGGCTTCGTGCTCAAGCAGGACCCCGCCGGCTTCACCGTCGGCGTGATGGACGGCTGGAAGCGCCGCCAGGCGGGCAGCCAGATCTTCTACGAGGCCCCCACGGGCGGCTCGTACCTCCAGATCGGCGTCATCAAGAACACGCCGACGAACTCGTACGAGAACTTCCTCGGCCTGGAGCGGAAGCACCAGGAAACCCCGGAAACGGACTACCAGCGTGGTCAGTTGATCCAGAACACCTATCAGGGACGGCCGGGCGCCCTTTGGGAGTTCACCCACATCCCCGAGCCCGACGAGGGCAGCCTGCGGCGGCACGTCATCGACCAGGCCTTCGTCGCCGCGGACGGCACGGAGTACGCGATCCTCGCGGCCGACCGCGCCGATCTGTGGGACGCGAGCAAGGACGTGGTCTTCTCGACCGCGACCCGCACGTTCACGGTGAACTGAGCTCCAGCCGGAAGCAGTAGCCCTGCTGCTCGGACGCCGGTGTCGTGAAGGTCTCGGCGAGCTCCATGCCGAGCCGCCTGATCACCGCGATCGAGCGCTCGTTGCGGGCGTTCACCATCGCCACCACCCGCTCGACCCCCGCCGCCCGTACCCGCTCCAACGTGGTGCGGGCGGCGGACGTCGCGTACCCCTTGCCCCACGCACCGCGCGCCAGCCGCCAGCCGATCTCGATCTCGCCCACCGGGCCGAAGGTCTCGTGCGGCCACGGCTGCGCCCCCGTGAAGCCGATGACCCGACCGTCCTCGTCGAGCATGGTCCAGAAGCAGAAACCGCGCTCGGCGTCGTGTCTGCGCTGCCGGGCGGTCAGCTCCTCGTAGAGCGAGAGCTCCGCCGCCTTCCCGCCGTGGAACTCCATGACCTCCGGGTCGTCGAAGATCCGGTGCCAGGCCACGGCGTCCTCGTCGGTGGGCACGCGCAGCTGTACGGCGGGGAGGGGCCTGCTCATAGGGGGTGCCCTTCAGTTTGTGGATCAGTACGCACCCATAGACTGCACATGTCCAGTGCCCTTCGGTACGCAATATCGAGTCTTCGGGAGAACCCGCCGTGACCGAGCCCCTCTCCGAACACACCGCCGATGTGATCGTCGTCGGGGCAGGCCCGGCCGGCTCCACGACCGCGTACTACCTGGCCAAGGCCGGACTGGACGTCCTGCTCCTGGAGAAGACCGCGTTCCCGCGCGAGAAGGTCTGCGGCGACGGCCTCACGCCGCGCGCCACCAAGCAGCTCGTCTCGATGGGCATCGACATCTCCGAGGAAGCGGGCTGGCTGCGCAACAAGGGCCTGCGGATCATCGGCGGCGGTGTCAGGCTCCAGCTCGACTGGCCGGATCTCGCCTCTTTCCCGGACTACGGACTCGTCCGTAAGCGGGACGACTTCGACGAGCAACTGGCCCGGCAGGCGCAGAAGGCGGGCGCGCGGCTGTACGAGCGGTGCAATGTCGGCGCTCCGGTCATCGACGACCGTACGGGCCGTATCACCGGTGTGAACGCCAAGCTGGGCGAGGAGAAGACCCCGGTCACCTTCCACGCCCCGCTCGTCGTCGCCGCCGACGGCAACTCCTCCCGGATCTCCCTCGCCATGGGGCTGCACCGGCGCGAGGACCGCCCGATGGGCGTGGCCGTGCGGACGTACTTCACCTCGCCCCGCCACGACGACGACTACCTGGAGTCCTGGCTGGAGCTGTGGGACCGGCGCGGCCCGGGCGAGGACCGGCTGCTGCCCGGCTACGGCTGGATCTTCGGCATGGGCGACGGCACCTCCAACGTCGGCCTCGGCGTGCTCAACACCTCCGCGTCCTTCAAGGAGTTGGACTGGCGCGAGGTGCTGAAGGCCTGGTGCGCCTCGATGCCCGAGGACTGGGGGTACACCGAGGAGAACATGACGATGCCGATCCGCGGCGCCGCCCTCCCGATGGCCTTCAACCGCCAGCCGCACTACACGCGGGGTCTGCTGCTGGTGGGCGACGCGGGCGGGCTGGTCAACCCGTTCAACGGCGAGGGCATCGCGTACGCCATGGAGTCCGGGCAGCTCGTCGCCGATGTGATCGTCCAGGCGCACGCCCGGCAGACCCCGGCGCAGCGCGAGCTGGCGCTCCACCGCTACCCGAAGGTCCTCAAGGACACCTACGGCGGCTACTACACGCTGGGCCGCGCGTTCGTGAAGCTCATCGGCAACCCGAAGGTCATGAAGATCGCGACGCAGCGCGGGCTGACGCATCCGATGCTGATGAAATTCACGCTGAAGATGCTGGCCAACCTCACCGACCCGACGGGCGGCGACGCGATGGACCGGATCATCAACGGGCTGAGCAAGGTGGCCCCGAAGGCCTGACTTCCGGGCGGAGGCGGCGAACACGGTGTAAGGATGCTGTGGCCGCCTCCGCACACGGGCTTCCGGGGACCCTCGCGGCTCCCTAGCCTTACGTGTCCATGACGCGTAGTGGACAGACCCGCAGACGCTTCCTGACCGCCACGGGCGGAGCCCTCGGTGCCGCCGCAGTCCCGCAGCCAGGCACCGCCTCGGCGGCCACCGGCACCGGGGCCGCCGCATCCGGCAAGCGCGTCGCCGTCCTCGGCGGCGGCGTCTCCGGACTCAGCGCCGCCCATGAACTCGCCGAGCGCGGCTACGCCGTGACCGTGTACGAGTACTACGACACCCTCGGCGGCAAGGCCCGCTCCATGGACGTGCCCGGCACCGCGAGCGGCGGCCGAAAGCCGCTCCCCGGCGAGCACGGCTTCAGGTTCGTCCCCGGCTTCTACCGCAACCTCCCGGACACCCTGCGCCGCATCCCGTATCCAGGCAACGCGAACGGCGTCCACGACAATTTGCGCAGCGGCACGGAGACCCTCTTCGCCCGCTCCGGCGGCCGGGCCGATCTCCACTTCCCGCTGCGCCGCGTCACCACCTCGCCCCGGCCGCAGGACATCACCCCCGACTGGATACGCGACCAGCTTCTCTCCGCCCTGCAGCTCGCCACCAACATGCCCGCGTACGAGCTCGGATACTTCGTCAACCGGCTCCTCGTCTACCTCACCAGCTGCGAGGTCCGCCGCGAGCAGCAGTGGGAGCGGGTCCCGTGGTGGGACTTCATCCGGGCGGCCGACTTCAGCGAGGAGTACCAGCGGATCTTCGGCATCGGGCAGAGCCGCAATCTCACGGCCACCAAGGCGGAAGAGTCCTCGACCCGCACGGTCGCCGGGGTCTACATGGAGAACTTCCTGGTCTTCGGCCTGCTCGGGCTCGGCCACGACGGTGACGGCGACATCGACCGGGTGCTCAACGGCCCCACCAACGAGGCCTGGCTCGATGCGTGGGTGTCCCATCTGCGATCTCTCGGCGTGGAGTTCGTCCTCTCCACGCAGATACGCGAGGTGCTCCACGGAGACGGCCTGGTCACCGGCGTCCGCGTCGGCGCTCCGGACGGCACCGGCGGCCGGGTCGTCACCGCGGACCACTACGTCTCCGCGCTGCCGGTCGAGCACGCCAGGCCGACCTGGGGTCCCGCGCTGCGGGCGGCCGATCCGCAGCTGGCGCGCTGCGACGCCCTGCGCACCGACTGGATGGTGGGGGTGCAGTTCTATCTGCGTAGGCCCAGCCCCATGGTGCACGGGCACGTCAACTGTCTGGACTCACCGTGGTCGGTCACGGCGGTCGGGCAGGCGCAGTTCTGGGACGCGCACGACTTCCCCGCCGAATACGGCGACGGCCGAGCCGTCGACTGCGTATCGGCGATCGCGTCGGAATGGGACAAGCCAGGCATTCTCTATGGGAAGATCGCGAAACAGTGCACGCGTGAGGAGTTCGTGGCCGAGGTCTGGGCCCAGCTCCAGGACGCGGTGGGCAGTGCGGGCGACCCGGTGCTGCGGGACGAGGACCGGCTCGGCTGGTTCCTGGACCCGGCCGTCACCGGCCTCGGCGGCCCCGCCCCGGCCAACCGCGAGCAGCTGCTGATCCACCCGGTGGGGTCCCTCTACGACCGGCCGTCGGCCAGGACCAGAGTGCCGAACTTCTTCCTCGCCGGGGACTACATCCGTACGGGCATGAACCTGGCGTCCATGGAGGGCGCCAACGAAGCGGCCAGGCACGCCGTGAACGCGCTGCTGGACGCCGATGCCTCGGCCGCCGCACGCTGCACCACCTGGGGCCACTACCGGCCGCCGGAGCTGGAGCCGCTCAAGCGGATCGACGAGGCCCGCTTCCGGCTCGGCCTGCCCAACACCTTCGACCTGGGCTGACCCGGGTGAACGGCCGAAGGGCCGCGGCTCCACCCCCGAGCGGGGGAGGCGCGGCCCTTCAAGGCATTGATGCGCTCAGAGAACGCGGACCGCGCCACTCGCCGGGTAGCCCGACAGGTCCTGGATCACGACGCCCTTGCCGGGGTTGGCGGCGTCGAGGTACTGGCCGTCACCGATGTAGACACCGACGTGGTACGCGCTGCCGGCGCCGCCCCAGTAGAGGATGTCGCCGATCTGGAGGTTGCTGGTGCCCACCTGGGTACCGGCGACCGACTGGTCCTGCGAGACGCGCGGGAGGTCGACGCCGACCTGACGGAACGCGGCCTGGACGAGGCTGGAGCAGTCCCAGGAGTTGGGTCCTGTGGCGCCCATGACGTAGGCGTCGCCGAGCTGCGCCTTGAGGAAGGCGACAACGGTCGCGGCGGAGCCCGTCGCGGTCGAGGAGCTGCTGCTGGGGGCGGAGAGCGTGGTGCGCTCCGAGGAGCGGGAGGCGCGCTCCTGCGCCGCGGCCTCGGCGCGCTTCTTCGCTTCGGCCTTCTTGGCCTCGGCCTTGCGGTCGGCCTCGGCCTTGGCCTGCTTGGCGGTCTTCGCGGCCTTGGCGGCCGCCGCGTCCTCCTGGGCCTGCAACTCGAGGTCGAGCGCGACCTGCTGAGTGGCCTCGGCCGACTGCGCGACGGCGGCGGAGAGGCCGGAGGTGAGCGTGGGCATCTCAATGGTCTCGGTCACCGGGTCGGCGGTCGCCGCCCCGGCACCTGAAGCCACTGCGATGGTGCTGAGGACGCCACCGGCAACTCCGGCCCGCAGCGCGAGCTTCGAGCTGCTGCGGCGGGGCTTCCGGTGGCTGGGTATGTGAGCGGTGTGGGACATGAGTACAACCGCTATCAGGGGCTCGCGGTTCCCTTCAAGAAACGTGTGTTGCGCCACAGTTAGGTTCGGAACGTCTGAATCCGCTTGCCTTGCGCCCTTATTGACGCCGTAACGGGCAAAACGGGCGGCCGCGATCAGGGCTGTGATCATGGGCTTTCCGTGAAAGGTCCGAATTGCCTGGCGCTTACCATCGCTTCACACCCTTGGCCAAGCCCGCTTTTGTTGAAGCCGTGAGCGAGTGGTGCAGGTCACAGAAAGGTCACCGCCGGGACGGGTGCGCGCTCGTGAACGCGCGCACGCGTCCACCTCAATCCACCCTGGCGCCCGGTCGGGTGAGGGGGCGTCCACTATCACCCGATGCGGTCCATCGCCAATTTGCCTGTACGGGACACCCCTTGATAGAGCTCCACCTCCCCGACCAGCGGTAACACCACTGGATGTCACGTCTGGTGATCACTCGGGCGCTTCGCGTATGAAGATCACCGCTCATCCGACTTCATGATCGTTCGCCAGGTGGTGGAGATCACAAAGGCGGTGACCTACCCCGTGTCGCAGATCACAGACCGGCAGGCATAGGATGCGGAGCAGTCGGGCTTGTGAACTGCCTCACATGTACGCGATCTTCGCGAGGCGGCGAGGCGGATGCCCGGTGCGGTCCAACGGTCAAGGACGACTGGAAGGAGCGGGGAGGGTGAATGCTTACGCGCCCATCCTTGTGCTCGGCGCCCTCGGGGCAGGGTTTGCGATCTTCTCCGTGGTCATGGCCACGCTTATCGGCCCAAAGCGGTACAACCGCGCGAAACTGGAAGCGTATGAGTGCGGCATCGAGCCCACTCCCACGCCGGCCGGAGGCGGCCGCTTTCCCATCAAGTACTACCTGACGGCGATGCTCTTCATCGTCTTCGACATCGAGATCGTCTTCCTCTATCCCTGGGCGGTCACCTTCGACGCCTTGGGGATTTTCGGGCTCGTGGAGATGCTGCTCTTCGTGCTCACCGTCTTCGTCGCCTACGCCTATGTGTGGCGGCGCGGCGGCCTGGAATGGGACTGAGGGGCTGAGGGGCACACCAATGGGAATCGAAGAGAAGCTGCCGAGCGGTTTCCTGCTGACCACGGTCGAGCAGGCCTCGGGCTGGGTGCGCAAGTCATCCGTCTTCCCGGCCACCTTCGGTCTGGCCTGCTGCGCCATCGAAATGATGACGACGGGCGCCGGACGGTACGACCTGGCCCGCTTCGGCATGGAGGTCTTCCGCGGCTCGCCGCGCCAGGCCGACCTGATGATCGTCGCCGGACGCGTCAGCCAGAAGATGGCTCCCGTCCTGCGACAGGTCTACGACCAGATGCCCAACCCCAAGTGGGTTATCTCCATGGGTGTTTGTGCGTCATCTGGCGGAATGTTCAACAATTACGCGATTGTGCAGGGCGTTGACCACATTGTTCCCGTTGACATCTATTTGCCAGGCTGCCCGCCGCGTCCGGAGATGCTGATGGACGCGATCCTCAAGCTCCACCAGAAGATCCAGAGCTCCAAGCTCGGTGTGAACGCGGAGGAAGCGGCCCGCGAGGCGGAGGAAGCGGCCCTCAAGGCGCTCCCCACCATCGAGATGAAGGGGCTGCTCCGGTGAGTGACGGCGAAAACACCAACGGTAACAACATCCCCGCGCCGCGCGACGATTCCGCCGAGGTCATCGCCGTACGCAAGGGCATGTTCGGCGCCGGCGACGGTGGGGACACGAGTGGCTACGGCGGGCTCACCCGGACCGTGACCCTGCCGGGCGCCTCGCACCGCCCCTACGGTGGTTACTTCGACGAGGTCGCCGACGAGCTCGAAGGCGCACTGGAAGAACAAGGACTCGTCCCCGAGAACGCCATCGAGAAGACGGTCGTCGACCGTGGCGAGGTCACGTTCCACATCGCCCGCGAGCACCTTCTCCAGGTGGCCCGCACCCTGCGCGACGACCCGGCACTGCGCTTCGAGCTCTGTACGGGCGTATCCGGGGTCCACTACCCGCAGGACAAGGGCCGCGAGCTGCACGCCGTTTACCATCTGCGCTCGATCACCCACGGGCGGCTGATCCGGCTCGAAGTCTCCGCCCCGGACAGCGACCCGCACGTCCCGTCCCTGGTCGGGGTCTATCCGACCAACGACTGGCACGAGCGCGAGACGTACGACTTCTTCGGGATCGTCTTCGACGGCCACCCTGCCCTCACCAGGATCATGATGCCGGACGACTGGCAGGGCTTCCCGCAGCGCAAGGACTATCCGCTCGGCGGCATCGCCGTCGAGTACAAGGGCGCCCAGATCCCGGCTCCGGACCAGCGGAGGTCGTACTCGTGACCACCCCATCTGCGAACGCACGCGAGACCACCGAGGGGACTGTGTATACAGTCACCGGCGGTGACTGGGACGAGGTCGTCCAGTCGGCGGCCAAGGCCGACGACGAGCGCATCGTCGTCAACATGGGCCCGCAGCACCCCTCCACGCACGGCGTGCTCCGACTGATCCTGGAGATCGACGGCGAGACGGTCACCGAGGCCCGCTGCGGCATCGGCTACCTCCACACCGGCATCGAGAAGAACCTCGAATACCGGACCTGGACGCAGGGCACCACGTTCGTCACGCGCATGGATTACCTCACCTCGTTCTACAACGAGACGGCGTACTGCCTGGGCGTGGAGAAGCTGCTCGGTATCACCGACCAGATCCCGGACCGGGCGACGATCATCCGGGTCCTGCTGATGGAGCTCAACCGGCTCTCCTCGCACCTGGTGGCCATCGCCACCGGCGGTATGGAACTCGGCGCCACCACGATCATGATCTACGGGTTCCGGGACCGCGAGATGATCCTGGACCTGTACGAGCTGATCACCGGCCTGCGCATGAACCACGCGTTCATCCGTCCCGGCGGACTCGCCCAGGACCTGCCGCCGGGCGCGGTCGACGCGGTGCGCGAGTTCGTCAAGAAGATGACCAAGAACCTGCCGGAGTACGACAAGCTCGCCACCGGCAACCCCATCTTCAAGGCCCGTATGCAGGACGTCGGTTACCTCGATCTGACCGGCTGCTTGGCGCTCGGCGCGACCGGCCCGATCCTGCGCTCCGCGGGCCTCCCCCACGATCTGCGCAAGACCGACCCCTACTGCGGCTACGAGACGTACGACTTCGACGTCCCGACCGCCGACACCTGCGACTCGTACGGCCGCTTCCTCATCCGCCTCGAGGAGATGCGGCAGTCGCTGCGCATCGTCGAGCAGTGCCTGGACCGGCTTGAGCCGGGACCGGTCATGGTCGCCGACAAGAAGATCGCCTGGCCGGCGCAGCTCGCGCTCGGCCCGGACGGACTCGGCAACTCGCTCGACCACATCAAGAAGATCATGGGCACCTCCATGGAGGCCCTGATCCACCACTTCAAGCTCGTGACCGAGGGCTTCCGGGTCCCGGCCGGACAGGCCTACGCCGCCGTCGAGTCGCCCAAGGGCGAACTGGGAGCCCATGTCGTCAGCGACGGCGGCACGCGCCCTTACCGGGTCCACTTCCGTGACCCGTCCTTCACCAACCTGCAAGCCATGGCGGCGATGTGCGAAGGCGGCATGCTCGCCGACGTCATCGTCGCCGTCGCGTCCATCGACCCCGTGATGGGAGGCGTCGACCGGTGACAACTGTGCCTTCTCGGGGGGCAACCCCCGAACCCCCGACCAGCTTGGGGATGCCACAGCTCCCCGCGCCCGACTACCCGGCCGATGTGCGCGCCCGGCTTGAAGCGGACGGCAAGGAGATCATCGCCCGCTACCCCGACAGCAGGTCGGCCCTGCTGCCGCTGCTCCACCTGGTGCAGGCGGAGGAGGGGTACGTCACCCGCACCGGTGTCAGGTTCTGCGCCGAGATGCTGGAGCTGACCACCGCCGAGGTCACCGCGGTCTCCACCTTCTACTCGATGTACCGCCGCAAGCCGAGCGGCGACTACCAGGTCGGCGTCTGTACCAACACGCTGTGTGCGGTCATGGGTGGCGACGCCATCTTCGAGGAGCTCAAGGAGCACCTCGGTGTCGGCAACAACGAGACGACCGAGGACGGCAAGGTCACCCTCGAACACATCGAGTGCAACGCGGCCTGCGACTTCGCCCCCGTGGTGATGGTCAATTGGGAGTTCTTCGACAACCAGACCGTGGAGTCCGCGAAGCAACTGGTGGACGACCTCCTGGCCGGGGAGCAGGTGACTCCCACCCGCGGAGCACCGCTGTGCACGTACAAGGAGACCGCCCGCATCCTGGCCGGCTTCCCCGACGAGCGCCCGGGCGCGGTCGAGGCGGGCGGCGGCGCGGGCCCCGCCTCGCTGGTGGGCCTGCGGCTCGCCAAGGGCGAGTCGACAGCGGCCCGCGTGGTCTCGCCGCGCGCCGAGGCCCGCCACGAGCCTCCGCAGCCCGGTTCCGAGCACCTCAGCTCGCACGACGCACCGCAGCAGACATCGGCCTCCGACCCCGACCACCCGGCCGGTCCCGTCGCCGAGGAGGGGGAGTGATGACCTTGTCCACTCAACATGGGGGCACCTCCCAGCCGGAGGCTGGGGGAGAAACGAGCGCCGAGAAGCTTCTCGCCCCTGTCCTGTCGGCGTTCTGGGACGAGGCCGAGTCGTGGACGCTCGACACCTACCGGCGGCACGAGGGATACGAGGGGCTCCGCAAGGCGCTGGCCATGTCGCCGGACGACCTCATCGCGTACGTCAAGGACTCCGGTCTGCGCGGCCGCGGCGGCGCCGGCTTCCCCACCGGAATGAAGTGGCAGTTCATTCCGCAGGGCGACGGCAAGCCTCACTATCTTGTTGTCAACGCCGACGAGTCGGAGCCCGGGACCTGCAAGGACATCCCGCTCCTCTTCGCCAACCCGCATTCGCTCATCGAAGGCATCGTGATCGCCTGCTATGCGATCCGGTCGTCTCACGCGTTCATCTATCTGCGCGGTGAGGTCGTCCCCGTACTGCGGCGGCTCCACGAAGCCGTACGCGAGGCGTACGAGGCGGGCTTCCTCGGCAAGAACATTCTCGGCAGCGGACTCGACCTCCAACTCACCGTGCACGCGGGCGCGGGCGCGTACATCTGCGGTGAGGAGACCGCGCTGCTGGACTCCCTCGAGGGCCGTCGCGGTCAGCCCCGGCTGCGTCCTCCCTTCCCCGCGGTCGCCGGTCTGTACGCGTGCCCCACTGTGGTGAACAACGTCGAGTCCATCGCGTCCGTTCCCGCGATCCTCAATCGGGGCAAGGACTGGTTCAAGTCGATGGGCAGCGAGAAGTCCCCGGGCTTCACGCTCTACTCGCTCAGCGGCCATGTCGCCAGCCCCGGCCAGTACGAGGCCCCGCTCGGCATCACACTGCGTCAGCTGCTCTCCATGAGCGGCGGCATGCGCCCCGGACACCGGCTCAAGTTCTGGACGCCGGGCGGCTCTTCGACCCCGATGTTCACCGACGAGCACCTCGATGTCCCGCTGGACTACGAGGCCGTGGGCGCGGCCGGTTCGATGCTCGGCACCAAGGCGCTGCAGTGCTTCGACGAGACGACCTGTGTGGTGCGGGCCGTCACGCGGTGGACGGAGTTCTACGCCCACGAGTCCTGCGGCAAGTGCACGCCATGCCGTGAAGGCACGTACTGGCTGGTGCAGTTGCTGCGCGACATCGAGGCGGGCAAGGGCGTCCTGTCCGACCTCGACAAGCTCAACGACATCGCCGACAACATCAACGGCAAGTCGTTCTGCGCGCTCGGCGACGGTGCCGCGTCCCCGATCTTCTCCTCGCTCAAGTACTTCCGTGAGGAGTACGAGCAGCACATCACCGGCAAGGGCTGCCCCTTCGACCCCGCCAAGTCGACCGCCTGGGCCGACAAGCACCTGGAGGTGAACGCATGACGGTCACGACAAACAGCGCTCCCTCCGGGGGCGGGGAGGCGGCGGTTCCGCCGGAAGACCTCGTCACGCTGACGATCGACGGCATCGAGATCAGCGTGCCCAAGGGCACCCTGGTCATCCGGGCCGCCGAGCTGCTCGGCATCGAGATCCCGCGGTTCTGCGACCACCCCCTCCTCGACCCGGCCGGCGCCTGCCGCCAGTGCATCGTCGAGGTCGAGGGCCAGCGCAAGCCGATGGCGTCCTGCACCATCACCTGCACCGACGGCATGGTCGTCAAGTCGCAGCTCACCTCGCCGGTCGCCGAGAAGGCCCAGCGCGGTGTGATGGAGCTGCTGCTGATCAACCACCCGCTGGACTGTCCGGTCTGCGACAAGGGCGGCGAGTGCCCCCTGCAGAACCAGGCCATGCAGGTCGGCGACCCGGACACCCGCTTCGAGGGCAGGAAGCGCACGTACGAGAAGCCCGTACCGATCTCCACACAGGTGCTGCTCGACCGTGAGCGCTGCGTGCTCTGCGCCCGCTGCACCCGCTTCTCCAACCAGGTCGCGGGCGACCCGATGATCGAGCTGATCGAGCGGGGCGCGCTGCAGCAGGTCGGCA
Organism: Streptomyces sp. NPDC005408; assembly: GCF_040606445.1. Classification (NCBI taxonomy): domain Bacteria; kingdom Bacillati; phylum Actinomycetota; class Actinomycetes; order Kitasatosporales; family Streptomycetaceae; genus Streptomyces; species Streptomyces sp. NPDC005408. The sequence goes on along the minus strand of NZ_JBEXEX010000026.1, from coordinate 18,348 downwards.
CCGGCGAGGGCGACCCCTTCGAGTCGTATTTCTCCGGGAACACCATCCAGATCTGCCCGGTCGGCGCGCTGACCTCGGCCGCGTACCGCTTCCGCTCCCGCCCCTTCGACCTGGTCTCGTCGCCCTCGGTGTGCGAGCACTGCGCGGGCGGCTGCGCGACGCGCACGGACCACCGGCGCGGCAAGGTCATGCGGCGCCTCGCGGCCGAGGACCCCGAGGTCAACGAGGAGTGGCTCTGCGACAAGGGGCGCTTCGGCTTCCGTTACGCGCAGAAGCCGGACCGCCTCACGACTCCGCTCGTACGCAATGACGCGGGCGTTCTGGAACCGGCGAGCTGGCCCGAGGCGCTGGAGGCGGCGGCCCGCGGGCTGAGCGCGGCCCGCGGCCGGGCCGGTGTCCTGGTGGGCGGCCGGCTCACCGTCGAGGACTCCTACGCGTACGCCAAGTTCGCCCGGGTCGCGCTCGACACCAACGACGTCGACTTCCGGGCACGCGTGCACAGCAGCGAGGAGGCCGACTTCCTGGCCGCCCGAGTCGCAGGCCGCGGCCGGGACCTGGACGGCGAGGGCGTCACGTACACCTCGCTGGAGAAGGCACCGGCTGTCCTGCTCGTCGGGTTCGAGTCGGAGGAGGAGGCCCCCGGCGTCTTCCTGCGGCTGCGCAAGGCCAACCGCAAGCACGGCCAGCGCACCTTCGCCCTGGCCACCCACGCCACGCGGGGCCTCACGAAGGCGGGCGGCACGCTGCTGCCCGCGGCCCCCGGGACCGAGACCGAGTGGCTGGACGCACTCGGCGCAGGCACCGGTCTCGACGGTGACGGCGCCAAGGCGGCCGAGGCGCTGCGCACCGAAGGTGCGGTGATCGTGGTCGGCGAGCGACTGGCGGCCGTGCCCGGCGCACTGACCGCCGCCGTACGGGCCGCAACCGCGACCGGCGCGCAGCTGGTATGGATCCCGCGTAGGGCGGGTGAGCGCGGCGCCGTCGAGGCGGGCGCGATCCCCTCGCTGCTGCCCGGCGGCCGTCCGGCGACCGACCCGAGGGCGCGCGAGGAGACCGCGGCGGCCTGGCGCGTACGCGAACTCCCGCACCGTTACGGCCGCGACACCGGCCAGATCGTCGAGGCCGCGGCCACCGGCGAACTGGGCGCTCTGCTGGTGGCGGGTGTCGAGCTCGCGGACCTGCCCGACCCGGCACGCGCGCGTGAAGCACTCGACGCGGTCGGCTTCATGGTCTCCCTGGAGCTGCGGCCGAGCGAGGTCACCGAGCGGGCGGACGTGGTCTTCCCGGTCGCGGCCGTCGCCGAGAAGCCCGGCACATTCCTCAACTGGGAGGGCAGGGCGAGGCTGTTCGAGGCCGCGCTCAAGCCCGAGCAGATGACCCGCCGCCTCGCGCCGACCGACGCACGGGTGCTGCACATGCTCGCCGACGCGCTCGACGTCAGCTTCGGGCTGCCGGACCTCAAGTCCGTACGCAGAGAGCTGGACCGGCTCGGCAACTGGGACGGACCCAGGGCAACCGATCCGGTCGGCCCCTCTATCGCAAAGAGTGCCCAGTCCCTGCCCCGCCCGGGCGAGGGCGAGGCGGTTCTCGCAGGCCACCGGTTGCTGCTCGACCTGGGCCTGCTCCAGCAGGGCGACGAGGCGCTGGCGGGTACTCGCCACGCCGCGGTCGCCCGGCTCTCCGCGGTCACGGCGGCCGAGACGGGCGTGAAGGACGGCGACGTCCTGGCCGTCAGCGGGCCCGCCGGTGAGGTGCGGCTGCCGCTCCAGGTGAGCGAGATGCCCGACCGGGTGGTGTGGCTGCCGCTGAACTCCGTGGGCGGCGGCGTCACTTCGGACACCGGAGCCGTACCCGGACAGCTGGTCCGCATCGGCCCGGCGGCGCCGGAGGCTGCCGCCACGGACGCGGAGGTTCGCGCATGACCGCCCTCGCTCAGTTCGCCGAAGCCCAGCGGAGCGTCCTCGCGGCTGAGGATCTCTCGATGTTCGGCCGCGACCCCTGGTGGCTCGTCGCCATCAAGGCCGTGTTCTGCTTCGCCTTCCTGATGGTCACCGTGCTCTTCTCCATCGTGTGGGAGCGCAAGGTCGTCGCCTGGATGCAGCTGCGCATCGGCCCCAACCGGCACGGCCCCTGGGGCATGCTCCAGTCGCTCGCCGACGGCATCAAGCTGATGCTGAAGGAAGACGTGATCGTCAAGCGCGCGGACAAGGTCGTCTATGTCCTCGCGCCGATCATCGCCGCGATCCCGGCCTTCATGGCGATCGCCGTGATCCCCTTCGGGCCGTCCGGCAACGAGGTCTCGATCTTCGGCCACCGCACCACGATGCAGCTCACCGACCTTCCGATCGCGATGCTCTACATCCTCGCGGTCGCCTCGGTCGGCATCTACGGCATCGTCCTCGCGGGCTGGTCGTCCGGCTCGACCTACCCGCTGCTCGGCGGACTCCGCTCCTGCGCGCAGATGATCTCGTACGAGATCGCCATGGGCGCGGCCTTCGCCTCCGTCTTCCTCTACTCCGGGTCGATGTCGACCTCGGCGATCGTCGAGGCGCAGGCGGACCGCTGGTACATCATCCTGCTGCCGGTGTCCTTCATCATCTACGTCGTCACGATGGTGGGCGAGACCAACCGCGCCCCCTTCGACATGCCGGAGTCCGAGGGCGACCTGGTCGGCGGCTTCAACACCGAGTACAGCTCGATCAAGTTCGCGATGTTCATGCTGGCCGAGTACGTCAACATGGTCACCGTCTCCGCGGTCTCGGTCACCCTGTTCCTCGGCGGCTGGCGGGCTCCGTACCCCGTCTCCACCTTCTGGGAGGGCGCGAACCACGGCTGGTGGCCGATGCTCTGGTTCGTCATCAAGGTCCAGCTGCTGCTCTTCTTCTTCATCTGGCTGCGCGGCACGCTGCCCCGCGTCCGCTACGACCAGCTGATGAAGCTCGGCTGGAAGGTCCTCATCCCGGTGTCGGTGGTCTGGCTGATGCTGGTCGCGACCGTACGGGCGCTGCGGAACGAGAACTACGACTTCCAGCAGATCGTGCTGTACGTAGGCGGCGCGGTCATCGCGGTCCTGCTGCTCTCCTTCGTCGCCGACATCTTCCGAGGCAAGAAGGAGAAAGAGGCGGAAGCCGCCGAGGGCGAGCCCCCTGCCTTCGACCCGATGGCGGGCGGATTCCCCGTACCGCCGCTGCCCGGGCAGGAGTTGCCGCCGGTGCCGCGCAGGCGGCCGCGCCGTGAGCGCGAGTTGATTGTCAGTGGTGGCACGGATACTCAAAGTGACGGTCCTGGTGACGGAAAGGAGGCTGACGATGTCTGAGGAACCCAAGGACAAGTTCCAGAATCCGGTTGCCGGCTTCGGCGTGACCTTCAAGGCCATGTTCAAGAAGCGGCTTACCGAGCAGTACCCGGAACAGCAGAAGGTCACGGCGCCGCGCTTCCACGGCCGGCACCAGCTCAACCGTCATCCCGACGGGCTCGAGAAGTGCGTCGGCTGCGAGCTGTGCGCCTGGGCCTGCCCGGCGGACGCCATCTACGTGGAGGGCGCGGACAACACCGACGAGGAGCGCTACTCCCCGGGCGAGAGGTACGGCCGGGTCTACCAGATCAACTACGCACGCTGCATTCTGTGCGGGCTGTGCATCGAGGCCTGTCCGACGCGGGCGCTGACGATGACCAACGAGTTCGAACTGGCAGACAGCACCCGCGAGAACCTCATCTACACCAAGGAGCAGCTGCTCGCCGGTCTCGAGGAGGGCATGGTCGACTCCCCGCACGCGATCTTCCCGGGCATGGACGAGCAGGACTACTACCGGGGTCTGGTCACCGAGGCCGCTCCCGGCACCGTCCAGCAGGCCGCCGTCTCCAAGGACGAGAAGGCCGGGAAGAGCGAGGAGGCGGACGTATGAACACCCTCGCGGCCACTGCCACTTCGACGGGTGAGGCCTTCCAGTTCTGGGTCCTCGGCATCATCGCCGTCGCCGGGGCGCTCGGCACGGTGCTGATGAAGCGGGCCGTGCACAGCGCCCTCAGCCTCGCCGGGACCATGATCGTCCTGGCGGTCTTCTATCTCGCCAACGGGGCGTACTTCCTCGGAGTCGTCCAGATCATTGTCTACACCGGCGCGATCATGATGCTGTTCCTCTTCGTCGTCATGCTGGTCGGCGTCACCGCCGCCGACTCGCTGAAGGAGACGCTGAAGGGCCAGCGCTGGCTCGCCGCGGCCTGCGGTCTCGGCTTCGGTGTGCTGCTGATCGCCGGTATCGGCAATGCCTCGCTGAAGAACTTCAACGGACTGAGCGCGGCCAACAGCGCATACGGCGGCAATGTCGAGGGACTCGCGGCGCTCCTGTTCACCAAGTACGTCTTCGCCTTCGAAATCACCGGCGCGCTGCTGATCACCGCGGCCGTCGGTGCGATGGTGCTCACGCACCGGGAGCGCACCGAGCGGGCCAAGACCCAGCGCGAGATGTCCGAACAGCGCGTACGGGAAGGCAAGCACCTGCCGCCCCTGCCCGCGCCCGGTGTCTACGCCCGGCACAACGCCGTGGACGTCCCCGGCCTGCTGCCGGACGGCACCACCTCCCAGCTCACCGTCAGCAAGACGCTGCGGGAGCGCGGCCAGATCCGCGATGTGTCGACCGACGCGCTGAACGACCTCAAGGCGCTGGAGCAGCGCGCGGAGGAGCGGCTCGGCCGTGACCGGGACGAAGAGGAGGCCACTCGGTGAATCCCGTCAACTACCTGTATCTCGCGGCGCTGTTGTTCACCATCGGCGCCGCTGGAGTGCTGATCCGGCGGAACGCGATCGTCCTCTTCATGTGCGTCGAGCTGATGCTCAATGCCTGCAATCTCGCGTTCGTCGCCTTCTCCCGGATGCACGGCAATCTCGACGGCCAGATCATCGCCTTCTTCACGATGGTCGTCGCCGCCGCGGAGGTCGTGGTCGGGCTCGCGATCATCGTGTCGCTGTTCCGTTCACGCCACTCGGCCTCGGTCGACGACGCCAGCCTGATGAAGCTGTAAGGGGTCGCTGAATCGTGGAGAACTTGATTGCGCTGCTCGTCGCGGCGCCCTTGCTCGGAGCGGCGGTCCTGCTGTGCGGCGGGCGGCGGCTCGACCGCAGCGGCCATCTGATCGGCACGCTGCTCGCGGCCGCGTCCTTCGTGATCGGCGCGGTGCTCTTCGTCAACATGCTCGGCAAGGACGCGGACGACCGCGCCCTGCACGTCAAGCTGTTCACCTGGATCCCCGTCGAGAGCTTCCAGGCGGACGTCGCCTTCCAGCTGGACCAGCTGTCCATGACGTTCGTCCTGCTGATCACCGGCGTGGGTTCGCTGATCCACATGTACTCCATCGGGTACATGGAGCGCGACGAGCGCCGCCGCCGTTTCTTCGGCTATCTGAACCTCTTCCTCGCGGCGATGCTTCTGCTGGTCGTCGCCGACAACTACCTGCTGCTGTACGTCGGATGGGAGGGCGTCGGCCTCGCCTCGTACCTCCTGATCGGCTTCTGGCAGCACAAGCCCAGCGCGGCGACGGCGGCGAAGAAGGCCTTCCTGGTCAACCGGGTCGGCGACATGGGTCTGTCGATCGCGATCATGCTGATGTTCACCACCTTCGGGACCTTCGCCTTCGGGCCGGTCCTGTCCTCGACCGGTGAGACGAGCGAGGGCAAGCTGACGGCCATCGGGCTGATGCTGCTGCTGGCCGCCTGCGGCAAGTCCGCCCAGGTGCCGCTGCAATCCTGGCTCGGGGACGCGATGGAGGGCCCGACTCCGGTCTCGGCCCTGATCCACGCGGCGACCATGGTGACCGCAGGCGTGTATCTCATCGTCCGGTCCGGCGCGATCTTCAACGCCGCGCCCGATGCCCAGTTGGCGGTCGTGGTCGTCGGTGCGGTGACGCTCCTCTTCGGTGCGATCGTCGGTTGCGCGAAGGACGACATCAAGAAGGCGCTGGCCGGTTCGACGATGTCGCAGATCGGCTACATGATCCTGGCGGCGGGCCTCGGCCCGATCGGTTACGTCTGGGCGATCATGCACCTGGTGACGCACGGCTTCTTCAAGGCCGGGCTCTTCCTCGGCGCCGGATCGGTCATGCACGGCATGAACGACGAGGTCGACATGCGCAAGTACGGCGGCTTGCGGAAGTACATGCCGATCACCTTCGTCACCTTCGGTCTCGGCTATCTGGCCATCATCGGCTTCCCGGGTCTGTCCGGCTTCTTCTCCAAGGACAAGATCATCGAGGCGGCCTTCGCCAAGGGCGGCACGGAGGGCTGGATCCTCGGTGGCGCGGCTCTGCTGGGCGCGGCCATCACCGCGTTCTACATGACCCGCGTGATGCTGCTGACCTTCTTCGGCGAGAAGCGCTGGCAGCCCGCCCCCGACCCGGCCAAGACACCCGGCATCGAGCCCGGTGTCGAGGCGCACCCGGGTGAGCTGCCGCATCCGCACGAGTCCCCGAAGTCCATGACCATCCCCATGATCGTCCTGGCCTTCGGATCGGTCTTCGCCGGCGCGTTCTTCAGCATCGGCGACCGGTTCCTGAACTGGCTGGAGCCCGTCACCGGGCACAGCCACGGGGACTCGCCGGTCAGCGCGGCCACCGTCACCGGCGCCACCATGGTCGTCCTGGTCATCGGCGCCGGAATCGCCTGGGCGATGTACGGACGAAGGCCGGTGCCGGTCACCGCGCCGCTGGGTTCGCTGCTCACCCGGGCCGCCCGCCGCGATCTCCTCCAGGACGACTTCAACCACATCGTCCTGGTGCGCGGCGGCGAGCACCTCACCCGCTCCCTGGTCTACGTCGACCACACCCTGGTCGACGGCGTGGTCAACGGCACGGCCGCCTCGTTCGGCGGGCTCTCCGGCCGGCTGCGCAAACTGCAGAACGGCTACGCCCGCAGTTACGCGGTCTCGATGTTCGGCGGTGTGGCGATCCTCATCGCCGCGACCCTGCTGATGAGGGCGGTCTGATATGTCCTTCCCACTCCTGACGGTGACGGCGGCGCTCCCGGCGGTCGGCGCCATCGCCACCGCCGCCGTCCCGGCCGCGAGGCGCACCGCCGCCAAGTGGCTGGCGCTGCTCGTCTCACTCGCCACGCTGGTGCTGGCCGCGATCGTGCTCGTACGCTTCGAGCCCGGCGGCGACCGGTATCAACTGACCGAATCCCACACCTGGATCAAGGACTTCGGCGTCCGCTACGAACTGGGCGTGGACGGCATCGGGGTCGCGCTGCTGGCGCTGACCGCCCTGCTGATCCCCTTTGTGATCCTGGCGGGCTGGCACGACGCCGACCCGCTGGAGACCGAATCCTCGCGCTGGCGGCCGACGCAGGGCTTCTTCGCCCTGATCCTCTCCGTCGAGGCGATGGTGATCCTCTCCTTCGAGGCCACCGACGTCTTCCTCTTCTACATCCTCTTCGAAGCCATGCTCATCCCGATGTACTTCCTCATCGGCGGCTTCGGAGACCGGGCCCACGAGCACGGCGACGAGGCGGCGGCGACCCAACGCTCGTACGCGGCCGTGAAGTTCCTGCTCTACAACCTGGTCGGCGGACTGATCATGCTGGCCGCCGTCATCGGGCTCAATGTCGTCGCGGGCAGCTTCTCGCTCACCGAGATCGCGGCGGCCCGGGCGAACGGCTCGCTCGACATGGCGACCAACACCGAACGGCTGCTGTTCCTCGGCTTCTTCTTCGCCTTCGCTGTGAAGGCGCCGCTGTGGCCGCTGCACACCTGGCTGCCCAACGCCATGGGTGAGGCGACCGCCCCGGTCGCCGTGCTGATCACCGCGGTCGTCGACAAGGTCGGCACGTTCGCGATGCTCCGCTTCTGCCTCCAGCTCTTCCCGGAGGCATCCAAGTGGGCCACGCCCGTGATCCTCGTACTGGCCCTGATCAGCATCGTCTACGGCGCGCTGCTCGCGGTCGGCCAGAGGGACATCAAGCGTCTGGTCGCGTACGCCTCGATCTCGCACTTCGGCTTCATCATCCTGGGCATCTTCGCGATGACCTCCCAGGGGCAGTCGGGCGCGACGCTCTACATGGTCAACCACGGGATCTCGACCGCCGCGCTGATGCTGGTGGCCGGATTCCTGATCTCCCGGCGCGGCTCGCGGCTCATCGCGGACTACGGCGGAGTGCAGAAGGTCGCCCCGGTACTCGCGGGCACCTTCCTGATCGGCGGTCTGGCCACCCTCTCACTGCCGGGCCTCGCGCCCTTCGTCAGTGAATTCCTGGTCCTGGTCGGCACGTACTCGCGCTATCCGGTGGCCGGAATCATCGCGACCTTCGGCATTGTGCTCGCCGCGCTCTACACCCTCGTGCTCTACCAGCGGACGATGACGGGCCCGGTGAAGGCCGAGGTCTCGAAGATGCCCGACCTCAGGGCACGTGAGCTGGTGGTGGTCGCACCGCTGATCGCACTGCTGCTGTTCCTCGGCGTCTTCCCGAAGCCGCTGACGGACATCATCAACCCGGCCGTGGAGCGAACGATGTCGGACGTACAGCAGAAGGACCCCCAGCCCACTGTGCCTATTCAAAACGCGGAGGCGGCCAAGTGAGCACTACGGCTGTCCACAGCCTGTGGACGACGGCGGCCGGGCCGATCGACAAGATCCCGGCCCCTCATATCGAATACGCCCAGCTGGCACCCGCGCTGATCGTTGTCGGCGCCGCCGTGGTGGGTGTGCTCGTGGAGGCCTTCGTCCCGCGCAAGGCCCGTTACTACGCCCAGGTGTTCCTGACCGTCGTCGCGCTCGCCGCCGCCTTCGCGGCGGTCGTGGCCCTCGCGGCCGGCGGATACGGCACCACCAAGGCGCATCTCGCCGCGATGGGCGCCATCGCGGTCGACGGCCCGGCGCTCTTCCTGCAGGGCACGATCCTGCTGGCCTCGCTGGTGGCGGTCTTCACCTTCGCCGAACGCCGGCTCGACCCCGCGGCGCACGGCAACCGCATCGACTCCTTCGCCGCGCAGGCCGCTTCCGTGCCCGGCAGCGACAGCGAAAAGGCCGCGGTCAAGGCCGGATTCACCACGACCGAGGTCTTCCCGCTGGTGCTGTTCGCCATCACCGGCATGCTGATCTTCCCGGCCGCCAATGATCTGCTGACGCTCTTCATCGCGCTGGAAGTCTTCTCGCTCCCGCTCTACCTCCTGTGCGCCGTCGCCCGCCGCAAGCGGCTGATGTCGCAGGAGGCGGCGGTGAAGTACTTCCTGCTCGGCGCCTTCTCTTCCGCCTTCCTGCTCTTCGGCATCGCGCTGATGTACGGCTACGCGGGCTCGGTCTCCTACGCCAGGATCGCGGACGTCGTCGACGGCAGCGTCCGCACGATCGACCCGGCGCTGGCCGACACCATGGGCAACGACGCGCTGTTGCTGATCGGCGGCGCGATGATCCTGATGGGCCTGCTCTTCAAGGTCGGCGCGGTGCCGTTCCACATGTGGACGCCGGACGTCTACCAGGGCGCGCCGACTCCGGTCACGGGCTTCATGGCAGCGGCCACCAAGGTCGCCGCGTTCGGTGCGCTGCTGCGCCTTCTGTATGTCGTCCTCCCCGGCCTGCGCTGGGACTGGCGGCCGGTCATGTGGGCCATCGCGATCGTCACGATGCTGGGCGGCGCGATCGTCGCGATCACGCAGACCGACATCAAGCGACTGCTCGCGTACTCCTCGATCGCGCACGCGGGCTTCATCCTGGCCGGTGTCATCGCGGCGACGCCCGAGGGCGTCTCGTCCGTCCTCTTCTACCTGGCGGCGTACTCCTTCGTGACGATCGGCGCGTTCGCGGTGGTCACCCTGGTACGGGACGCGGGCGGCGAAGCGACGCACCTGTCCAAGTGGGCGGGCCTGGGCCGCCGTTCACCCCTGGTGGCGGCCGTCTTCGCGGTCTTCCTGCTCGCCTTCGCCGGAATCCCGCTCACCTCGGGCTTCGCCGGAAAGTTCGCGGTCTTCAAGGCGGCGGCGGAGGGCGGCGCGGGCGCGCTGGTCGTGGTCGGTGTGATCTCCTCGGCGATCGCGGCGTTCTTCTACATCCGGGTGATCGTCCTGATGTTCTTCAGCGAGCCGAAGGAGGGCGGCCCGACGGTCGCCGTGCCGTCGCCGCTGACGATGACGACGATCGCGGTGGGTGTGGCGGTGACGCTGGTGCTGGGTGTGGCGCCGCAGTACTTCCTGGACCTGGCGAGCCAGGCGGGAGTGTTTGTGCGGTAGTTCGGCTCCTGAGCGGCTTCTGAGCGCTCGCCGTGGTGTCTTCAACGACGCCACGGCGAGCGCTTTTTCATGCCGCGAGGGGCCCGCTGGGGGTGGCGTAGTCGCGTCAAGCCGCTGAGGAGCGCCCATCCGGCGACGCTTCATCAGGCTGGTGGCTGTCGTGCGCGATGAAGGCAAATGCCGAGGTGTCGCCGTCCAGGTCAATGGTCAGCGACGCGTCCAGGGCCTTGGCCAGGCGAGTCAGCAGGGGCAGGGTCGGTACGGAGTCGCCGCCCTCGATGTTGGAGATCTGCGGCTGTGTCATCTCGGCACGCCGGGCCAGTTCCGTCTGTGACAGGCCGAGTCCGGTTCTCCGGTCGTAGACCGCCTGGCCAAGTGCGAACGCATACCCGGCCTCGACGTAGGCCGGGGACTCCTCGACCGACTCGCCCATGAGCTTCCTGCTCCGGCGGGTCTTCCACGGGGAGTGGTTCATGGGCTTTCCTCCTTGATCCGGTCGTAGCTGTGCTCGGCGGGACCGTGATCCGCTTGACACACCTTCTGGGCCTGCCGGGCGCGCTCGACCTCAGCGGCCTCGCGCTGTCTGGTCTTGCGGAACACTGTCAGTAACACGATGCGCTGGTCGGGGGCGAGCCAGTATGTGATGCGCACAGCATTGCCGTCCATGGTGAACCGGAGCTCGCGTACTTTGCCACCAAGGTGGCGGGAGTACGGCTCGCTCAAAGTGGTTGGCCCTGCCATCCGGCACCTGCCGACTCCTCCGGCAGGCCAGGTCCTCGATCGGGATCGTTCGTCCCGGCCGGGGGTCGACGTCAGGGTTCAAGATCAAAGTCGGCCCATACGGTCTTGCGGGGTGCGGGGCCCCGGGCGACTCCCCAGCGGTCGGCGAAGGCGTCGACGAGGATGAGGCCGCGTCCCGACTCGTCGTCTGCGGAGTGCCGGGCGACGGGGAGACGGTCACCGCGAGTGTCGGTCACCTCGATACGGAGATTGCGTTCGGTGGCAGTGAGGGCGAGGCGGAAGTCCCGTCCCGGTACGCGCCGGTGCAGCGCGGCATTTGCGGCCAGCTCGGCGACCACCTGTGCCGCCGTCCCGAACCGCAGCCCCCAGGAGCGGAGTTGCTCGGTCGCAAGCAAACGTGCGAGACGGGCGCCTCTGCGGGTGGCGGAGAGCTGCACGCTGAACTGGCGGACGGTGGTGCCGACTCGACTGCGCCTCCAACGCGACGCCATCGACCTCCTCGGCAACGCCCTCCGTCGCTACTGCCGCCAGGGGCGCGGGCAGCGGGCACTGGAGCTGTCGTCCGCCCCGGCTGCTCACCGCCGGGTGTATCGGGCCACCGTGTACGCGGTCGGGCCGGTGAGCCCTTCTCCTATGCCGTCGGTCATGTCCAGGACCTCGAAGCTGGCGCCCTCCGCGTAGTGCTCCAGTTCGCGGGGGAACAGAACGCGCCTGCGGATCTCGTCCTGGGCCTCGTCGCCCGAGGGGAGCGCCCAGTGTCGGTGCATGGTGTTGATCTGGGTCCGCAGGTCCCACGCGTGGCGGATGGTGACTGTCGCGGATCCCCTCGGGGTGTCCACCGTGGCGGTGGCCGGCTCGGGTCGGGTGATCGGGGCGACGGGGGAGCACAGTACGAGCAGCGCGCCCGGCCGGGCGTGGTCCGCGAAGGTGGCGAAGACCTGGCTGATCTCCTCGTTGTCGTGCACGTAGGCCAGGCTGTTGCCCATACAGGTCACCACGTCCATCCGCTTGCCAAGTCGTACGGTGCGCATGTCCCCGGCACGGATGTCCAGCCTCGGCCGGGCCTGGTGGGCGTGGTCGACCATGCCGGGCTGGATGTCCACGCCGATGCACTCGAAGCGCTTGGCCAGGATCTCCAGATCGCGGCCGGTGCCACATCCGAAGTCGACCAGTGTTCGGGCGTGTGGCCTGTACGACTCGATCAGGGTCTGGCACGTCTCGGCGCTCGTGCTGTCGGACTGGACCACGTCGTAAAGCGCCGGGTCCCGATAGAGGAGGTTCGTAGCTTCCACGTGCTCGGCTTCCATGTTGGGGCTGGTCACATGAGGCTCCGCAGTCCGACCTCCAGGGCGAGCACATCGCACAGCGGGTCAGGCACGACCGAGGCGGCATCGGCGTCCTTGCGTGCCTGGTCTAGAGCCTTGCCGTCAACGTATCCGAGATCCACCAGGATGGACGCCTTCACCATGTCGTCCAGGACGGGCAGGCCGTAGGAACGCAGGCCCTTCTGCAGGACGGCCAGGAAGTTCTCCGGCTCGGCCGGCGCTGCCACCCACCCGGGCAGCCCGGCCCGCCTGATCCGTTCACGGAACAGCGCCTTGCCGCGCTTGTGCTCATGCGGTAGCTGCTCCATGAACCGCACGATCCGCGGGTGCACGAGCGGGCTCACCGGCCAGACCCGGGCCCGGAGGAATCCGGGGTTGTGCATCCCGAACGCCATCAGGGTCGGTACGGGCAGCACCGGGATGGGGGCCAGGTGCTCGTTCGCCTCGGCGAGCGACCGGGTCGCGAAGTTGCCGAGCCATGGCACGGGTTCCGGCTTCGGCAGTTCGGCCTGCGTCCGGGAGTGGTGGGCGTTGATCTCGTCCCCACCGCTGCCCGTGAACATGACCTCGCACCGCCGGGCGGCTGCCTGCTCGCGTACGACGTCGAACGCCTCCTGGTAGAAGGCTCCCGCCGGATCGTGCGGCTTGCGCAGGGCGCGTACGCCTCCGGGGCAGAAGGGCGGGTGCTGCATGGCGGGGGTGGCCGTGTCCCGGAAGTCGCAGTGCTCCGCAAAGGCCCGACGTCGCTCGCTCTGTTGCCTGCCGGTGCTTCCTCCCACCAGCAGGCCGAAGCTGTGCACCTCGGGGAAGCGGGCGGCCTTCACAGCCAGGGCGACATTCCCGGAGTCCGCGCCGCCGGACAGTTCGACGCCCACGCATCCAGTTGCTGTCGGCGCCTGGCGGATCACGTCGGTCAGCAACTCGTCCAGAGCCGCGAGTGGATCAACACCGGGCCGCAGCGTACGCGGCTCAAGGACGTGTTCGGCAGGCTTCGGATAGTGGATTCTGAGTCCCGAGGTGGTGAACGTGGCCGATGCCCGCTCGGTGAGGCGGTAGACGCCTTCGAACAGCGTCTCGGACGTGTAGCGGTGCTGCCTCGTCAGCGTTCGGGCGACGACGCGCGACACCAGGCGGTCAGCCCGCAAATGCGGTCGCAGCATCGTCAGGTCCCATGACGCGTGCAGTTCGCCGGCCTTCTCTGTCAGGTAGAGCGGAGTTGTGCCGAAGGCGCCTGCCGACAGGCGGGCTTGTCCGGGCTCCATGGTGAGTTCGACGAAGTCGGCCTCGTCCCGCTTGCACTCCTTCACTCGGACCCGTACGCGCGGTGCCTGGTCGTCGTTGACCTCCATGACCAGCGTGGACACGTTGGCGGGCTCGATCCAACTCTCGCCGTTGATCCAACGGCCGCCCTGCGAACTCCACTTGGGATCCTGGAGATCGGTCAGGCGCAAACGCATCGACAGCATGTCGTCCCTTTCCGATGTCGTGCGGCGGGGCGGGGCCGCGAATGGCCCCGCCCCGCCTGGTGTCAGTCCTGGATCACTTGCTGCAGTGGTCGCCGTTGTTGTCGCCGCCGCCCGGCATCTTGTCGAACAGCGCGGCCTCGACGGTCGGGACGCCGGTGATCAGGTCGCCGGTGAACAGCTCGTCCACGTTCATCGCTTTCTCCCTTACGGTTTTCAGTGGACTCCGCGGCTGATGCTGCGGAGTTGGACCCGTCCGGCTGCCGGACCCTTGCGAAGAAGGCAGCCGGACGGGGTGCCCGCCGCTTCAAGCGGTGGGCCCTCCCTCGTCACAGGCGGGGAGCCTGGACGCGTGACGGGGAGGAGTCAGGTGGGTGTGGACGCGGCGGCCATGCCGCCGAAGCCGACCGATCCCGAGATGGTGAGGATCAGGAGCGGTCCGGCGTAGCGGCCGACGACTGCGGCCAGCCCCTTCACAGTCGCTCTCCACGGCTGCGCTCGTTGACCTCGCGTACTGCGGCGCTCAACTTCGCCCCATCCTCAGGCGTGGTGCGCCGGTGCTGCGGGCAGCGGCATGGCGAAAACCGATTCGAACCCGGCGGCAGATCCGCGCCCTCGTAGGTGTCGATCCTCAACACCCCGTCCGTGCCCAGCTCCTCGGTCATTCGGGCCAGGCGGGCCCGTGCTTCGCTTCTCATCCATCAGTCCCTCAGACGACGGCTGCGGCGAGGTCTCGCCGTTTCCCTGCTGTCTCTACGCAACCGTGTGACCACGCACAGCGGTACCGTTTGCGCAGCAGCAGGACTTGAAAGCCTTGAAAGTTCGCAAAGGCGCGGGGAGTTGAGGGCATGGCCAAGCGTGAACCGAACGTGGCACTCGGGCGCCTGCTCGCCGAAAGCCGCTGGACCCACCGCCAGTTCGCGCGGGCGGTGAACCGCGTCGGCACCGAGACCGGCACTCCCCTGCGCTACGACGAATCGGCGGTGAGCCACTGGCTCAGCGGCACCGTCCCCCGCTGTGCGGTGCGCGCATGCATCCTCGAAGCCCTCGCCCGCCGCCTCGGCCGACCGGTCACCCATGGCGAAGCCGGACTGCCCGTCCCCCGCGATCACTCCCCCACTGCCGCGGATACCGTGGAAGGGGTGATCGACCTGGGGAGGCACGACATGGACCCGTCCCGCCGCAGCGTCCTGGGAGCCAGTCTGTTCTCCGTGGCCCTCACCATCCCTGGATGGCCCGACGTGATCGCACGGGCCGAAGCCATCCAGTCCGGCCGCACCACCCACATCGGCATGAACGAAGTGGACATGGTCATCGCCATGACCGAGCGCGTCTCAGAACTGGACGACCAGTTCGGCGGTCGCCACGCACGGCCCATGGCGGCCTCGTTCATGGTCAACACCGTGGCCTCCTACCTCCGCGCCGACGCCCCCGAGGACGTGCGAAAAGCGATGCTGTCCGGGGCTTCGGATCTGCTGTACCTGACCGGCTACATGGCCGTGGACGAAGGACTACACGGCCTGGCGCAGCGCTACTACGTCAAGGCCCTCGAACTGGCGGGGGCGGCCGAGGACCACCTGACCTACTGCACCACCCTGCGCGGCATGAGCGTCCAGGCAGTCGACCTCCGCCATGGGGCGAAAGCCATGGAACTGGCCGACGTCGCTGCCGCCGCCTCCCCGAAGGCCGGCCCCCGGATGCTGGCCTTCCTCTCCGGTCAGCAGGCTCATGCCGCCGCGCAGACCGGCGACCGTACTGGCGCGCTGCGCTACATCCGGGAGGCTGAGGCGGCCATGGACCGTGCTGAGTCGCGCGGCAAGGCGTTCGGCTCGTACGACCCCTCTTCGCTCAACTATCACGTCAGCCAGGTACGTTACGAACTCGGCGACAGGTCCGGAGCCGTCGAAGCCATGCAACAAGCCGACCGGCTCCGCCCCAGCGTTTACCAACGCACGCGAGTACACCGTCGTGGTCTGTTGGCTGAGCGGCAGCTGGAACTCGGCCACCTGGAAGCGGCCTGCACCACCTGGCACCAGGCTCTCGACGACTACCCCAAGGTGCAGTCCGGCCGCGCCGACGACCGCGTGAAGTCGATGTTCGGCCTCTTGCGCCCTCACCTGAAGAACGCGGCGGCCCGCGACCTGTATGAGCGAGCACGGACAATCGCACCACCGTCGCTGGTCGCCTGATCCCCGCCCCGGCTTCAAGCTCAGCCACAGAAAGTCAGCCACGACGGCGGGTGCGCCGAGAGATCACCCGCCACGTGTGTCTCAAGCAATCCGCGCCGGCCTCAGCCACGCCATTTCGATCCGTCACGGCATCCGCCCGGCTTCCACCTGACCGGTGGCAGTGGCCTGGGCTGCTCAGCCGTGCCCTCGCTCGCGACCCGCCTGACAGAGACAATCGCGGCTTCCGGCTGCGGCGGCCCGACGTGGCGCTGCGTGGTGTTCGGCGCAGTCTTCCTGGCGGCGCTGCGCACGATGTTGTTACTTCCTAGATCATCAGCTCGCTTGCCTGACACTGCGCGCTGAGCGGACGGGGGCCGTCGCCAGCGGGGCGGCAGACAGGAGCGGGCGGCGGCCCGCGTCAGCGGGACGCCCTTGACTTCGACGGCGGCACCGCCACCATCCACCGCTCCCTCCAGCGCACCCGCAGCCAGGGCCTGACCGTCCTGCACACCAAGACCCTCGCCTCGGAACGCCGCATCGCCCTCCCCACCGAATGCATCAACTCCCTCAAGAACCAACAGGAACAGCAGCAGGAAGAACGCCAGGCAGCCGGAACGGGCTGGACGAACAACGGGCTCGTCTTCACCACCTCAAAGGGCAGGCCGCTCGACCCTGGCAACCTCAACCGCCGCTTCCGTCGCCTCCTCCACAACGCCGGACTCCGAACGTCCGCTTCCACGATCTCCGCCACTCGAGTGCTCTTGGCCCCTCTGTAGAACGCGCCAGAGGGGCCAAGGGAGCGCTTCTCTACGTCGTCGGATCTTGGTGTGATTGCTGCCATTCCGAGAGTCGCATGAGGACAGGCCCCTCAACGTTCTTCGCGCCACAGGCATAAGCCAGCCAGCGGAACTCTTCACACGGAAACGCTGGCTCGCCAGACGAGTCAACCCATAGCAGCACCAAATCATTCGAAAGTTGGGTCACATCCCACCATGCCCAACCCCTCAACTGTGGATCAAAGCAGAAGAGCCAATCCTGAAGTTCCCACGGCTCTTCACCGCGACGGGAAACATAATACTGACTCCCCGAGGATGCCGCATGGTCACGACCAACCACAACGGAGCCACGAGTCACCTCTGCGAACCAATCAGGGATCAGGGTTTCTGGAATGACTTCCGAATCGAAGTCAGCCTGATTCGCCGTACGGATTGCAGCAGACAATACCGCCCGGAACTTGGTGACGTAGTCGACCGCGTCGACGTTGGCGGTGACCAGGAACGTAGCGAAGACCGGCGGCCCCTCGGCCCCCTTCGCGGGCGGAAAGTCGATTCGCTCCAGTTCGTCAACGAACTTACTGGTGCTCATCGAATCACCCGACCAGAACCTTGAGCGATTGACCCCATGAGATCACCGAACATATTCGACGGGATTCCATATAGCCCAGGTGAAACTGAGGGGTCCGCAATGTCCGGACGCGTCCTTCGGAGCTGATTCCACTCTCGTGTACTTCCTGCGAATCCTCGCGGCTTTCGCTGCGGAAGAGCCGACTCTCGCACCCGGTTAACGAATGAGCTATCCACATCGAATCCCAAAACCTGACCGTCAGCACCACGGAACTGCAGTGAATGCGAGGCGTCGCCACTCATGTTCAAGTACAGGCGCCCTTCTCCACTCAACGAGACGTTTCCGTCCGCATCGATCCCAAGGCGCTGACTATCAGGGTGGGAAGTCTGCGTCCGGTAAACCGTGCAGTTGGAATTGTGGACCAGAACCGGCGTGGCCCCCGCCAGCACATAGTACGTGTGCTACGCGGCCCCTCTCTATCTGCGTATTCGCAGATCAGCAGCGGTTTCGGGTTCCGCTGGTGTCCGTGGTTGTGCAGGGAAATCCGTGGGTGTTGCCGTCGCTACTGCCGTCAGCGGGAGCGCACGCACTCGCTTATCCCGTTACCAGCTCACGCATTCGCGCGATTAGATCACGAGATCCGAGGTCTCCCGACAGCCGAACAAGCCGCTCGTAATACTCCTCGCTAATCGACAACTCGTCTTCGTAAATCCATGAGCACATCGTGTCGAAAGCTAGGGCGAACTCTCCGGCCGCCAGAAGGTCTCGCACGTCAACTGCGACTGAAGGCGCAGTGATGGGAGATTCCTCTAGCAGTGCTTCGATCTTGGCGGCGTACTCTACGGCTTCCACTGCGCCTCCAGTCAGGGTCGGTACGGGAAGCCGGTCACAATTCGGTCCGTTGCAGGTTCATAAATGACCCTGATGTTCACGCCGTCCACTACTCCTTCAACCTTCCACCGCGACGGATCCCCGTTCCTCGTGTACAGGGCTCCAGCTCGGGGTCTGTCAAACGAGCGGTGTAACTGGGGTTGTTGGTTACTGACGGGCTGCTGAGAGTCGGCCGTCGAAGGTGATGTCGAAAGCGTTCAGCGCG
>NZ_JBEXEX010000025.1:0-102535 GCF_040606445.1 Streptomyces sp. NPDC005408 | reverse complement strand
CATTGATGGTGATGTCGAAAAACACGTTACTCATGGCTTCATCCTGACACCCACAGCCACAGCAGCGCACACCAGACCCACCATGCAGCGCAGAAGGGCACACCCCGGGCGGCGCCCGCGGTCAGGCCTGCTGTGTACCGAGCATGTTCGTAACGAGCTTGTTCGCTACGAACATGTTCGTTACCCTCAAGGCATGACAGCACACGCCCGTGAACCTCGCAGCCGCCGAGAACGGCCCGCCAAGCCTGCCCTGGCACGGGCCGGGATCGTCGCGACCGCCGTCGAATTGATGCGGGCCGAGGGCCTGGAGCGAGTCACCATGCGCCGCTTGGCGCAGGAGCTCGACACGGGCCCGGCCTCGCTCTACGTCTACGTCCGCAACACCGCCGAGCTGCACGCGGCGGTCCTCGACGAGCTGCTCGGCACGGTGGACCTGACCCCCGCCGGGGACGACTGGGACTGGCGTGATCGGCTCGTGCGCGTTCTGACGTCGTACACGCATGTGCTGTTCGAGCACCCCGGACTGGCCCGGTCGGCGCTGGTGGCCCGCCCCTCCGGGGAGCACTACCTGGATCTGGTGGAGACCGTGCTCGCGCTGCTGAGCGAGGGCGGCGTGCCGCCCGAGAGGGCGGCGTGGGCGCTCGACCTGCTTCTGCAGTTCGCGACCGCGACCGCCGCCGAGCAGGCCACCAGGGACCAGGCCGTCGACGCCCAGGACGACTGGGACACGCTGACCGCCGCACTGCACGGCGCCTCCCGCGACCGGCACCCGCACATCGCCGGCCTTGCCACCGAGCTGCTGTCCGGGTCGGGCCCGGACCGCCTGGCCTGGGGCTTCCGCGTACTGATCAGCGGAGTGTCGGCCGCGCCCCGACCGAATGCCGGTCCGCCCGAGGACCGGCAGGCATAACCACCGACCTTTCCCCTCACCCTCAGGAGCACCACGTGTCCCTGCACCACTCCATAGCCATCGTCGGCGCCGGTCTCGGCGGCCTCACCCTTGCCCGTGTGCTGCACGTCCACGGGATCGATCCGGCCGTCTACGATCTTGAGGCCTCACCGGCCGCCCGCGACCAGGGCGGCATGCTCGACCTGCACGAGGACTCCGCCCAGGCCGCGCTGCGTGCCGCCGGCCTCTTCGACGAGTTCCGCGCCATCGTCCATCCCGGGGGCGAGGCCATGCGCATCCTCGACAAGGACGGCACCGTACGGCTGCAGGACGACGCCGAGGGCGACCGGCCCGAGGTGAACCGGAACGATCTGCGCCGCATCCTGCTGGACTCCCTGCCCACCGGCACGATCCGATGGGGCGCCAAGGTCACCGGTGCCCGCCCCCTGGGCGACGGGCGCCACGAGGTGGCACTCGCCGACGGCACCACCTTCACCACGGACCTGCTCATCGGGGCCGACGGAGCCTGGTCGCGGATCCGCCCGCTGCTCTCCGAGGCCACGCCTGTCTACTCCGGCGTCTCCTTCGTCGAATCCGACCTGCCCGACGCCGCGACCCACCACCCCGACACCGCCGAACTCGTCGGCGGCGGCCTGATGTTCGCGCTCGCCGAGGAGAGGGGGATCCTCACCCACCTCGAGAGCGACGGCACCGTGCACGCCTACATCGCCCTCAGGACGACAGCCGACTGGGTGAGCAGCATCGACTTCACCGACACCGACACAGCGAAAAGGATCCTGTTGGAGCACTTCGACGGCTGGGACCAGCGGCTGCGTGCGGTGATCGCCGACGCCGATGGCGCCCTGGTCCCCCGCCCGATCCACGCCCTGCCCGTCGGGCACCGGTGGGACCGGACGCCCGGCGTGACGCTGCTCGGCGACGCCGCCCACCTGATGTCCCCCTTCGCCGGCGAAGGGGCGAACCTCGCCATGCTCGACGGCGCTGAACTCGCGGCCGCGATCGCCGCCCGCCCCGGCGACACCGAGACGGCCCTTGCCGACTACGAGCAGGCCCTCTTCCCCCGCAGCGAGCACTCCGCCGCCCAATCCGCCGCAAACCTCACTCTGTGCTTCGGCCCCGACGCCGTGCAGGCTCTCGTCGACCAGATGGCCCAGTACCGGGCCGATGCGCCTGTTTAGCCACCTGGACCGGGCGGGCGAGCAGGGCCAGTGCCGCCAGAGCGATGATCCCTGCCGACTCGACCACGATGGTGCCCCGGACCAACTCCGCGTCGAGAGACTCATGGAAGCCGAAGAGGCCGGAGGTGAGGCTGATGATCAGCGCGGCCAGGGTACCGGCCGTGAAGAGCGCTCCGAGGGCGGCCGCAACGCCGACGTATCGGGTGGGCGTGGCCAGCAGCGCGAGGGCCAGCAGGCCGCCAACGATGCCGTTGAGCAGGAAGAGCACGCCGATGGTGGCCAGGTCCCGGTAGCCGTCGTCCCAGAGGGCGAGGTGGATCGCGGCCATCGCCGCGGTCAGCCCGGCACCGGCCAGTCGGAGGGCGATCGTGGCGACCACACGTTCAGTAGCCATTGTTCTGCGACGGCGTCGTGTTCACGGGTGCGGCAGCACCGCCCACGGTGATCTCGGTCTTCATCCCCATGTCCTTGTGCGCGTCGACGGGGCAGTAGACCTCGTACGTGCCGGACTTCAGGGTCACCTTGAGCGTCTCTGATGCTCCGGGAGCGAGGGTCTTGGTGCGGTGCTCTCCAGCGGGGCCTTCGATCTCCAGGGCGTGGTCGTGATGGCCGCTGTTCTTGGCCACGAAGGCGTAGTCGCCCGCCTTGAACGTTGTCTGTGACAGTGCGATGTGGAAGTCGGTCAGGTCTGCCTTGACCTGTGTCACTCCCGGTGCGGAGCTCTTGGGCGGTGCGGAGCTCTCCGGCGGTGCGGAAGTCTTCGCGCCACCTCCGTGTCCGCCTGCGTTGCCACTTCCGCAGCCTGCGAGTACGCCCGCCAGCGCTCCGGCTGCCAGCCCCAGCACCACGCGGTTGCGAGTGAGTGTGCATGTCATGACTCAGCCCTCCGCAGAAGTTCAGTGCAGCAGTAGTTACGGATGAACCGCGCCGAGGGATTGGCGGACCAATCCCTTTGGGGAAGTGAGCCGTATCCACTGGTATGCAGAGAATGGGCCTGCCTCTGGGGCGCGTATCGGACGAGGCGCTGCTGTCCGGACTGACGACGGCCGATCCGGAGATCGAGGTTGCGTTCGTGCGCCGCTTCCAGCGCACGGTCTTCGGCGTCGCGATGGCGGTTGTCGGCGATCTCCAGCTCGCCGAGGACATCGCACAGCAGACGTTCGAGCGGGCGTGGCGGCATGCCCAGATCTACGACTCCCGCCGCGGGTCCGTGAAGACCTGGCTGACGATCATCGCGCACAACCTGGCGATCGACGCGGTCCGCGGCCGCAGAGCAAGTCCCGTCGCGCCCGAAGACCTGGACGCCCTCCTCGACGTCGTGACCGACACCCCCGAGCAGCGGGCGCTCGCCGACGAGACGTCGGCCCGGATACGGATGGCGGTGGCGGCCCTGCCACGGGAACAGGCCCGTGCCCTGGTGATGGCGGGGATCTACGGAATGACCGCCCAGCAGATCGCCGAGTTCGAGCAGATTCCACTGGGCACGGCCAAGACAAGGATCAGGACGGCGATGGGCAAACTGCGGACAACGCTGGGAGCCGAGGTGAGCCGACGATGATCAGCATGACGTGCGATCAGTTGACCGAGCTCGGCCCGGAGTTGGCGCTGGGCGCTCTGCCCGCCAGGGAGCGGGCCCAGGCGGTCGCACACCTGGACCGCTGTCCCGGCTGCCGGGAACAGGTCGAGCAGCTGACCCTCGTCGGAGACGGCCTGCTCGGTCTGCTTCCGGGCACTGAGCCGCCGGTCGGCTTCGAGACCCGGGTGATGAACCGGCTGAACCCGTCCCGGTCGGCGACGCGCCGGCGCCCGCGGTTGCGCCTGCGCGTCGCAGCCGCCGCGGCGGCCCTGGCGCTTGCCTTCGGCTTCGGCGGCTGGGCCATCAGTACGGCCGTCGACCACAGCACCACAGCTTCCTCGCAAACGGCCCAGGTGAACAGACCTCTGCTGCAGGCGCCCCTCGTTGCGGGCGGCCACGAAGTGGGCCGGATATTCGCCTACCCGGGTTCGCCGGGCTGGGTGTACATGTCCGTCGACCTCGACGGGGCCAGCGGACCAGTTCACTGCCGGCTCATACGTTCCGACGGCACCACGGTTCCCATCGGCTCGTTCTCGCTGGCGGACGGCTACGGATACTGGGGCGCCCCGGCCGCCGTTGACCCTTCGACCGTGACTGGCGCCCGGCTGCTGGCGCCCGACGGCACCGTGCTCGCGGTTGCGCAGTTCCCCGCACCGTAGGCGGAGCGCCTGCGGTCAGGGTCCGTACGTAGAGGAAAAGGGCAGAACACGACATTCGCATGATCGAGATCCGGACAGAAACATCCCGCGGATTGTCCACAATTGGCGATCACTAAAACCAGGTCCTTGTTCCCCGCACGCGCAGGTGCGGCGAGGTGCGCAGCGCAGCTCGGGCGCGATTCCGCCCACAGCAGGTTCCCGCCCTCCGACTCCTCCGCTATTCCGCAACAGCGCCGACATCCTGACGCAATAATGGCCGCAAGATTTTGGCCATCACACTCTGCAACGCCCCGTAGCTACTGAGTGGTAATCATCACAGCCGCACAGTGTCATACCCCCCTGAGCAGTGCGCTAACGTCATCCCGGCGGCGCGCCGAAGCCGGGGATTTCATGACCTTTGACCAGGCCGGCTCTCGCCTCGGCAGTGAATCCAGAATTCATTGAGTTTTCAACCCTGTCGGCGCGCCCGCGTGAACAAGGAACCACCAGGAGGGGTTTGTGCACAAGAGTCGATTAGAGTCCATCGGGGCATATCTCCCCGCGGCTGTGATGAGTACTCCGGAACTCCTCACCCGCATGGAGAAAACGCCAGAGTTCGACCTCTTCAAAATTACGGGAATGGCCGAGCGCCGCGTCGCGGACGACACTGCCGATATCCCCGAGGACTGCCTCACGATGGCAGTCTCCGCGGCCCGCGACTGCCTGGATCGCTCGCGCTACGCCCCGGACGAGATCGACGTCGTGATCTCCTGCTCCATCAGCCGCACGACCGACGGCCGGCGCCACCAGTTCGAGCCGTCGTTCGCCCACCGCATCGCCAAGGAGATCGGCGCAGTCTCCGCCATTCACTTCGATGTCTCCAACGCCTGCGCGGGCATGATGACCGGCGTCCATCTGCTCGACCGGATGATCCGGTCCGGTGAGGTGCGCAACGGCCTGGTACTCAGCGGGGAGCACATCACCCCGATCGCCTTCACTGCCGCGCGCGAGATGGAGGACAGCCGCGACCCCCAGTTCGCGTCCCTCTCCGTGGGCGACTCCGCCGTCGCCGTAGTCGTCGATCGCGCCACCGACGAAGCCGACGTCATCCACGACATCGAGCTGATGACCTCCTCGGAGTACTCGCACCTGTGCATCGGCATGCCCAGTGACGACACCGGCGATCTGGCCATGTACACGAACAACAAAGAGATGCACGCCCAGGACAGGCTCTCACTGTGGCCGACCTTCCACCGCGACAAGCTGGCCGAGAACGATCGCCAATTCGCCGACGAGGGATACGACTTCGTCGTCCAGCACCAGGTCGGCAGCCGGTTCATCGACTTCATGAACCAGGTGGGCGAGAGCATCTTCGATGCGCCGATGCCGCAGTCGCTCTCGGTCGTCGAGAAGCTCTCCAACACCGCGACCACCTCTCACTACCTGGTACTGCACCAGGCACTCGCGGAACGCCGGATACCCAAGGGATCCAAGATCCTCCTGGTGCCCGCCGCCTCGGGTGTGGTGACCGGTTTCCTGTCCGCGACCGTCTCCTCCCTGGAGGTATGACCATGGCCACCGTCATCACCTCCACCGCGCTCAGCCCGGCCGACGACACAGGCAGCGCGATCGGATACGCGGCATCGGCGGGCAGCGCCTGCCTGGAGCAGGCCGGGCTCACCGCCGCGGACGTCGACGTCCTGATCAACGTCGGCGTCTACCGCGACTCCAACATCTCCGAGCCGTCCGTCGCCGCACTCATCCAAAAACGCATCGGCATCAACCTGGAATACCTCCACGCCCCCGACCGCCGGGCCGCGTTCTCCTTCGACCTCATGAACGGCGCCTGCGGTGTCCTCAACGCCGTTCAGGCGGCCGGCGCCCTGCTGGCAACCGGCAGCGCCCGCCGGGTGCTGGTGGTCTCCGCCGACACACATCCCTCTATGGACCCCTCCAAGGCGGGCACTGCCGAGTTCCCGTACGCGAGCACCGGCGCGGCGCTGTTGCTGGAACGCACTGACGACGCCCGCGGCTTCGGCCGCGTGCAGCACCGGTCGGCGCCGGGGACACACGGCGTCAACGGGTATCTGCCCCTGTACGAGGCCGGATCCGAGGGCCGTAACACCGTCGTCGTCGACCGCGACGGCGGCGTCCTGGAGCGGATGCTCGACCTCGCTGTCGACTCGGTACGCGGCTGCCTCACGGCCGAGTACGGCACCGACGCCGACACGGCGGCAGCCGTCCTCGACCGCACCCTGCTGATCACCTCACAGCCCTCGCCCGACTTCCCCGCCCAGCTCGCCAAGCGCCTGGGGATGGCATCCGATGCCGCCGTCACCGTCGAGGGAGTGCAGGGCGACCCGCACACCTCGGCACTCGCCTACGGCTTCCGCCAGGCCCAGGACGCGGGCAGGTTCGCGGGCTTCGACCGGATCCTCTTCCTCACCATCGGCGCCGGGCTGAGTTCGGCAGCGTCCCTCTACCACCTGGCCGACGAGAACGACGGAGCCGCCCGCTGATGCCCGGCACCACGACCGCACTGCGCCAGGACGCGTTCCTGACCGAACTGCTTGCCTGGCACGCCATCCGTACGCCCGACAAGCCGGCCGTCATCCACCCGGACGGCGACCGGATGGAGTCGGCCGGCCGACCGGCGTACGCCTCGGTCGGCTACGCCGAGTTCGCCTCCCGGGTCACCGCCTGCGCCGCCGCACTGGAGGAGCACGGCATCGGCCGCGGCACCCGTACAGCCCTGCTGGTGACTCCGGGCGTCGACCTGCTGACGCTGGCCTTCGCGTTGATGCACGTCGGCGCGGTTCCCGTGGTGGTCGATCCCGGCATGGGGCTGAGCCGCATGCTGGACTGCATCCACCGGGTGGGTGTCCAGGCATTCATCGGCGTACCGTCCGCACACATCCTGCGGCGGCTGCGCCCGCGTGCCTTCGCCGGAGTGCAGAGCCTGATCAAGGTGGGCCGCGGCAGCGGCACCGCACTTGAGGAGCTGACCGCCCTCGGTGCTCGCCTGCCGCAGCTGCCTCCGCTGGAGTCCGGGCACGACGACCTCGCGCTGATCGGCTACACCACCGGAAGTACCGGCCCGGCCAAGCCGGTCGAGCTCACCGTCGGCATGCTGCGGGGAATGGCCTACGGCGTCGAGGGCGGCCACTTCACCGCCGACATGCACAGCACCCTGGTCACCCTGCCCCTGATGGGCGTGTTCGACCTCGCGGCGGGGCGCACGGCCGTGGTGCCGAAGATGAACATGGGCCGTGTCGGCGCCGCCGACCCCGCGCTGCTGACCGACGCGATCCAACGCTTCTCCGTGAACGCCATGTTCGCCTCCCCCGCGCTGCTGGGTCCCCTCTCCGCCCATCTGGCCGAGTCCGGCGCCAAGGTGCCGTCGCTGCGCCTGATCGTCTCCGGCGGCGCACCCGTGAGCCCGGAGCTGATGGGCGCGCTTCGCGCCGTACTTCCCGACGAGGCACGCGTGTTCAGCACCTACGGGTCGACCGAGGCACTGCCGATGGCTCTGGTGGAGAGCAGAGAAGCACTGGCCGGACCAGCGGCAGGACCGGCTGAGGGCCTGGGTGTCTGCGTGGGCCGGCCCGCACCCGGCACGTCGGTCCGCACGATCAAAGTCAGCGACAGACCGATCCCCCGATGGACACCCCAACTGCCTGTGGCAGCCGGCGAGATGGGCGAGATCGTGGTCAGCGGTCAGGCAGTCAGCCCGCGCTACTTCCAAGCACCCCAGGCGGACGCCGAGCACAAGATCCAGGACGGCGGGCGTCGTTGGCACCGCACGGGCGATGTCGGCTGGATCGACGGTGAGGGACGGCTCTGGTTCTGCGGGCGCAAGAGTCACCGGGTCCGCGCAGCCGACGGCGATCTCCACACAGTCCGATGCGAGAGCGTCTTCAACACCCACCCGCAGGTGCAGCGCACGGCGCTGGTGGGCTTCGGCCCGTACGGCGAGCAGCGGCCGGTGCTGTGCGTGGAACTGGCACCGGGCACCGACCGCAAGCAATGGCCCTCCATCGAGGGCGAGTTGCGCGAACTGGGCGCGAACAACCCGATCACCAAGGCGATCGCGGACTTCCTGCCGCACCCCGCGTTCCCCGTCGACATCCGCCACAACGCCAAGATCCGCCGGGAGCTGCTCGCCGGATGGGCCGAGGACCAGCTCACCGGAAGCCGCCGCCCGACGGCGGCCGACCGTGCGCTGCGCGCTGTACCGCTGCTCGGCTGGGCGTACCTGGCGGCCTGGCCGCTGCTGCCCCTGGACCATGTGGCTCTCACCGCCCTCTGGTGGCTGGACGCCTTCCTGAGCGTCGTGGTCCACGCGGTCCAGATACCGTCCGCGCTGCACGCTGAGGAGGAACTCGGCACCGGACGAAAGCCCTGGGCGACAGCCGCGCTCACGATGCTCTTCGGAGCGACGTGGTGGCGTCCACGCAGCAGCAAGAGGAAGGGTGTCGCCGCGTGAAGGTGCTGGTGACGGGCGCGTCCGGGTTCCTCGGCAGCCATATCGTCGACGCTTGTGCACGCGCCGGCGACGAAGTGCGGGTTCTGGTACGCAAAGAGAGCGACCTGAGCCATCTGCGGGCCGTCGCAGGCATCGAGTTCGCGTACGGCGACCTGCGCGACGCCGCCTCGCTGGGTCGGGCGATGGACGGCATCGATTCGGTGCACCACAGCGCGGCCCGGGTCACCGACAGGGGTACCCGCGCCCAGTTCTGGGACGAGAACGTCTCGGGCACGAAGCGCCTCATGTCGGCGGCCCGGGAAGCAGGGGCACGACGCTTCGTCTTCATCAGCAGCCCCAGCGCGCTGATGGGCATACGCGGCGGTGACCAGCTCGACATCGACGAGAGCGAGCCCTTCCCCGCGCGGCACCTCAATCTCTACTCGGAGACCAAAGCCGCAGCGGAACGCCTGGTACTGGCCGCGGACCGCGCGGACTTCACCACCGTCGCGCTGCGCCCGCGCGCCGTGTGGGGCCCGCGCGACCACTCCGGTTTCATGCCGCGGCTGCTCGCGAAGATGATGACGGGCAGCCTGCCCGACCTCTCCGGCGGCAGGCAGGTGTACGCCTCGCTGTGCTACTGCGAGAACGCCGCCGATGCCTGCGTGCGGGCAGCGCGGGCCGAAGGGGTCGGCGGCAGGGCGTACTTCATCGCCGACCAGCAGCCTGTGGAGATCTGGAGCACGCTCGCAGGCCTCGCCGAGCGGTTCGGCGGCAAGCCTCCGACCAAGCGCGTCTCCCACGGCCTGTTGCGCGCAGTTGCCTTCACTGCGGACATGGTCTGGAAGCTGCCGCCGCTGGCCAAACACTCCTCGCCTCCGCTGTCCCGTTACTCGCTGGCTCTGCTGACCCGTTCGGCGACGTACGACATATCGGCGGCGCGGCGGGATCTGACGGCTCCGCGGGTGGACCACGAAGCGGGGATGGCCCGGCTCGAGGCCTGGATCGACAGCATCGGCGGCGTCAACGAGTTCATCAGGAAGGTGACTTAGCCATGACCGCGCAGCAAGCCGCCACGGGCATCGAGCCTGGGGCGGGTCCTGGGGCCGGTCCCGTGGGCCGCACCGCCTTCCGCCGGCCCGTTTCCCCGACCGAGTGGTCCTATCTGGCCGCCGCCCGCCTGGGCGAGTTGCTGGTGCTCCAGCTCGTGGTCGAGGGAACCGGGCCGATCGACGCCCTGGCCCTGAGCCGCGCCGTGGCGCGGGCCTCGGCGTCGTGCCCGGGCTCGCGGCTCGTACGGCGCGGAAGAATGTGGGTCGACAGTGGACTGCCGGCCCGGGTCGTCGTCGCCGACGGTCGGGCCTTCGACCGCAGTACGTTCACCGGCCTGCCGGAGCTCACCGGTCCGCCGGCCGAGGCGGAAGGCCGCTCCGGCTGCGAGGTGCTGCTTCTCACCGGCGAACCCAGCACCGTGGTGTTCCGCGCCCCCCACGCCGTGATGGACCTCAAGGGGACGGCGATCTGGGCAGCCGAGGTCTTCCGCGCTCTCCGCGGTGATCCGCTGCACGGCGCCGCCGGTTCCCTGGCGGACTATCAGTTGCTGGACAGGCTCGGCCGAGTCGGGCAGCGGCCCCGCCTCGGGCTCGATCAGCGCTCGCCGTTGGGCGGCCGTGCGGGCAGCGGCTCGGTGTGGCGGCGGCGTACGCTTCCGGGCCGACACGCCGCGCTGGCAGCGAAGGTGGCGTCGGCGGTTGCCGGAACCATCGGCGGTTCGTCGGCCCGGATCATGATCCCCGTGGATCTGCGGCGGCACGCTCCCACCGTGTCGTCGACAGCCAACCTGGCGCTGCCGGTGTTCCTCGACGTCCCGGCCGGGCAAGGCAGTGATGCGGTACACCGGCGGCTGCTCAACGCCCTGGCCGCGCGGCAGGAGTTGGCGGCCGGGGCGGAGGCGGCGCTGGCGCGGCTGCCATTGCCCGCGGCCGCGGCGCTGGTCGGCGCTTCGCGCGCCGCCTCGTACGCCCGCCACCGCTATCTGGCGTCGGCGATCGTGTCCAACGCCGGCCGACTGGCGCTCGAGGACTTCAATACCGGGGAGTTCACGGCGACGACCGTGTACGCCCTTCCGGTGCATGCACCCCTGGTTCCTGTCAGCATCGCTCTGCTCGAACTGCCGGATCACACGGAACTCGTGATCTCCGCCCGCGGGGCCGCGGATGTCGGCGAGCGCTGCGAGTTGCTGCTGGACCGGATCGAGACCGCGCTGGGCGCGGCCGTACCAGTCTCCTCGTACGCGCCGCCGGTGGCGCCGCCCCGGGAGCCCTGCGCGGCCGACCGACTGCTCGCACCCGGACCTGACGGGCTTACGCCCCTGGACACCACAGTGGTGCAGCTGTTCCGGGCGCAGGCCGCCCGGCGGCCGGACGCACCCGCCGTGATCGGCGACGGTCTGCCGTGGTCGTACGGGGATCTGGACCGCCGCTCGGACTCCGTCGCGGCCGCGCTGCTGGCCCGGGGGGTCAGGCGCGGCGAGGTGGTGGGCGTGCTGGCCGACCGCTCGGCGCTCGGCCTGGCCGGGGTCTGGGGTGTCCTCAAGGCGGGCGCTGCGTTCCTGCCGATGGACGTACGCAATCCGGCGCAGCGGGTCAAGGAGCTGCTGCACGACGCGGAGGTCCGCTTCTGCCTGACGGAGGCGGCCTCGGCCGACAAGGTGGAGGGGGCAGGCTGCGCGGCGATCCTCCTCGATGACGTCGCACGTGGCGACGGGACAGCCGACGAGCACGCCCTGGCAGCAATCGCCGCTGCCGCTCCCGGCCCGGACGATCTGGCGTACGTCATCTACACCTCGGGTTCCACCGGCAAGCCCAAGGGCGTCCAGATCGAGCACCGGAGCCTCGTCAACGTGGTCGGCTGGATAGCCCCGTTCCTGCGGTGCGACGAGCAGACGCGGGCGGCGTACTCCTTCTCGCCCGGCTTCGACCTGTCGATGATGCAGATCTTTCCGCCGTTGTTGCACGGTGGCGCCGTCGTACCAGTGCCCGGCGAACTCGACCACGTCAAACTGCGAGAGATGTACTCGGGGCTGCGAGCCAACACCCTGGCCCTGACCCCGACCCACCTCGAACTCGCCGACCGGCTCGGCCTGCGTGCGGCGGGTATCCGCGCGCTGCACGCCGGCGGCGAGAACCTGACCACGGCCACGAGCCGGCGGGCACGCGCGTCCTTCGGGCCCGACTGTCTGATCGTCAATATCTACGGTCCCACCGAGGCGACGGTGGCCTGTACCGTCGCCGTCGTCGGCGACGACTCCTCACGCGCGTCGGCGCCGATCGGAGTGCCGGTGCACCGCACCTCGGTGGCCGTGCTTGACGAGCAGCAACACGAGGTCCGGGACGGCGAGTTGGGCGAGCTGTATGTAACGGGTGTTCAACTGGCCCGTGGCTACCTCGGCCGACCCGACCTGACAGCCGACCGCTTCGTCTACCTCCCCGACGGCAGGCGCGCCTACCGGACCGGCGACCTGGTGCTGCGGCTGCCGGACGGACAGCTCGAGTACGCGGGCCGGATCGACGCGCAGGTCAAGATCCGCGGTCACCGGGTCGAGCCGGCCGAGGTCGAGGCGGCGCTCACTGCGCTGCCGGACGTCGCGCAGGCCGCGGTCGTCGCCCGCCGCAGGCACCCCGCCGGCCCGCCGGTGTTGTGCGCCTACGTGGTTCCCGCCGAGGGTACGGCGGTCATCGACGAGGCAGCCGTACGGGCGGAGTTGGAGCGTACCCTGCCGTCCCACCTGGTGCCGTCGGTGGTGTGTGCGGTGCTCGGGCTGCCGGTGACGGCCAGCGGCAAGACCGACCGCAACGCGCTGCCGAATCCCTTCGATGAAGCCGACGGAGCAGCCGCAGAACCCGGGAGGCCGGCCGTCCCGGAAGGGACCGGAGGTGCTCCGGGGCCCGGCACTACGGCCGTGATCGCCGGGATCTGGTCCCGCATTCTGCACTGCGATGCCACGCGCCTCGATGCCTCCTCCGACTTCCATGCGCTGGGCGGCGATTCTCTCGCCGTCCTGGAGATGCTGGCCGCGCTCGGCGACGAACTGCTGGGCAAGGCCATGGAGCAGCAGTTCCTGGCCCGGCTCGGGTCCCTGAGCGAGAATCTGACGCTCGGCCGGGTCGTCGAGACCGTCGACGACCTGCGGAGCACGTCGTGATCTTCGTCGGTGAGGGCGCGCTGCTCCGGCGCGCCGTACAGCACACACTGGACAGCGGCCTGGCCGTGGACCTGGTCTGCGGCCCTGCCGCCCCGCGGACGGCTGGGCCCGACGTGCCCTTCCTGGCCGCGGCGGACGTCAACGCGGTCGCTGCCGAACTGGCCGCCGCCAGCACGGACGGCCTTGTCTGGTCGGTCAACAACCGGATGATCTTCCGCGCTCCGGTCCTCTCCACCGGGCTGCGCATCCTCAACGTCCACCATGGGCCCCTGCCTGCCTATCGCGGGCTGCCCGAGGTGGCCCTCGTATACGCGATGCTGCGCGGCGAGCGGGAGTTCGCCGCGACACTCCACCACGTCGACGAGGGCATCGACACCGGCCGGACCCTGGCCGCCGAGTCCTATCCGATCGGCCCCGACGAGCCGTACCACGTGGTGCTGCGCCGCGGTCTGGAAACCTGCCACGACCTGTTCAAGCGCTGCCTGCCCCTGGCCGCAGCCAAGCCTGACTGGACCGGCGAGCCCACCCGGCCCACGGGGGCCGGCGGCGGCAGCTATTTCGGCCGCGAGGCACTGGCCCGTCTGCCCGAGCACCGCGGCCACCCGAACTTCGCGCGCGCCACCGACCTGGGCTTCCTGGCCGGCTACCTCCCGGAGCTCGCCGCAACACTGCGATGAAGGCCGACCCGGGGCGTGCAGAACAGTCCGCCCCGGGGCGCCCGGCGCCGCAGCGTGGCGGAAACTGGAAGTACGGCGCCGTGAGGAGGAGACATGACCGAGAGCTCCATGGGTGACGAGGTCTACCAGCCGGACGGATCCGAGGTGCAGGACGACGCCGGGCTGCTGGACGCCGAGGACACTCTCGAGGATCCCGCCCTGCAGATCCTCTCCAACGGATTTTCGCCGCCGGACGCACCGTGGGGCGTGGAGCGGGTGGGCACCACCGCAGCCGAGCAGCGCCTGGGCGAGAGCCTTGACGAGCGGCTGGCCGAGGAAACACCGGACGTCGATGTGCCCGAGGGCGACGGGCTCGGCGACGCCTGGGACACCGACGGCGAGCTGATCGACGAGGAGGTCGGGTCGGAGCTCGCAGGCCGGCTTGTGGCCCCCGACGAGGGGGCCCACGCCGGCCTGGAGAAGGACCTGATCGCTACCGATGTGGGCATCGACGGCGCCGCCTCGGCGGAGGAGGCGGCGATGCATCTGATCGAGGAATCCGAGCAGTTCTGATCCGCACAGGACTGCGGCGGGCGCTCGGCCGAGCGCCCACCCTGGGACGTCCGGCTGTCAGCCCCGGCTTGCCGCGGACGCGTAGCGGCGCTCGAAGCGCTCGATGCGGCCGGCGGTGTCCATCACCCGCGCGTTTCCGGTGTAGAACGGGTGGCTGGCAGAGGAGATCTCCACGTCGATGACGGGGTAGCTGTTGCCGTCTTCCCACTGCACACGCTCGGCGGAGTCTGCCGTCGAGCTCGTCAGGAAGGCAGCGCCCGCCGCACGGTCACGGAAGACGACGGGGCGGGAGACGGGGTGGATACGAGGCTTCATGCGAGAGTCCTTCGCGTGAGAAGGGACAGTTGGTCGTCTGCGGCGTAAGGGGGCCGGTCAGCGTTCCTCACGGAACACAACGTGCTGGCCGAGGGTGGGGTCGTACTTCCGCAGGTGCAGCCGGTCGGGGTCGTTGCGCCGGCTCTTGCGCGTGACGTATGTGCTGCCGGTCCCGGCAGTCGAGCGCAGCGTGATGACCGGTCGGGTGTCGCTTCGTGCCATGAGGTGCCTCCAGACGATTCCGCTGGATCCCACCCCCCATATAGGGATGGTTTTCGTTTTCACTCGCGAGCTGATGGCGTCAACGCGCCAAGGGCCGGCCGCATTCCCGGACGCGACCCGCTCCGATGGACGCCGCGTTCACGTCCCCGCGGGGAGCGCGCCTTGGCAGATCAGGCACCGGTCCCTGCCGTCCCATCCGTCCCACCCGAAAGCTGCGGGCGAGAGGGACCGGCCCTCCAGTTCATTACGCACGGCGACCCGATAGCTCCAGACCGTGCCGAGGTAGGGGTGGTAGACGTCGTGGAAGGCAGGTGAGGTCAGCGACGCGCCTGCGGCGACCGCGCGCTGAAGAGCACGGAGCTGCTCGAACATCGCCTGCCCCGCACCGGCGACGGCTGCGGACGCGTCGATGAACAGCCGCTCGCGCACTTCATAGATCGCGGCATCGCTCAGTGCCGCGCGAGTGGCCGCGTCCAGGTCGGCTTCGGCACCGGGAGCTTGCGCGATCTCGCGCAACCGCGCGTGGCACGCCCCGGCGGCGGCGATGAACTCGATGTACACAGCCCGCCGCCGTGCCCCGACTCCGCGGTCGTCTTCGTGGCGATGGCGCAGGTAGTCAGCCAGTACGGTGCCAGAAATGGCAATGGAGCCACCGCTGACCGCCGCGACGAGTGTCCCCCAGTCCACGTCTTCCCCCATGCAGTGATCACGTCGCCGACGACTGGAATCTACGCGCGGCTTCCCTCGAGGAACAGAGGTCAGGGTCGCCGAAGTACCGGAAGTCAGGGCGTGCGCCAGGCAGTTCAGTAGCATCGGTCAATGAATCTTCCTCGGCTGATCGCCACCGATCTCGACGGCACGCTCCTGCGCCGCGGCGGCGCTCTCTCGGAGCGCACCCTGCGCGCCCTGCGCGGCGCAGTCGACGCCGGTGCGGAGGTCGTCCTCGTCACCGCCCGGCCACCCCGGTTCGTCGACATGCTCACCACCGCGACCGGGCTGGTCGGAACGGCCGTATGCAGCAACGGCGCCCTCGTGTACGACGTCGCCGTGCGGACCGTCGTAGAAACACGAGCCCTGGCGGTGTCCGCCGCCCGCCAGGTGGCCACCGTGCTGTCGGAAGCCGCACCCGGACTGGGCTTCGCCGTGGAGACCGGCCATCAGGTCCTGTACGAGCCGGGGTTCGGCCTTCGCTTCCCCGGGGCCGCCGACACCGAGGTGGCCGTGCCCTCCCTGCTGGACCTGTGGCTGACCGATGTCCCCATCACCAAGCTGCTCGCCTGGTCCGCGCAGCTCGACGCGGACTTCCTGCTCGCAGCCGCGGAAGCGTCGGCCGGCGGGGTGGCACAGTTCACTCACTCGGGCGGGGCCGGTCTGCTGGAGATCAGCGCGCCGGGTGTCAGCAAGGCAAGCACGCTCGCCGCGTTGTGCGTCGCGCGCGGAATCGACTCCTCGGAAGTGGTCGCCTTCGGCGACATGCCGAACGACCTGACCTTCCTGCAGTGGGCAGGCACCGGCTACGCCATGGCCAACGCGCATCCCGCTGTGCTCTCCGCGGTGCGGCGGCACACGGCGTCGAACGAGGAGGACGGGGTGGCTGTCGTCCTCGAACAGCTCTTCAGCAGGGCCTGAGGGCGGGGCGCCCGTAATACCGATTACGGGGCCACGCCACAGGTGAAGCGAATGGCGACGATCAGGCGACGCCCTTCTTCGTCGCGCTGCACTGATAGTTCTTGCCATTCTTGGTGAAGCAGAGCTGAAGCCAGACAGTGGTGCCCTCGCGAATGCTGAGGTGCTTGTCCTGCCCCTTGTTCTCGCCATTGGCGTAGACGGAGACCTTGTTCCCGCCCCATGTCAGATAGGCGCGGGCACCGATGCCGTCGGCCTTGTAGTCGCCGACGTGGAGGGTGTTCGTCCCGTGGTACCAATACGCGGCGGACCGGGAGGTGTGGATGACCGCGGTCGTTCCCATGGCCTCTGCCGCCATGGATGTGGAGGCGAAAATTCCGGTCATTGTCAGGGCGGCCGTACCCGTTAAGGCGGCCTTCCAGGCGGTATTGCCGAATGTCATGAACGTCCTTCCCCAGAGGATGTCAGATCGCACCGGACTGGTCGGTCCCGGCGCTGCACCAAAAATCCTCCGCGATCGGCTCTTACACCGTCAAGGAGATTTGATCATGCGTCAGAGACGGTCACTGGTTGCGCACATGAAGGGCACTCATAAGTAACGGCATTCCGGGAAGAGCCGCTCGAGATCACTCGACTCTGCTTTCAATGCCCCTTCGTGGCTCCGGCACGGAAGGCGACCCAGCACCACGGTTCAAGCGTCGCAGCCATCCCGCCCATCCGGCCCATCCCCCGTCCGGCAGTCCATCCTCATTCTCCGGCGGACGAGTTCGGAAGCGTCCGTGAAGCAGCCCCAGGACGATCGCGGCGCCGATCGCGATCAGGTGTTCACGAGCTGCCAGATTGGGTTTCACGACAGACTCCAGCACCATCGAGCCACCGGTGAAGGCGAACAGAACAGGCGCCCGCCGGGTCACCGCGATATAGCTGAACAGGCCCACCACCGCGGCGGACGGCCCCGTGTCGAGCACCTGCCCGATCTCGGGCGGCAGCCCCAGCCCCCACCAGCCAGGGCCGAGCGCGATCATCACCCGCACGCTGAGCGTCCCGGCAAGAGTCGTGGCGTACGCGACCACCAGCGTCCGGGTACGGCCCAGAGACAGTTCGGCAAGCGCGAACGCCAGAAAAAGCTGCGTAATACCTGCCCACACCGGCAGGTCGAGTGCGGGAACAAACAGGGACACAGGGGTACGCAACAGGGCAAGTGGCAGCGGCAAGTCAGCACGCACCTCGCCGAGCAGGCGCACCACGACCGCACCGCTTGGCGTCGTGTGAATCGCGTGGAAGAAGATCACACCGAACGTGGCCAGGAATGCCAACGAGAGTCCGCCCAACCCCCGGCGCAAGAGCCCTTGCAAAGGCTCAACGATGACGCCATGCAACTCGCCCAGCACCGTGCGCCCGACGAAGCGCGCGAACCAGCTCAGCGCAGAGCGCGATCGGCCGAGGACGCCGCCACGCGCCGCGCCCGGCCCGTCGTCGCCGACGGCCTCGCCTCCCCCGGTCTGGCCCCTCTCAAGAACGTCATGACGAACACCGGCCCCACGGGACATCTGCCGATCAACCCCCCTCGCGCTCAAGGCGCCGAGCAATCGTGCCCATCAGCGCATCGGTGTGCCCACGCACCTCCAGATCGTGCACCAGTCAGGGCGATGCCTGCACATGGGGTCCTGCACGAGACATGGAAGGCGTCGGCTCCACACTGCCCTGACCCCAACGCGATGCGGCTGGGTTGGACTTGACCTGTTCAAGGGAGTTCTGGGGCGGAGGAGACCCATAAGCTGGGCCGAATTGATCACCACCGAGCCCAGAGGAGCCCCCTGTGACGCCACCCCCCAAGCAGCCCGCCAGGCGCCGAGCCATCCATCGGCGCGACGCACTTGTCGCGGCAGGCCTCCCCGTCGCCGTCGTGGCGCTGCTTGCCTCGGCAGCCGGGCCTGCGGCGGCGGCCGGCACGGCGGGCACATCGGGTGTGGGGGACCCGTACTTCGCCCTCGCGGGTAACGGCGGCTACG
The DNA here is from genome assembly GCF_040606445.1 of Streptomyces sp. NPDC005408. Taxonomy (NCBI): domain Bacteria; kingdom Bacillati; phylum Actinomycetota; class Actinomycetes; order Kitasatosporales; family Streptomycetaceae; genus Streptomyces; species Streptomyces sp. NPDC005408. The sequence goes on along the minus strand of NZ_JBEXEX010000025.1, from coordinate 84,160 downwards.
ACGTACGCCACTACGACCTCACCCTCGGATACGACCCGAAGACCCGGCACCTCGACGGTCGGGCGGTCATCACGGCACGGGCGACTCAGCGGCTGACCCGCTTCGACCTCGACCTGAAGGGGCTGAAGGTCACGGGCATCACGGTGAACCACGCCAAGGCGGCGTTCCGCCGCGATGGACAGGAACTCGTGGTCACCCCGAAGAACCCCCTGCGCAAGGGGCAGAGGTTCCACACCACCGTCACCTACGCGGGCACTCCCGGGCCGGCCACCGACCCCGACGGCTCGCTGGACGGGTGGATCCCCACCGACGACGGGGCGTTCGTAGCCGGGGAGCCGCAGGGCGCCATGACGTGGTTCCCCGCCAACACCACCCGAAGGACAAGGCCTCGTACGACTTCGCGGTCACCGTCCCCGAGGGACGCACTGCTGTCGCCAACGGTGTCTTCCGCGGGCAGAAGACCGCCCACGGACGCACCACGTTCCGCTGGCGCCAGTCCGAGCCGATGGCCGCCTACCTCGCCACGGCGACGATTGGCACGTTCAGGGTCGAGCAGTACACCGCCCCGGGCGGCATCCAGGTCTTCAACGCCGTCGACCCCCGCGAGGCGGCCGCATCCGCACCCGTCCTCAAGAAGCTGCCGTCGGTCCTGGCGTGGGAGAGCAAGCTCTTCGGCCCCTATCCCTTCAAGGGCGCGGGAGCCATTGTCGACCGCGCCCCGCAGGCCGGATACGCGCTGGAGACCCAGGCACGGCCGGTGTACGACCGGGCGCCGGACCTCAGCACCCTGGTCCACGAGAGCGCGCACCAGTGGTTCGGGGACTCCGTCTCCCTCACCACCTGGAAGGACATCTGGCTCAACGAGGGTTTCGCGACGTACGCCGAGTGGCTCTACGAAGAGCAGCACGGCGGCAGCAGCGCGCAGAAGACCTTCGACTCCCTGTACGCCAGCCCGGCGACCAATGACCTGTGGTCGTTCCCGCCCGCCAACCCCGGCAGCGGGGCGCACATCTTCGACACGCCCGTCTACTCGCGCGGCGCCATGGCCCTGCACAAGCTGCGTACGGCGGTCGGCGACAAGACGTTCTTCCGGATCCTGCGCACGTGGGCGACCGAGCACCGTAACGGGCACGGAACCACGGCTCAGTTCATCCGCCTGTCGGAGCAGCAGTCCGGCAAGGACCTCCACCCGTTGTTCCACACCTGGATCGGCACGAAGGGCAAGCCGTCCAAGCCGTAGATCGTTTCCTTCGGCCGCGGGGAATCCCGCAGGGCGCCCCGCGGCCGGGCGACGACTTCCAGCAGGTGGGTCAGCCGCCGGTGGCGAAGCCGGGGGGCCCAGTCCGATGGCGGTCGCCTTTCCGATACCGGAATTGGCGCCGGTGACAAGCGCCTTCCGGCCCTTCAGCAGGTTCGCGGGAATCACGCCCTGTGCTGCGCCCGCGGTGGGATTCACGGTGGTGTGCCTCCTCGGTGCGTGGCCCCGGGTCCGCAGGCCGCAGCACCCGTCGAGCCGGTTCGCCTCGGAATCACCGGCCGGCGGGCGCGGCACACTCGCGCGGCCCCCGTTTGGCCGTTGGGCGGATCTCCTTCGCCCTGTCGGCCCCCGTCCAGAGGTCGGACGAGCCGGTCCGCGATGTGGTCGGCCGTCGGAGTCGCGGTCGGCCGGGCTCCCCGCGTGCGGGCAATGCCCGGGGGGTGGACGCTGGAATTAACCCGATCGGCCGTGCGAGCCACCTCGGCTCGTCGGCCGTCCTAGTCGAAGGAACGCACATGAGCACTCATGCAGGCGTCCGACAAGACGGCTCGGCGGACAGCCCCCACACGGGCGGCTTCGCCAGTGGATGGATGATGTTCGCCGCCGTCCTGATGATCTTCGGCGGGGTCATGACGATCTTCGAGGGCATCGCCGCCATCGCCAAGGACGACGTGTTCGTCGCGACCCGTAACTACTGGGCCCAGTTCAACCTGACCGGCTGGGGCTGGATCCACCTGATCCTGGGCATCATCCTCGTGCTCGCGGGACTCGCCCTGTTCAAGGGAGCCATCTGGGCGCGGGTCATCGGTGTCGCAGTGGCCGGCCTGGCCATGATCGCGAACTTCATGTGGCTGCCGCACTACCCCTTCTGGGCTCTCGTGCTCATCGCCATCGACCTCTTCATCATCTGGGCTCTCTGCACCGCCCCACGGCGTGCGCAGACCTGATCCCCTACGGACCGTCACCGGACAGGGCCTAGGACCCGGTGCCTGCCTCGAGCAACGGACTGCGATCCGGCTGTTTTCCGGTCGCGCGATTCACGCGGACCGCTTCTCCTGTACTAGCGGCGGACAGCTCTGCCGCTCGCGGCCCCAAGGGACCAGACGCAGGAGCGCTTCATGGCAGCCCACTCATCCGAGCCGGATCCCTCGGGCAACATCTTCCGGTCCCCAGGGCCGTGACAGCGAAGGGCGACGGCACCCTCAGCCGCCGAGAACGGCGCCGGCTGTTGCTCGTTCCGCTGCTGCGGTCGACGGTCTGCGTTGCTCTGCTCACCGCCTTGTACTACCTGCTTCCCCTGGACCGAAGGCTCGACATCGGTACGACGCTGATACTGATCGGCGGCTTGCTGGTGTTCGGTGTGCTGGTCGCCTGGCAGGTGGTCGCCATCACCGCTTCCAAGCATCCCCGGCTGCGTGCCCTTGAGGCGTTGGCTACGGCTGTGCCCGTGTTCCTGTTGCTGTTCTCCGCGGCGTACTTCCTCATCGCACGGGAGCAAACATCGTCCTTCAACGAACCGTTGAATCGTACCGACGCGCTGTATTTCACGGTCACGGTGTTCGCCACCGTCGGCTTCGGCGACATCGTGCCCACCTCGGAATCAGCCCGTGTGGTGACCACCGTGCAGATGATCATGGACCTGATCCTGGTGGGCGTGATCGCCAAGGTCATCTTCGGAGCGGTTCAGATCGGGCTGGAAAGGCGCCAGTCCGCCTCAGGCTCCACCGAGCGTGAACCATGACCGGCCGCAGTCGTGCCCTGAAGGGAACGAATCCATGACGGAGCCGAGCGCTTGACCAGCGGCATCCGCCAGCGGGACGCAGCCGCAGGAGGCCGACCTGCTGAGGGACATCCTGCGCAGCCCCGGCTACCTCAAGGCGCTCGTGTTCTGCGCCCTGATCGGCGTTCCGGTCTCCCTCGCGGCTTTCTGGTTCCTCGCCGGACTGCATGAACTCGAACAGCTGCTGTGGACGGATCTCCCACAGGCACTGGACTGGGACACCCCGCCATGGTGGTGGCCTCTGCCGCTCCTCCTGGTCGCCGGAGTCGTCGTGGCACTGGTCGTCACCCATCTGCCCGGCGCGGGCGGCCACATCCCGGCGTCCGGTCTGCACGCCACGGGTGTGTCGACGATCGCGCTGCCCGGAGTGATCATCGCGGCGACGGCGAGCCTTCGCCATGGCCGGGGGCATGGCGGCAGTCGCGACCAGCGCCCTGCGGCTGCCGGTCAGCAGCGTGGTTCTCGTGGTCCTGCTGCTCGGAAACGCCGAGACGATTCCCGTGGTGATCCTGTCAGCCGTGGTCGCTTTCGTGACGACCGAACTGCTGCCCGTTGGGCCGTCCGTCCCGTCGGCCGAGCCGCAGCGCCAAGAGGGAGACGGGGGTGGCCAGAAGGGCGGCGGGGGCGCGGCAGCTAAGGCCTGACACCCGTCGATGGCCTCAGCGTTCCTGTTCCCGGTTGAGGGCGTCGTCGAGAGTGGCGGCGGCCAGGATGAGGGAGAGATGGGTGAACGCCTGAGGGAAATTGCCGAGTTGCTCACCGCTCGGGCCGATCTCCTCGGCGAACAGGCCCACATGGTTGGCGTACGTGTGCATCTTCTCGAATGCGTAGCGCGCCTGAGTGGTCCGGCCGGCCATGGCGAGCGCGTCGACGTAGAGGAACGTGCAGAGGCTGAACGTACCCTCCGAGCCGCGCAGACCGTCCGGGGAAGCCATCGGATCGTAGCGGTAGACAAGGCTGTCCGAGACGAGCTTGCGGTCCATCGCGTCGAGTGTGGACAGCCACCCGGGGCTCCTGGCGGCCAGGAACCGGACCCGTGGAATCAGCAGCAGAGAGGCATCCAGCACGTCGCCGTCGTAGTGCTGCACGAGTGCCTGTTCCGTGTCGCTCCAGCCCCGTTCCATCACCTGTTCAAGGATGGCGTCACGTGCAGCGGTCCAGCGGGCGGTGTCTGCCGGCCGGCTGAACTCCTGTGCCAGACGCAGTCCGCGGTCGAAGGCGACCCAGCACATCACCCTGCTGTAGGTGAAGTCCTTGCGGCCGCCGCGGGTTTCCCAGATGCCCTCGTCCGGGCGGTCCCAGGAGTCGGCGAGCCAGTCGAGCGTCGAGGCGAGCCCTTTCCAGCCGTGGTATCCGGTCTGGACTCCCACCTCACGGCCCTCGGCCAGGGCGTAGAGCGCCTCGCCGTAGATGTCGAGCTGCAGCTGGTCCATTGCGGCATTCCCGGCCCGCACCGGGGACGAGCCGCGGTATCCCTCGAAGTGATCGAGTATCTCCTCCGGGATGTCGGGATCTCCGTCGACCCGGTACATGATCTGCAGACGCTCGCCGGGAGCGTCGGCGCGGTCGCGTATCCGGTCGCCGAGCCAGCGCGTGAACCGGGCTGCCTCGTCGACGAATCCGAGGTCCAGGAGCGCCCGTACCGACAACGAACCGTCGCGGACCCAGGTGTACCGGTAGTCCCAGTTTCGCTCGCCCCCGACCTGCTCGGGAAGTCCCATGCTCGCCGCCGCGACCGGAGCGCCCGTGGGTGCATACGTGAGCAGCTTCAGGGTGATGGCAGAGCGGTTCACCATGTCCGACCAGCGGCCGCTGTACCGGGAACTGCGCAGCCAGTTCTGCCAGAACTCACCCACGGCGAGTTGCTGTTCCGTGAGTCCCTCCACCGTGATGGGGGCGGGCCGCTCACCGTCCGGGTCACAGACAGTGAACGCGGCGGCAGCCGACTCGCCCGCGTCGAGTACGACCTCGCCCAGGACGTCCAACTCGTCACGTTCCAGAGGGAAGGTGGTCTGGAGGTAGCCGGTCTGCGCCGGCGCCCGGAATGCCGCTGCCTCCGGGCGCAGTTCGAGTTCATGAGTGGCCCGCCCGTAGTCGAACCGCGGTCTGCACTCCAGAGAGAACCGCACACGGCCGCGTACGGACCGCACCACCCGCACCAGCGTGTGCCGGTCTGTTGGCGTGAGTACCAGGTCCGGCGGCATGAAGTCGATGACCTCACCGACACCCTCGGGCGACATGAACCGGGTCACCAGGACTGCCGTGTCCGGGGAATAGAGCTGTTTGCAGACCGAATTGGCGTCGTCCGGAGCGAGGAGGAAGTATCCGCCGCGGTCATGGTCGAGCAGGGCGGCGAAAACACTTGGAGAATCGAATCGGGGAGCCGCGAACCAGTTGATGACGCCTTGGGAGGAGACCAGAGCGGCAGTCTGCAGGTCACCGATCAGACCATGATCGGCAACGGGAGGATATCGGTCCATGGACAGCTCCGATCGAGCCCCCCCCCACTACACCTGTCCTGTCGGCGAACCGGGGAGTTCACTCAGGAGCCGAGGATCTTGCTCTTCTGAGCCTCGAACTCGGCTTCAGTGAGGACGCCCTGCGCCTTGAGATCTCCGAGATCCTTCAATTGGGAAATCTTGCTCTCCATCGAGGGTGCAGGTGCGGCCGGGGGCGCAGGCGGGGCCTGCTGCTCTGCGGGGGCCTCCTGTTCGGCCCATCGGCCGGCCTGCCGTCGTGACACACGATTGGAGACCGCGGTCGCCGTGCCGGCGACGACGGCGGTGCGGGCGACCCCGCGGAGTAGACCGGGCATGTGCTGTGTCCTTGTCTCGCGAGCAGCCGCTGATGGGCTGCCTCAGGAATCGGACGGGGTCTCAGCGGCTTCGAGCGAGGCCAGGATGGCCTGAACCGGAATCCGTCCGCTGGCTACCAACTGGGCGCCGCCGCGCCGCAGAGCCGCCGCAAGGGGCGCGGCCCACAGGTTCTCGTACACAACGATCCCCGCGGAGCTGTTGGGCTCGAGAACGGCGGCTGCGTCCTGAAGATCGTCCTGACCGAGCAGTCCCGAGGAGGCACCCTCGAAAACGGTCAGGTCGAGTTCGCCGTCGCCGTCGATGTCGGTGATTTCCAGTCCGGTGACCGAGCCGTCCCGTTCCTTTCTGACGAAGCTGAGGTCGAGAATCCGGATAATCCCCCGCTCGACCAGGTCGACGAGCAGGGGCAGCCCCTCGCCGGTCATTCGGTTGCCAGGAAACTCGACGACGAGATAGTCGACAGGACCCATTTCGTAGAATTCGTCGGTGCTCATATGGGCTCCTCCCATAGTGCGGCTCGACGGACGGGGCTCATCCGCGGAGGAAGCCTTCCGAACTGTCTGGCGGCTTTCACCCCACCGGAACCATTGCATCACCGCACGGAACTCCATGCACCTCGGGTCGGGCCCCCTGTCCGGGCGAGAGCGGCCACGGGGGTCGTCCCAATGGGCGACCAGGTTTCGCCATTCCTTCGAGTTCGTGTCTCGCTGGATTCGGCAGACGCATACACGCGTTCTCCGAAGAACCGCCCCTGCGGGAGTGAGTACGCGGAGATGACTCTCGACCTCATCCTCATCGGCCTGGCGATCACCCTCGAACCGTTTCCGGTCATGGCATTCATCCTGGTGCTGTCCGCGGACAAGGGCGTACGCAAGGGCCTCGCCTTCATTCTCGCCTGGCTCGCGTGCCTGGTTCTGGTGATCGCCTGTGTTCTGCTCTTCACCGGCGGAACGCCGCCCAAGCCGAACACCGCCCCCTCAACGTTGTCCTATGCCGTGAAACTCGCCATCGGCGTCGGGCTGATCCTCTACGGGGTGCACAGACGCCGCAAGACGGCCCGGCCCCGACGGGACCCCGAATCGACGGCGAAGCGGCACAACGTCTCGCCGTGGTCGGCGGCCGGCCTGGCGGTCCTGCTCCAGCCCTGGGGGCTCGTCGCCGCGGGGGCCGCGACCGTGATGAAGGCGGACATGTCCCACGCCGCCTCGTGGCTGACGCTGATGCTGTACTGCATCCTGGCCACCGCCAGCCTGCTGACGATGGAGCTGTACGCGACCTTCTGGCCGGACGCGGCCGGGGCCAAACTCACCGCATTGCGCGCCTGGATGACGGGCCACCAAGATCAGGCCATCGTCTCTCTGTCCCTTCTGCTGGGCTTCTGGCTGGTCGGCCGGAACATCTACGAACTCGTCTGAACAGCCCGCGCGCACCCGGGCGGGGCCGGGGTGCCGTCCGACCGGATGTGGGGTTTGCTGGAAATGAGCCGTGCCGGCCGCAGGCCGTCCGCGAGGGCGCCGTGGACGCGCCGGCTCAGGAGGTACGAAATGAACCGGAAACCGGTGACGGCAACGCAGCAGGCGCAGCTGTCCCCCCAGGACCGTGCAGCCCGGGGCAAGGCGGCGCGGGCGCGGGCGTCCCGGTCCGCCCATGCCGAATTCACGCCCTCCCGGCATCGGCCGGACCCGGTGGACATCATCGAGAAACAGTCCGCGACGCGGGTGCACGAACTCGTCCCGATCCGCTACGGGCGGATGTCCGAATCCCCCTTCCGCTTCTACCGGGGCGCCGCCGCGATCATGGCGAGTGACCTGGCCACGACCATCGACTCGGGCCTGCGCGCCCAGCTGTGCGGCGACGCCCACATGCTGAACTTCCGCCTGCTGGCCTCTCCCGAGCGGCAACTGCTGTTCGACATCAACGACTTCGACGAGACGCTGCCGGGACCCTGGGAATGGGACGTGAAGCGGCTGGCGACCAGCCTCGTCATCGCAGGCCGGGAGAACGGCTACACCGATGCGCAACGCAGCGTGATCGTCCGCTCCGCCGTGCGGTCGTACCGCGAAGAGATGCGCCGTTTCGCCGGGATGCGCACCCTCGACGTCTGGTACGCACGCACGGACGCCGATCAGTTGGCAGCTCTGGCGTCCGGGCGGTTGCACAAGAAGGGTCGCGAGCAGCTGTCACGTTCCTTTGCCAAGGCGCGCACCCGTGACAGCCTCCAGGCTTTCGGGAAGCTCACCCGCATCGTCGACGGGGAGCGCCGGATCGCCCCTGCTCCGCCCGTCATCACACCACTCGGCGATCTTCTGCCGGACGTGGAACGGGCCGCGCTCGAGGACACCATCCGGACTCTGATCCAGCAGTACCGGAAGAGCCTCCAGACGGACCGGCGGCACCTGATCCAGGAGTTCACTCCGGTGGACATGGCGCGCAAGGTGGTGGGCGTCGGCAGCGTCGGCACCCGCTGCTGGATCATCCTGATGCTCGGCCGGGACGGAGAGGACCCATTGTTCCTCCAGGCAAAGGAGGCCGACACCTCCGTGCTGGCTCCGCACGTCGGGAAGAGCGAGTTCGCCTCGCAGGGCGAGCGGGTCGTGGCCGGGCAGCGGCTGATGCAGGCCGCCAGCGACATCTTCCTCGGCTGGCAACGCGTGCAGGGAATCGACGGCCGCGAGCGGGACTTCTACGTACGCCAGTTGCGGGACTGGAAATTCGTCGCCGAACCGTCGTTGATGGTGCCCCAGGGCATGGGGCTGTTCGGCGAGCAGTGCGGAGCCACGCTCGCCCGTGCCCACGCGAGGTCGGGCGACCGCATCGCCATCGCCGCCTACCTGGGCAGCGGCGATGTCTTCGACCGCGCTGTGACGAGCTTCGCCGAGAGCTACGCCGACCAGAACGAGCGCGACCACCAGGCTCTCCTCGACGCGGTCAAGGACGGACGGGTCAGCGCACAGAAGGAGGGCTGACGGCAGGCGGCCAGTCAGGCGAGTCCACCCACCCCGAAATCAACGCGAGGCCGGCGAACACCGAGCGCAGAGGAGGCGAGAATGGCGCCGACAGAGCGGGCGACCCGCTCGCCGGAGCTCGACGAGGCGTCGCGGACTTCCGGCGCGCTTCCCCGGACCAGCGTGCGACCACGGCCCCGCGATGCGGCGCCACAGCGCTGACGGGTCCCGGCCGGACACGAAAGGCCGGGCGGCGTACCGCACGGATGCCCCCCAGGAGCATCGGCCCGTCTTCACCATGGCGCGGTGGCGGGCGTGGTCCAAGGCGCTGGGCGCCCGACTGCGACTGCGGCTCACTGAGGCGGAGAGGCAATTCCCCGTCATCACACGCCTCGTTACGCGGATGCACGCCGTCAACATCCTGGACGCTGCGACGCGTCTGGCAGCTCAGTCCTTCCTCACCGCGATCCCTCTGCTGTTCGTGGTCGCCTCGTGGGCCCCGAGCAGCGTGAGGAACCAGCTCGTGAGCTCCGTACGTACGGTCTTCGGCCTCACCGGAGCCGCGAACGCACAGCTGGAGCAGATTTTCCAGGAACACGCCGGTACCGCGCGCGACACCATTGGCACGGTGGGCGCAGTCATGGTGCTCATCTCCGCGACAGCCATCAGCCGGGCTGTGCAAAGGCTCTGCCGACGTGCCTGGGTGCTGCCGAAAACAGGCTCCAAGCCGGCCATCTGGCGATGGCTGGCCTGGATCGCCGCCTGGCTGCTCGTCGTCCTGGTGCAAGGGCCCCTGCACGACGGCTTCGGCGTAGGGCTGTGGCTGGGTCTGCCGGTGACCACGATCAGCCTCACCGTCCTCTGGTGGTGGACCCAGCACCTGCTGCTGGGCGGTACGGTCCGCTGGTTGCCGCTGCTGCCCGGCGCGTTTCTCACGGCGGTGGCGCTGACGGCCCTGTCGATCAGCGCGCGGTTCTACATGCCGCGCGCGCTCAACCGCAGCATGGAGGAATACGGATCGGTGGGATCGGTGTTCACCATGCTCTCGTGGCTGATCGTGGTCTGCGCCGCGGGCGCCGTCGCCATCACGGTCGGCGCGGTCCTTGCGCAGGAGCCATGGCCGGCTCGCTACCTCGGGCCTCTCGTGCCTCCTGCCGCGAGCACCGGTGGCGACGACAGGGCCGCCGCATGACCGAGCGCACGCCGACGGAGATGACGGCGAGGCGCAAGCTCATGTCCTGACTTGGACGAGTGCATGGGTGCCGCTGGTCCGCCAGGCACTGCCTGTCGCTTCCAGCTCCGTCAGGGTGTGCGGGGCGAGACCGGTGATGACATCCGACTTCAATGTCCTCAGCGCAGTGACGGGTCCGGGGAAGTACGCGGTGACTTCCGAGAAGGGGATGGTGGCAGGCCAGTGGCGGTCGCCGACGAGTCGGCGGTAGTTCAGGTCGCCCTTCATGATGGTCACGGTGGCGGAGGCGAAGTCCTCCCGGAGCTCGGCCGGCATGTCCTGGTACGGGAATGGGGCGCACGCGAAGGGATGAGTGCGCAGGAGGAGTCGTCCCCCGGTCACAGCCTGGCGCAGCCGCTTACCGATCTCCGCGCCTCGTCCGGAAGCCGCGGTCATACGGGCAAGACAGTCGAGCACGTCAGAAGTGGTGGCGTCGGAGACGTAGTACGGATATGGCTTGATAAGCAGGCTCACTGACGAGGCCCGGTCCGTGGCGAGCAGATGGTCGGCCAGAACCAGATCGGGCAGCAACTCCGGCCCTGCGTTGTCGGCCACCAGGCACACGCTGCCGGGCCGCTGGCCTGCCAGCAGGTCCCAGAGCACCGCCGTGTCGTCCACAACGAGCCCTCTCACCCGCTCGCCCAGGCCGGAGTCACCGGTGGACAGCTGGAAACCGAGGTCGGCCCTGTTCCCCCACAGTGACGCGTGCAGAAGCGTGGTGTCCTGTTGAGCCGCCGGAAGGCGGGGGATCTCGTCGAGGGCGGCGAGCTCGGAATCGACGGTCTCGCCCATGAGCTCGGCGCGCTTGAACGGTGCGAATGGGTCGATGCCCTGCCACGGTCCTGGAGCGAAGTAGTCGAGCGCGGCCAGCAGTTTCCGGTAGAAGTAGCTCTCCGCCCAGAGGAACGGCACGTCTGCCCAGGAACGGCCGATGTTCTCCTCGGCCCACCGCCGCCACTCATCTGCATCCGGTTCGGTGTCGTCGAGAGGCTCGATGACACCTCCCTCGGCGATCTCGCGCAGCAGGGCGTCGAGAGCGCGCTGCTGTTCCACTGGATAGGCGGTCGCCTGGCGTACGCGCTCGATCAGCGCCGGGTGCCGGTCATGGAGCACGCCCCAGGCGAAGGAGCCGACGACGTTGCTGAGCACGACGGGGGCGTGGCCCGCATCGGCCGGAGTTGACTGCGACATTTCTCGGTGGACTCCCTCGACAGACACCTCGGACGGTCCGGACCGTGCGGACGGACACGCGAGCGGCCTCACCGTACGACGTGGTCGGCCAGCGGGTTGACCTCACATCCGAATCACTACGGCGAACAGGGGAAGGTGGTCCAGCGGTAAGCCGGAGACATCACGGCGACGACTCGTTCCACACGTCCGGGCCGCCGCCCCGCCACTCGATCAGGTCGGGATCATCGATCGCAGTGTCCGCCTCAGGCAGTTCCGCGCGGCGCAAGAACTCCAGCAGGTCGAACAGGTTGTACGCACTGCCCACCTGCTCGCCACGGATCGTTACCCGCCTGCCGCCGTCCGGCGACAACGGGTGAACGACCACCGGTGCTCCATCCATGATCCCAGCGTCCGTCCGGACGGCCCTGGACGCATCCGGAAACCGCCGAGTAGCCGTATGAAAGCGGGGCGCCCGGACCAGCCAGGACCTGAGTGAACGGCTGGCGGACGGAGAACTGTCGGATATCCGGGCGACGGCCACCGACCCGGCTGACACGCTGGCGCACATGACCACGCCACTGACTGCGAGACAGCGAATTGCCGCACTTCACAGCTATGCGGCCGTGAACGGTGAGGATTTCACCGGCCAGAAGCTTGCTTCCGCTCGCACGTCGCGGCTGCGGTTCACCCGCTGCTCGTTCATCGGGGCCGATCTGCGCCACGCCACCCTGGACGGGTGCTGGTTCAAGTTCTGCGACCTTGGCGGCGCAGACCTGCGCGGCGCTTCGCTGCGCGAGGTCAGCCTGGCCGGATGCGATCTGCGGGGTGCTGACCTGCGCGACACCGATCTGACCGACGCCAGGTTCGGAAGCGTGAACACCGGCATGCCCCCGCTCGGGCTGACCGACGTCACCGGTGCCCGGTTCGAGGGAGCGTCCCTGCGCAATGTTCAAGCGGAAGGCGTCATCGGGTGGCCACCCCGGCATGGCGGGAACGAGTAGGGCCGGCCTGGCCGCGACGATCACAACCCGGCCGGCGCGGCGGCTCGACGGAACACATCGCCGCGGCCGACGCGGCCGTCGCGCCCGGAGGTGGTCCCGGGCCGTGACCGGGACGCTTCAGGACTTCGTGCCGGCGGCCGGCTTGCGGGCGATCAGGTAGGCGCGGCGGGTCTGGGCCTCGGTCCCGTCGGACGGCAGGCGCTCGACGTTCGCCTCCACCGGCAGCCCGGCGTGCTCAAGCCGGCTGCGGATGTCAGCCGGGTCAAGGAAGTGGAAGTCCAGCGAGACCGGCTGCCCGAGCAGTTCGTCGAGGTGGGCCACGCCGCCATCGGTCTCGATGTCCGGCGGGGGGCTGATGTGGAAGGCGAGCAGGAGCAGGCCGCCCGGTGCCAGTACGCGATGGAACTCGGCGAACGCGCGCGGGAGTTCCTCGGCGGTGAGGTGGATGATCGAGTAGAACGCCGTGATCCCGCCCCAGGCGCTGTCATCGGCATCCAGCGCCAGCATCGAGCCCACCTGGAACGTCACTTCGGGTGTGAGTTCCCGGGCCAGCTCGACCATCCGCGGCGACAGATCGACGCCGAGCGTACGCAGGCCGAGTTCATGCAAGTAGCGGGTTACGTGTCCGGGGCCGCAACCGACATCCGCGACAGGGAGCTTGTCGGGCACCTGCTCGGCCAGGCAGCCGAGCAGCGCGCGGTCCAGCGGCTTGTCGCGCAGCTCCTCGAAGAACTGGGTCGCGTACGCCTCGGCCACGCGGTCGTAGCCGGCGCGTGTGGCCTCGCCCGGTACTCCCATACGTCAGAACCCCCATAGCGTGAACGAGTGGATCATTCGCCGCCGCCAGGCTACTCATGAACCACGATCGCAATCACAACCGCCGAGGAGCTGGAGCCGATGGTGCAGATCGATGTCGAGCGGGTGCGTCAGGACACAGCGGGGTGCGCGCATGTCACGCACCTGAACAACGCCGGAGCTGCTCTGCCGCCGAGGTCCGTGGTTGACGCGGTGGTGGACCACCTGCGGCTGGAGGAGGAGATCGGGGGCTACGAGGCCGCGGCTGCTCAGGCCGGCCCCATCGAGCACACCTATGACGCACTGGCCCGCCTGGTGGGTGCGGCCCGGGAGGACATCGCGGTGGTGGAGAACGCCACGCGCGCGTGGGACATGGCCTTCTATTCGCTTCCCTGGGCCCCGGGCGACCGGATCCTGACGGCTCGCGCCGAGTACGCCAGTAACGCCATCGCCTTCCTGCAGACCGCCCGGCACCATGGCGTCCAGGTCGATGTCGTGCCCGACGACGACAGCGGCCAGCTCGATGTCGCCGCGTTGCGGGAGATGATCGACGAACGAGTCAAGCTGATCGCCATCACTCATGTGCCCACGCAGGGCGGTCTGGTCAATCCCGCGGCCGAGATCGGCAAGGCAGCCCGGGAAGCCGGGGTGACCTATCTTCTGGACGCCTGCCAGTCCGTCGGGCAGATGCCCCTGGACGTGAACGAGATCGGCTGCGACCTGCTCACCGCGACCGGCCGCAAGTTCCTGCGCGCCCCACGCGGCACTGGCTTCCTGTACTGCTCCCCACGTATCCGTGCGGGTTTGGAGCCACCGTTCCTCGACCTGCACGCGGCGACCTGGACCTCACCGGACACCTACCAAGTCCGGGACGACGCCCGCCGGTTCGAGAACTGGGAAACGTACTACGCCGGCAAGATCGGCCTCGGCGTCGCCGTCGACTACGCCATCGACCTGGGTCTGGACGCCATCCAGGATCGTGTCACCCTTCTCGCCGACACCCTGCGCACGCGCCTGCGCTCCCTGCCACGAGTGCATGTCCACGACCGTGGATCCCGGCAGTGCGGCATCGTGACCTTCACCGTCGACGGCCACGACAGCCACCGCATCGCCCGGGAACTCCAGTCGAACAGGATCAACGTGTCGGTCTCGGTCGCGGACTACGCACGCTGGGACCTCGAACCACGGGGCCTGACCTCCGTGGTCCGCGCCTCCGTGCACTACTACAACACCGAAGACGAGATCGACCGGCTGTGCGCCGCACTCCCCCGCCCCCAGGCATCCCCCGGCAGCGGCACGGGCACCACCCCCTGACCTTCGGTTACCGCTTCGGCGGGGACGGGGCGGGGCCGGGCTGCGGGCCGTACGCGGTCAGGAAGCGGTCGCGGAAGGTGTCCATCTTCCAGACCGGGCCCTTCGGGGCGGGCTTCAGGCCGTCCTGCCAGCCCCAGCCGGATATTCGGTCCAGTACGGCCGGGTCGTGGGCGACGAGCGCGATCGGCACGTCCCGGCTGGCGTGGTTGCCTGAGACCTTCGATACGGGCTGGTGGTCGCCGAGGAACACGAGCACGGTGTTCTTGTTCCCGTACTTCTCCACGTAGGAGATGAGGCTCTTCAGCGAGTACTGGATGGACTTGGCGTACTCGGCGCGCACCTCGTCGCTGTCCCGCCACACGTCCACCGGGTCCTTGCCCGCCTTCTCGATGGCGTTGTAGACGGAACCGTCACCGACCTCGTCCCATCCGAGTGTCTTGGGGAGCGGTGCCCAGGGGTTGTGGCTGGAGGTCAGGATGATCTCCGACATCAGCGGCTTGTCGTGCTTCTTGCCGTGCTCCAGGCGCTCGAAGGCCTTCAGGGCGTACTGGTCGGGCATGGTCGACCAGCTGAACTCCGGGCCCTTGTACCCGAGTTCCCGGGAGTCGTAGACCTGGTCGAAGCCGTAGAACCTGCCCTCCGGCCAGCTCTTGGTGACGCCCGGCATGATGCCGACCGTCCGCCAGGCGCCCGTCTTGCGGAAGGCGCTGGTGAGGGTCAGATGGTCGCCTGTGGTGATGGTTCGGTAGCGCTGCTGGTTCTCGATCCACAGGCCCGACGCGAAGGTGGAGTGGGCCAGCCAGCTGCCGCCGCCGTACGTCGGTGAGGTGAGCCAGCCGCTCCGCGCGGAGTACCCGGCCGCGCGCAGCCGCTTGGTCCCGTCCGCGAGTGCGGCGTCGACCTGCGGTGCCATCGAAGGGTCCTCGACCGCGCTGCGGCCGTAGCTCTCGATGAAGGTGAAGATGACGTCTTTGCCGCGCAGTCCGGTCAGCAGCTGGTCGGGCGGGGTGTCGCCGAAGGAGTCGACGGCGGCCTCCTTGGCGAACGCGCGCTCGTCCTTCAGGGTCGCCTTCACCACGGCCATACGGTTCTGCATGAGCGCGGTCGTGTTCCTGGAGGCGACCGGCGCGCCCCCGAGCTGCAGGCCGAGCGCCGTGCAGGTGATCCAGGCGGTCCCGAGTACCAGAGTCGTACGGGTCGCCACGGCGATGTGCCGGGCCATGAGGTTGCTGAGCCGGACGACTGCCAGCGTGATGAGGACGAGGAGGGCGAGGACGAGGACCACGACCCCGATGACGACACCGATCGCGCCCGCCCGGCCGATCGAGTCCTGGAGGAACGACTCGCCGTCGTCGAGCAGGATCCAGTCGAGCACCAGGTTGAACCCCCGGCCGAAGACCTCGTGGAAGCCCATGTCGAGGAAGTTCAGGAGGGTCAGCAGGCCGAGGACCACCCCGGCGGTCACCGCCGCGACCCGCTTCGCCTTCGGCGGCAGGAGAAGCAGTACGGCGGCGCCGAATATCCCCTCCACCGGTATGCGTACGAAGGTGCTGGGCGTGAGACGCGCGGCGTCCTGCGGCATGAGGAGGGCGAAGAGCACGAGCGCGGCGGCCAGGGCGGTGGTCGTCCACGCCACGGCGCGCGCCGCGGCGGGGTACTTGCCCCGCCAGCCGCCGCCCGCGACGGCCTCGTCCGGGACGCCACTGGAGGCATCACCTGCGGTGGCGTCCTGACCCTCGGGGGTGTCGTCCTGCGTCAGGTCCTGCCCTGCGGCCGCCTTGTCCGTATGCGGCAGCTGACGAGCGCGCGTGAAGAGCGACAACCCGAGAGTCCTTCCCTGCGAAGCCCGTGGTGGCACGGCGAACCAGGCCCGAGAGGCTGGGGCCGCGGCTATCTGTACGGCTTGCGGGCAGCTTCCGTTCAACGACCAGGGCCGCCCCCGCGAGAATCCCACGCTCACGGGGGTGAACTGGTCGGCGGGGTGGGCTTGTAGGCAGGGCACCGCGGCCGGTCAAGGACGTTGCCCCGCGACGCGCGAGAGGGGAATCGCGCGTGGGGCGAGGGGTGCGAACCTGGGCATAACACCCCGAACCCCGCAGGGATCACCTCCCTGCGGGGCCGGCGGTGCTACTTCAGGCCGACTTGGCCGCAGGCCACCTTGTACTTCGGGGTGCAGATGTCCTGGACGGTGTAGACGCCGTCCTTGACCACCGTGTCCTCGATGTTGTCCTTGGTCAGCGAGATGACCGGGACCAGCACGGCGGGGATGGACTTGTCGGTCGGGCTGTCGACATCCGTCTGGGCCATGCCGAGCTCCATGCCCCTGGCGAGCAGAATGGCCATCTCGGCGGCTGCAGCAGCCTCCGGCGCGTACGGCTTGTACACGCTGGCGTACTGATCACCCGCGACGATCCGCTGTACGGCGGCGAGCTCGGCGTCCTGGCCGGTGACCGGCGGGATCGGGAAGATGCCCGCGGACTTCAGGGCGGTGATGATGCCTCCCGCCATGCCGTCATTCGCGGAGTAGACGCCGATGATCTTGTCGTTGCCGATCGACTCGATCGCCCCCTCCATGTTGGCGGTGGCGTTCTCCGGCTTCCACTCCTTGGTGTCGTACTCCTCGCCGATGTTCACCTTGCCGTCGAGCTCCTTGTGCGCGCCCTTCTTGAACATGGCGGCGTTCGGGTCGGTGACGGCACCGTTCATCATCACGATCTTCCCGCCCTTGGCCTTGGAGCCAAGAGCCGCGAGCAGTGCCTTGCCCTGGACGTGACCGACCTCTTCGTTGTCGAAGGAGGTGTACGCGTCGATCGGGCC
The DNA here is from genome assembly GCF_040606445.1 of Streptomyces sp. NPDC005408. Lineage (NCBI taxonomy): Bacteria > Bacillati > Actinomycetota > Actinomycetes > Kitasatosporales > Streptomycetaceae > Streptomyces > Streptomyces sp. NPDC005408. The sequence continues at coordinate 67,033 of NZ_JBEXEX010000025.1, read as the reverse complement.
CTCGGCCAGACGGTCGAAGGCGACGACCGGGATGTCCGCGTCCTTCGCCTTCTTGATCGCGCCCGCGATGGCCTTGGAGTCCACCGCGTCCACTATCAGCACATCGACCTTGTCGGCGATCATCTTGTCGACCTGCTGGTTCTGCAGCGTCGCGTCCTGCTTCGCATTGGCATAGACGACCGTGCCCTTGTTGTTCGTCAGCTGCCCGATCTTCTCCTTGATCACCGGCAGGTCGAACTTCTCGTAGCGAGCAGCCTCGTTCTCCGGAAGGAGAAGACCGACGGTGATGTCGTCGCTTATCCTCACGCCCGATCCCTGGTCACTGCCGCAGGCGGCGAGCGAGAGGGTCATCGCGGAAGCGGCGGCGACAGCAACGGCGGAACGACGCAGAAGTGCGTTCATCTGTGGAACTCAACCTCCCTGACCGGCCGCGTCACTGCGGCCGAGGTGGCTGGAAGTCAACTCCACCCCCATAAATGCGTCAAGAAGTACAATCTTAACGAGATTGCAACGGCGCCTTTTCGTTAGCTAAGTGAAGGCAAGCGTGCCCGCTTACCGCTCGCAGCCGTACCGGGCGAGCGTGGTGCGGTCTCCCTGGCCACAGCGCCCGGCTCAGGCGTCGGCCGCGTACCGCCAGAAGTCCCGCATCAGAGCGGGTGGGGTCGGTCCGGTCATTTCCAGCTGGCTGAGCACGACGGTGACCGCGCCGGTGGACGGGGTGATGTGCGCTGCCGTTCCGGTGCCGCCGACCCAGCCGTAGCGTCCCGGCACGTTCCAGGGGTCGATGGCGGCGACGTCGACCGAGCCGCCGAAGCCCCAGCCCTGGCCCTCGAGGAACAGCGTGCTCGCGTCGCGCTGGGCAGGGGTCAGATGGTCGGTGGTCATCTGCCGCACCGATTCGGGCGACAGCAGTCGGCGGTCGTCGACGGTCCCGTCGGCGAGCAGCATCCGGGCGAAGGCGTACCAGTCGTCGACGGTCGAGACAAGACCGCCGGCGCCGGACGGGAACACGGGGAGGCTGCTCCACTGCCCGTCAGGGGCGTCGACCAGCTCGAGACCGCCCGCCGGGTCGGCTCGGTAGTAGCTGGTGAACCGGTCGAGCTTGCCGGCCGGTACCTCGAATGCGGTGTCGACCATGCCCAGCGGCTCGAACAGCCGCTCCGCCAGGAACTCTTGCAGGGGGCGACCCGAGACCCTGGCGATCAGCACGCCCTGGATGTCGGAGCAGGTGTTGTACAGCCAGGCGTCGCCCGGCTGGTGCACCAGTGGAATGCGGGACAGCGCCTCCATCCACTCGTCCGGCGGCACGACGCGCTGCGGCTGCGGCGGTCCTTGCAGCAGCTCGCTGAACAGGGCTCGGATGACCGGCAGTGAGAAGTCGGACGGGAAGCCGTATCCGGCCCGGGAGGTGAGCAGATCGAACACGGTGATCGGCCCGGCCGCGGGCACCACGTCGTCGGCGCGACCGCCGGGCGTGCGGACGACGGCCGGTTTGGCCAGCTCAGGAAGCCATGGGTCGACCGGGCTGTCCAGTGTGATCCTGCCGTCGTCGACCAGCATCATGACCGCCGCGGCGATGACGGGTTTGGTGATCGAGGCGATACGGAAGATCGAATCCCTGGCCATCGGGGCGGTGCCTTCGACGTCGACAGAGCCGACGGCCTGCACGTCGACCCGGTCGCCGCGGGCCACCAGGCCCACCGCTCCCGGCAACGATCCATTGCTGACGTGCGCCTGAAGGGTGTCGCGCAGTTTGGTCATCGGTCCACCTTCTCGAGTGTGCGGTTGGAAGGAAGACTCCCCACGCGGCGCAGATTCATCGCGATGGCGCCGTCGAATCCGACCGGATCAGCTTCCGCCGGAGCGCGGTTCGATACGGAAGTTGAACGCGACGGTCCCAGGATCAAGCGCCGTCGCCCCGCCGTCCACGGTGAGCACCGCGCCGTTGACGAAGGACGCCGCGGGTGAGAGCAACCAGGCGATCGCCTCGGCAACCTCGTGCGGCTCGCCGGGGCGACCCGCGGGAAGCAGGCGGGTCGCCTCCTCGTAGGCTGCATCGGTGCCGCCCTCGCCCAGCTCCGCCTCTTCGGCGAATCGCGCCATGCGCCGGTCAGCCATCTCGGTGCGCACCCAGCTGGGGCACACGGTATTGGCGCGTAGCCCCTCGTGCCCGTAGTCGACGGCGAGCGAACGGCACAGCTGGAGCAGGGCCGCCTTGGACGTTGCGTACGCGGCGTTGGCCGACCCGTTGCGCAGTGCGGCCACCGAGGCGACCGCGACGACCGAGCCCCGGGCCTTCAGCAGGTGCGGGAGCGCGGTGCGCAGGAGCATGAAGGGGCCGGTGAGGTTGGTCCGCATGACGGTCTCCCAGTCCTCGACAGACATGTCGCCGACTGCTCCTCCGCGTCCCACGCCTGCGTTGAGTACGACTCCGTCCAGTCGGCCGTAGGCGGCCACGGCCGCCTCCACGAGACCACGGACGGCGTCGGGGTCACCGATGTCGGACGGGTGGGCCAGGACCCCGGTCTCCTTCGCGAGGCGCTCCAGCGGCCCTGGCCGGCGTCCCGATACGACGACGTGGTGCCCGGCCTCGCGCAGGAGACGGGCTGTGGCGGCGCCAATTCCCGTACCCCCACCGGTGACGAGGACAACTCGCTTGTCCACCATGGTTGTTGGCCCTCCTCGTTGGCATGCATCTCGCACCCTCGGAGTGATCATAAGCATTCCTGCGGGCGCATTGAGGCAGGGTGATCCACGACGTCCGGCACTTCGACGCCGTGTACGTCCGGGGCGGATTTATTCGCGTGCCCGCGCGGCCTGCCGGGCCGCATTCCTCGCCGGGGACGACCGAGGCCGACAGACCCTCACCGGCCCTCGGCCGCCAGGCGGTTGATCTCCGGGCTGTACAGGATGTGCTCCCCCGCGCCGCCCGCACCCGCGACCGCGAGCATCGCGCGGCCGAGGTTCTCCGTGGTCGTCACATGCTTCGGAATCACCCGCCGCAGCAGCGGATAGAGCCAGGAGACCCCGACGTAGAGCAGGCGGTACGCCCGGGTTCTCGAGGTCGCGCCGTGCAGCGGCTGAATGTAGCCGGGGCGGAACATGTACGCGTGGAAGGGCATCGCGAGGAGGTCGTTCTCCGTGCGGCCCTTGACCCGCGCCCACATCGAGCGGCCACTCTCCGTGCTGTCCGTGCCTTCGCCCGAGACATACGTGAAGGTCAGCGACGGGTTCGAAGGGAGCGCGCGGGCCGCGGCGAGGGTGTAGTCGTACGTGATCCTGCGGTACTCCTCCTCGCTCTTGCGTGCGGAGGAGATCCCCAGGCAGAAGAAGCACGCGTCCACGGCCTTGAACTCACCGGCCAGGGACGAGAAGTCCGTGAAATCCTCGTGGACGACTTCGCGGAGCTTGGGATGCGTGAAGCCGAGTGGCTTTCGTACGACGGCGACGACGCTCTCGACCCGGTCGTCGAGCAGACACTCGCGCAGCACGCCCTGGCCGATCATGCCGGATGCACCGAAGAGAAGGACATTCATCGGCACACGGTACTCGGACGTACGACTCCCAGGGCGTCAGCTCCGCGCGGACAGCCAGGAGTTCGGATACAAAGTCGACGTCCACATACTTGAAGGTTGAGCGCGCAATTACTACGGTCCTCTTCGTTGAACGCCGCAACTATGTTCAGCATGCTGAACACACCGCGAGGAAGGCACTTCGCCACATGAAGAGGCCCTTGAGCCGCCGCACGTTCTCCCAGCGCGCTGTCACCCCGCTGCTCGCAGCCCCAGCCCTGACCATGCTCCGGCCCGTGACCGCCGCGGCCGCACCTGCGCCCACGCACCGCGCCGAAACCGTCCGTGCCATGAGACGCGCCGCCGTGTTCATGGACGAGTACGTCTCCTACCGGGGCGCGTACGTATGGAACTACCTGCCGGACCTCTCGGTCACCTGGGGCGAGATGGAGGCCAAGCGGACCATGTGCTGGGTCCAGCCTCCGGGCACTCCGTCGGTGGGGCACAGCATGCTGGACGCCTATCACGCGACCGGGGACGAGGCCTGCTACCGGGCGGCCGAGCGGACCGGACTGGCGCTCGTGGAAGCCCAGTTGCCGATCGGCGGGTGGAACTACATCCATGACTTCGCCGGTGAGGAATCCCTGCGCGACTGGTACGACACCATCGGCGCCAACGGGTGGCGCCTGGAGGAGTTTCAGCACTACTACGGCGGACGGCGACTACACCCAGCAGGTCACCTTCAACGACGACGTACTGGGCGAGAACATCAAGTTCCTGCTCATGTGCATATCCGCGCTCGGCAGGCGCGACCTCGTCCGGCCGGTGGTCAGGGCGATGTCCTGTCTGCGCCGCATGCAGCAGACGGGCCCGCAAGCGGGCTGGGGGCTGCAGCACCTCTCACGCGATGCCGCGGGCCGGCCCGCCGGAGCGCCGGCGAGCGCACGGTCCTACGAGCCGCGCGCACTGACCACGCACACCACCCAGACCAATGTCCGTCAGCTCTTCCACTACTTCCGGCTGACCGGCAACCGCGCCTACCTCAGCCGGGTGCCCGAGGCCATTGCCTGGCTCGAGAGCTGCCGGCTCACCAGTGAGCAGATCGCGGAGAACCCGCTCCTGGCCGGCCGCACCCACCCGACGTTCGTCGAACTGGGCACGAACCGCGCACGGTTCACCCACCGGTTCGGCTCGAACGTCCGAAACGGGGCGTACTACTACGACTACGACCACAGGAACACGCTGAGCCACTACTCGTCCGGGCGGGCCATCGACATCGAGGGTCTGCAGAGCACGTACGAGGAGCTGGCGGCGATGACACCGGCCGAGGTGGCGGACTTGCGCTCCAGGTCGCCGCTCTCCGCAGGCCGGCGGATCCCCCTGCCGCGCTACTTCTCCGTACGCGACCTCGAACTGACCGACCTGTTCCGGGACGCCCCGCTGCCCCTGCCTGCGGTGACCGACGAGCAGACGGCCGCCCTCGTGCGCGACCTCGGATCGAAGGACTACTGGCTGACGCCGATCGATGCGGTCACCAACCCGTACGCGGTAGGTGGGTCCAAGACGCCGTACGACGGCCAGGCGTACATGAGCAAGCACGTCGGCGACATGCGTGACACCTCGCCGTACAACCCGCAGGACCCGCCGCTGGAACTCCCCTACAAGGAGCGCGAACGTCCCTTGGGGATCAGTACGTCCGCCTACGCGGCCAACATGGCCAAGCTCATCGCGAACGTGTCGCGTCCGCGCTGACACCGGCGGTCTCGCTCTGCCCGCCGGTACTGAACCGGCGGGCCGTACGCGTCCAGGTCGTCTAGGAAGCGGCCGCCGCACTCCGCTACATCCAGGCCGCTACGGTGCCATGCTGGAGGAGAGACGCGGAGGTCACGATGGGGTTCTACGCCGAGCGCATCCTGCCGCGGATTATCAACGTCGCCTGCGGGGTCAAGACAGCCGAACCGCTACGACGCCGAGTCTGCGAGGCCCTGAAGGGCGAAATCGTCGAGATCGGGTTCGGGTCGGGGCACAACGTTCCGTTCTACCCGGATGCTGTCACCGGCGTGGCCGCGGTCGAGCCGTCCGATGCCGGTTGGAGGCTCGCCGGCGAGCGCGTCCGGGCGTCGAGCATCCCCGTGCGGCGCGCCGGGCTGGACGGCCAGGCGTTGCCGTTCGAGGACGACAGTTTTGATGCCGCGCTGTCCACCTGGACGCTGTGCACCATCCCGGACGCCGATGCCGCCCTGCGCGAAGTGCGGCGCGTGCTCAAGCCGGGTGGGACGCTGCATTTCCTCGAGCACGGGCTGGCCCCGGAAGAGGACGAGAACGTCCGCCGCTGGCAGAGGCGCCTCGAGCCGGTGAACAAGCGGATCTTCGGCGGGTGTCATCTCACCCGGCCGACCGTCGACATGCTGACGAGCGCAGGGTTCACGATCACGGAAGTCGACGTCTTCTACGAGAAGGGCGCACCGAAGCCCATGGGAGCCGATTCCCTCGGCATCGCTCTGTCTCCCCAGTGACCGTCCACCTGCGTTGTCCGAACTGCGGAAAAGCGGGACCCTGGTGGTATGCGCGACCGGTGTGACCGGTGCGCCGAGCGAGCGCCCGCCCCGGTCGGAAAGGGGTGAACCGTGCGAACCCTGTTGAAGGTTCAAATGGACACGGAAGCAGCCAACCAAGCCATCAAAAATGGCACCCTGCAGAAGACGGTGGAGTCCGCTCTGGAGAGCCTCCGCCCCGAAGCCGCCTACTTCACCACCCAGGACGGCTGTCGTACGGCGTTCATCGTCTTCGACCTTCAGGATTCCTCGCAGATGCCCAAGATTGCGGAACCCTTCTTCCTGGAACTCGGCGCCAAGATCAGCTACACGCCGGTCATGAACCAGGAGGATCTGCGCAAGGGCCTGGGGGCTCTGACACGCGGCGGCTGACCGGCGGCGTATCGCCCGCGGACGCGAGCCGGGCGGCGCGGATGGTGAGGTGGTGCCGCTCCGGAAGGCTGGTCGTACGGCCGGCCGCAGCGCGGTAGTTCTCGATGGCGGCCTGCCGGTCGCCGACCAGTTCAAGGAGATGAGCCCGCACCGCATACAGGCGGTGATGTCCCGCCAGTCGCACGTCGGCGTCAAGGGCCTTGAGGATGTCGAGTCCTGCCGCCGGCCCGTGGACCATGGCGGCCGCGACGGCTCGGTTGAGCGAGACGACGGGGTTGTCGGAGAGGCGCTCCAGCACGCCGTACAACGCGAGAATCTGTGGCCAGTCGGTCTCGTCGACGTTCTTGGCCTCGTCGTGGACGGCGGCCACTGCCGCCTGGACCTGGTAAGGGCCGATGGGGCCCCTGGGCAGGGCAGCGGTGACCAGGGCGACGCCCTCGTCGATCGCGCCTGTGTCCCACAGGCTGCGGTCCTGTTCGGCGAGCGGGATCAGTTCACCGTCCGGCCCCGTACGCGCCGGGCTGCGCGCATGGTTGAGCAGCATCAGCGCGAGCAGTCCGGCCACCTCGCTGTCGTCGGGGAGGCGTTCGTGCACGGCCCTGGCCAGCCGGATCGCTTCCCGGGACAGTTCGACACGCTGCAGGTCGGGGCCGACGCTGCTGGTGTAGCCCTCGTTGAAGATCAGATAGAGGACGGACAGCATGGCTCCGAGGCGGGGCGCCCAGTCCGTGCTCTCCGGCATCCGGAAGGGGATTTCGGAGGTCTTGATCCGCTGCTTGGCCCGGCTGATCCGCTGGGACATGGTCGCCTCGGGGACCATGAAGGCACGTGCGATCTCCGACGTGGTCAGGCCTCCCACCGACCGCAGGGTGAGGGCCACCGCAGACGCGGGCGTCAGGGAGGGGTGGCAGCACATGAACAGCAGGATCAGTGTGTCGTCCCGTTCCAGCGCCTGGTCCGCGTCGGCCGGCGGGGCCGTCTGCCGGTCGACGGGCTCCCGTCTGGCCGCCAGATCCTCCCGGCGGCGACGCGCCTGTTCACTGCGCACATGCTCGGTCATACGGCGGCTCGCGACGTGGATCAGCCAGCCGCGAGGATTGCGCGGCACGCCCTCGTCCGGCCACTGGGTCGCGGCGGCCAGCAGCGATTCCTGAACGGCGTCCTCGGCCGCGTCGAAGTCCCCGTACCGCCGGGTGAGCACACCGACGACCTGCGGCGCCAGTTCGCGCAGCAGGCCGTTGGTGTCCGTGTCCGGTGCGGCCAGGACCTACAGCTCCTCGGTCGGTGCCGACATCAACTGCCGAACCTCGATGGGCATGTTCAGCGGGGCGCCACCGGGGCCGGGTGCGGACGACGCGTACGCGGCGATCTCGTACGCCCGCTCCGGGGTGTCGACGTCGACGATCCAATAGCCCGCCAGGAACTCCTTGGTCTCAGGGTAGGGACCTTCGGTGATCAGCGGCGCTCCCCCGTCGCCTGCCCGCACGATCCTGGCCTGGTCCGGCATGGCCAGCCCTTGTCCGTCGACGAGCTCCCCCGCGTCGGCGAGCTTCTTGTCCACGTCCTTCATGAACCCGATGTGCGCCTGGATCTCCTCAGGAGTCCAGGTCGTGATCGCCGGGAAGTCCGCTGTCTTCTCGCTGAACTGCATCAGCAGCATGTACTTCATGGCCTGCTCCTCACGTTCGTGCGCCTCATCGGCGCTCTCACAGACAGGTAGAAGCTCGCGCCGCGTTTTCGACATCGTCGGCGAAGATCTGCCGAAAAAGTTTGCCGGAACACGTCCCGCTACCTGGGCGACACGCTCCAGGCCAGGTCGGGAAGGTAGCTGGGAGCTGCGGTGAATCCTGCCAGCTTCTTGCCGTTGAAGGCGTACAACCCGTCCATCCTCATCACCGAGACGAACCATGCCTTGCGGAGCAGCGTGAGGATCTCGGCCTGAACGGTCACATCCAGCGCGGTCGTCGGCTCGTCGGCGATCAGCAGCTGGGGGTCACCGGCGAGCGCCAGCGCGATCGCCACCCGCTGTGCCATGCCGCCGGACAGCTGGTGCGGGTAGCGCTTGGCCACCGCGGCCGGGTCGTCCGGGGCAGGATGTTTCGCCTCAGGATCCGGGCCCGCGTCAGCCCGGAGACCTTGGCTGCCGCGGCCCGAACGTCGCCGGCCTGGCGACCCACTCCGGGACGGTCGGCGGAGCCGTCGCCGCCCTCGAGCACGGCATTCCGGCCATCGCGCTGAGTACCGGCTCCTTCTCCGCCCCCGACCCGGGCCCCACCGTCAACGCGATGCGCCCCACTGTCGACTTCGCGGTCAAGCTCATCGAACGGCTGCGCTCCCGGGCGAAGTCCGGGCCGCTGCTCCCCCAGGGCGTCGGCCTGAACATCAACCACCCGGTCGTCGGCGCGGACGGCACGGGAACGGCCGACGACCCTTCCCTCACGTTCCAGGACCCTCAGACGGTCCTCGAGCCGGCCTTCACCGACTCCGGCGACGGAACCTGGAAGGTCCGGGTGAACTTCGCTCCGCAGCCCGCCGGCAAGGGCAGCGACGTGGAGGCCCTGATGGCGGGCAGGATCGCCATCAGGGCCATGACGGCCAACTGGAACACCGGGCCGGTCGACTTCGCCAGGACCAGCTCACCGGACTACGTCCGTAGGGGCGGACGGGGCGCCGTTCGCGTGGACCGGAAAGAATCTATTGCGGTCGGGGTAGAAATTGGCTACCCGCACGGTTAGAGTTTCTTGTGTAGCCGACAGAGTCGGCAAGAGAGCAGTACGACCCGCAGAAACAGAGAGGAGCAGACGCCATCAGGATCGCCCGGGCGATGATCCACTTCGCTCGGGTACCGCAGGCCCCGATTGGAAGGTGGTCCCCGGTCACGCATCCTCGATCCCCGCAGCTCCGGCCTCAAGCACGGACCCGCGGAATACGAAAGCCAGCGCACAGCGCCGGCAGATGGTGTTGATACCCCTCGGGGCCTCGGTGTGTACGCACCGGGGCCCCTCGACGCGTTCCAAGAAGAGGTGCGAATGACCCAAGAAACGCCATCGCCCGCGGCCGACCGATTCGACGATGACGACTACCCCGCCTACACCATGGGGCGCGCCGCCGAGATGATCGGCGCCACGCCCGGCTTCCTCCGGGCCGTGGGCGATGCCCGGCTGATCACGCCACTGCGGTCCGAGGGTGGCCATCGCCGCTACTCCCGCTACCAACTGCGCATCGCGGCCCGCGCACGCGAACTCGTCGACGGCGGCACGCCGATCGAGGCGGCCTGCCGCATCGTCATTCTGGAAGACCAGCTCGAGGAAGCCCTGCGGCTCAACGAGGAACTGCGCCGGTCCACCGCAGAGTCGGGCGGCGCAGCAGGCTCCTGACCGCGCCCTGAGCCCCGCGCACTCGAATATCTGTCGCCGCAGGCACAGATATTCAGGTACTGTGCAATGAGGGTTTATGATGCGGCGGGCGGAGTCAAATAACTCGCCGCGCCCGGCCGCTTGCGCCGTGCTACCGTTGTTCTCAGTTGCAGTTGTGGTTCCCAAAAACTTACGAAGGTTCGTACCGGCGTCAATGCCGGAGCGTGCGCTTGAGTACTTCCGGATTTCTTTCCGGACGGGGCAATCATCATGGCGACGCGGAGCTCGCACAGTGCGGGCACCGGTGCACTGCCCCGAAGGAGATATGACATGGCTACTGGCACCGTCAAGTGGTTCAACGCTGAAAAGGGCTTCGGCTTCATCGAGCAGGACGGCGGCGGCCCCGACGTCTTCGCCCACTACTCGAACATCGCCGCCCAGGGCTTCCGTGAGCTTCAGGAAGGCCAGAAGGTGAACTTCGACGTCACGCAGGGCCAGAAGGGCCCGCAGGCGGAGAACATCACTCCCGCCTGACGCTGACAAGCACGACGCAGCTGGGGCCCGCACCTTGGGGTGCGGGCCCCAGCTCGTTGCTTTTTCCGGGATTCCGGCCAGGGCCGCAGGTGCCTCACATGCGGCGAGACGCAATACGTCCTCACTCCGCACGGCGCACGATTCCGCCACTGCTCCTGCCCGACACAGGCCCGCCCGATCCCCCATGATTCGGCATCCCAGCCGCTCTGGCGCATGCCAGTCATTTTGACGTTTGGACCCCGCCTCTTTCGTGGGCGGCCGGACTTCGTCTTCGTTTTCACTTCGGCTCGTTCTTGCGATTCTCTGTGCCGCGCTCATTGCTGCCGGGAACCCCTCGATACGTGCCGCATCGAGGAAGGTTCTGCATGAACCGCACAGCTCGCACGAACGACCGCTACTCCCGCACCCGCAAGGGCGGCAACGCCGCTTCCGGCAGAAGCGGCGGCTTCCGGACGCAGTCGCAGGGACGCCAAGGCGGCCGCGCGGCAGCCCCCGGCCGCTCCGGCGGTTACGGGCGCCGTCCCGCAGCGCGCCAAGGGGAGTTCGCGCTGCCCGTGACCATCACCCCGGCACTGCCCGCCGTCGAGGCCTTCGCCGAACTGGACATGCCCGCACCCCTGCTGGCTGCGCTCACCACCGAGGGTGTGACCGTGCCGTTCCCGATCCAGGCGGCAACCCTGCCCAACGGGCTGGCAGGACGGGACGTCCTGGGCCGCGGGCGCACCGGCTCCGGCAAGACCCTCGCCTTCGGCCTTGCCCTGCTGGCGCGGACCGAGGGCAAGCGGGCCGAGCCCCGGCAGCCGCTGGGTCTGGTACTCGTACCCACCCGGGAGCTGGCTCAGCAGGTCACCGACGCGCTCACCCCGTACGCCCGGTCCCTGAAGCTGCGACTGGCCACCGTGGTCGGCGGTATGTCGATCGGCCGCCAGGCCGGCGCGCTCCGCGGCGGGGCCGAAGTCGTCGTGGCAACCCCCGGCCGGCTCAAGGACCTCATCGAGCGTGGCGACTGCCGCCTGGACCGCGTCGGCATCACCGTGCTGGACGAGGCCGACCAGATGGCCGACATGGGCTTCATGCCGCAGGTCACCGAACTGCTCGACCAGGTACAGCCCGAGGGCCAGCGGATGCTCTTCTCCGCCACCCTGGACCGCAACGTCGACCTGCTGGTCCGCCGATACCTGCACGACCCGGTGGTCCACTCCGTCGACCCGTCGGCAGGCGCGGTCACCACGATGGAGCACCACGTCCTGCACATCCACGGCGCCGACAAGTACGCCACCACCACCGAGATCGCGGCCCGCGACGGCCGGGTGATCATGTTCCTGGACACCAAGCACGCCGTGGACCAGCTGACCAAGCACCTGCTGAACAGCGGGGTACGGGCCGCGGCGCTGCACGGCGGCAAGTCCCAGCCCCAGCGCACCCGCACCCTCGCCCAGTTCAAGACCGGCCATGTCACGGCGCTGGTGGCCACCAATGTCGCGGCCCGCGGCATCCATGTCGACGACCTCGACCTCGTCGTCAACGTCGATCCCCCCAGCGACCACAAGGACTACCTGCACCGCGGCGGCCGCACCGCCCGCGCCGGCGAGTCCGGCAGCGTCGTCACGCTGGTCCTGCCCAACCAGCGCCGCGACATGGCCCGCCTGATGGCCGACGCCGGCATCACCCCGCGGATCGCCCAAGTGCGCTCCGGCGAAGCCGAATTGAGCCGCATCACCGGCGCCCAGGCGCCCTCGGGTGTTCCCGTCACCATCACCGCACCGGTGGCGGAACGCGCGAAGGGCGGCGCCACTTCGTCCCGCGGCAAGCGCAGCCGGCCCTCCCAGGCTCGCCGCTCCCGCACCGCCTCCCAGGGGCGAGCCGGCAGCACCTCGCAGCGCCAGTCCTCGTTCAGAAGCGCCGCGTGACAACGCAGCCACGGCAGACTCACCGCATCGGGCTGACCGCCGCGGACGCCATGACCACACCCGGACCGCAGGTCGGCGACGACATGATCGTCGACGTCGCCCTGTCCGTCCTCATCGGTGCCGGAGTGGGGCATGTGATCGTCCGCGGTGAGGACGATCGCTGTGCCGGTCTGGTCTCGCGGGGCCAGCTCACCGCGTACCGCAGTGGCTCCTGGTACGCCGAGGACACGCGGTTGCGGGACATCGTGTACGACCGGGGACCGTTCACCCTGTCCGAGACGTCGCTGCCGGCAGCGGAATACGCGATGCGGGCCCGGTCACTCGGCTCCTCGCCCGTGGTCGACGAGGATGGGTACATCCTCGGCGTCCTCGCCCTCAGAAACTGATCTCCCCCGGGTCGGCATCCCTGTCCGCCCTTCCCTCCAACCCTGTTGAGGCACTATGCGCTGCGTCATCGCCCGCTTCCCCTTCGACCTGGTCAAGAGTGACGTGCAGCAATCGATGAAGGGGATCAAACCCGAGCCCGTCACGGGTGAGTCGGTGACCATCGGCCGCCGCACGTTCCCCGTCAAGCAGGTGGGCGAAGTGATCACCGGACAGGATCGCCGCGATTTCACCGCCGGCGAGGTGACCAGGGCACTCACCCGCCTCGGATTCACCTGCCATACCGCCCCCGCACCCGTCCGCCCGCCCGTCCTCACCCCGGTCGAAACGGCGTCGGCACAGCTCGGAGCAGCAGCACACGACTGACCGGCACGGGACCGGCGAAGACTCTGAGGCTCCACCGCGCCTCAGGTCAATGCCGAGTCGGCTCCGAGCCGATCCCGAGTGCCCCCCTGGACGATCGCGCTGACCACCCACCCGCTGCGCCCGTCCACGCCTCAAGGGGGAAGAGCCATGTCCGAAGCCGTCGTGACACACGGTTTCACCGATGCGGCCGAGTTGCGCCGCACCAACCGCGCCACCGTCGAGCAGTACATGCACACCACCGGCCAAGACCGGCTGCGCCGGCATGAGCTCTTCACCCCCGACGGCAGCGGCGGCCTGTGGACCACCGACACCGGGCAGCCGATCGTCATCGCCGGCCAGGACCGGCTGGCCGAGCACGCAGTCTGGTCGCTGGCCTGTTTCCCGGACTGGGTTTGGTACAACATCCAGATTTTCGAGACCCAGGACCCGAACCGCTTCTGGGTGGAGTGCGAAGGCCGGGGAAAGATCCTCTTCCCGGGCTATCCGGAGGGCTACTACCACAACCACTTCCTGCACTCCTTCCTGCTCGACAACGGAAAGATCAAGCAGAACCGCGAGTTCATGAACCCCTGCGAGCAACTGCGCGCGCTCGGCGTCCCGGTGCCCCAGATCCGCCGCGAAGGACTTCCCACCTGAAGGCCGACCGGGAAAGAGGGGGCGATGTGATGGAAGACCTGCTGAGCGAGACCCGCTTCGACAACGCGCTGCATCAGCCGCAGTGGAGCGACCCTTTACAGGTACGCAGACTGCGCCACGCCCTCGCCGCCCGCCCCGCACTCGTGCGGCCCCAGGACCTGCGTACCCTCTCCCGCCTTCTGGCGCAGGTCGCGGCCGGACAGTGCGTCGTCGTGCAGTGCGGCGACTGCTCCGAGGACCCCGGCGAGTGCACCCTGGGCCACGTGAGCCGCAAGATCGCCGTACTGGAACTGCTCGCCGGAACCCTGCGCATGGCCACCCAGCTGCCGGTGCTGCGCGTCGGCCGTATCGCCGGGCAGTTCGCCAAGCCCCGTACGCACCGGACCGAGCAGGTCGGGGATCTCGAACTCCCCTCGTACCAGGGGCACATGGTCAACGGGCCGCAGCCGACGCCGGACAGCCGGCGGCCCGACCCGCTGCGCATCCTCACCGGCTATATGGCCGCCAGCGACATCATGACCCACCTCGGCTGGGCGGCACCGCCCGGCAGCCCGCGCATCGATGCGCCCGTCTGGACCAGCCACGAAGCACTGCTCCTCGACTACGAAGTCCCCATGCTCCGCCGGGACGAAGCGGGCCGGCTCTATCTCGGCTCCACCCACTGGCCATGGATCGGCGAGCGCACGCGCCAGGTGGACGGCGCCCACGTCGCGCTTCTCGCCGCCATCGCCAACCCCGTCGCCTGCAAGGTCGGCCCCAACATCCGCCCGGACGAACTGCTCGCGCTGTGCGAACGCCTCGACCCTCAGCGACAGCCCGGCCGGCTCACCCTGATCGCCCGGATGGGCGCCGACACCGTGGACCGGCGCCTTCCCACCCTCGTCGAAGCGGTACGCGCCGCCGGCCACCCCGTGAGCTGGCTGACCGACCCCCTGCACGGCAACACCGTGCAGACTCCGCACGGCACCAAGACCCGCATCGTCCAGCACGCGATCCGCGAAGTCATCCAGTTCCAGCAGGCCGTCCGGGCCGGCGGCGGCATCGCCGGCGGACTCCACCTGGAGACCACGCCCGACGACGTCCTCGAGTGCGTCACCGACGAGACCGACCTGGCGCGGGCAGGAGAGCACTCCACGAGCCTGTGCGACCCCCGCCTCAACCTCGATCAAGCTCTGTCCGTCGTCTCCGCCTTCACGGCCGACACCCGGCCCGTCCGCCACGCGCACCAGGACCCGACATGAGAAGCGACACGAGCACGCCCGTGACCGGCATAGGGACCATCGAGCCCTACTCCCTGGCAGTGGCGGCCGAGCCGCCCGCCAACATCGCACGCTGGACAGTGGAACCCGACCGCGCCGTACTGCTCATCCACGACATGCAGCGCTACTTCCTCGCGCCGATCCCCCACCCGCTGCGCGGTGAACTCGTCCACCATGCCGCGCTCCTGCGCGCACACTGCACCGCCCGTGGCATTCCCGTCGCCTACACCGCCCAGCCCGGCAGCATGAACGTCCAACAGCGCGGCCTGCTCAAGGACTTCTGGGGCCCCGGCATGCGCGCCACGCCCGCCGACCGTCAGGTGACCGACGAACTGACGCCCACCGCCGCGGACATGGTGTTCACCAAGTGGCGCTACAGCGCCTTCCACCGCTCCCGGCTGCTCCGGTGGATGCGCGGCCTGGGACGCGACCAGCTGCTCGTGTGCGGGGTGTACGCCCATATCGGCGTGCTGATGACGGCAGCCGACGCATTCACCCACGACATCGAGACCTTCGTGATCTCCGATGCCGTCGCGGACTTCTCCCTGGAACACCACCGTATGGCGCTCCGTTACGCCGCCGGGTGCTGCGCCATGGTCATCACCACCGAGGAGGCCCTGGCATGAGCACCCTGCTGGACCGGATCCTCCACAACCCCCCTGCTGCCTACGCCATCCTTCACCGCCCGCACACCACTGGACCCGGCCAACTGGACGTCCTCACGGGCGAGGTGACGCACCCCGCGACGCTCGCCCAGATCCCACTCCCCCACACACCCCTGCCCCGGCCCGGCGCCCGCCACGAAACACTCGTGGTGATCCCTTACCGCCAGATCACCGAACGCGGATACGCCTGCCACGACGACGACTCACCACTGGTCTCGATGACGGTGACAGACCAGGAGACCCTGCCCCTCGACGAGACGCTGGCACGGCTGCCACGGGTCGCGACCTCACTGTCGGGCGGACACTTCGACAGCGACGACGCCGCCTACGCACAGACTGTCAAGCAGGTGATCGCGGACGAGATCGGCACAGGCGCCGGGGCGAACTTCGTCATCCAGCGCTCCTTCGTGGCCGACATCACCGCATACGGGCCCCACAGCGCCCTGGCCCTCTTCCGCCGCCTGCTGGAGAACGAGTCGGGCGCGTACTGGACCTTCGTCGTCCACACCGGCTCACGCACGTTCGTCGGGGCATCGCCGGAGCGGCACATCAGCGTGCAGGGCGCGACCGCCGTGATGAACCCGATCAGTGGCACCTACCGCTACCCGGCCACCGGCCCGAACCTGTCCGGCGTCATGGACTTCCTCGCCGACCCCAAAGAGAACGACGAACTGTGCATGGTGGTCGACGAGGAACTCAAGATGATGGCCCGGATCTGCGAGCCGGGCACGCACGTCACGGGACCGTATCTCAAAGAAATGGCACGGCTCGCACACACCGAGTACTACATCCAGGGGCGCACCACCCGCGACGTACGCAGCATCCTGCGGGAGACCCTGTTCGCGCCGACCGTGACCGGCAGCCCGCTGGAGAGCGCCTGCCGCGTCATCGCCCGCCACGAACGGCAGGGCCGCGGTTACTACAGCGGAATCGCCGCCCTCATCGGCCGCGACGGACAGGGCGTCCGCACCCTGGACTCGGCCATCCTCATCCGCACCGCCGACATCGACCCTGCCGGGCGCGTACGGATCGGGGTCGGCTCTACCCTCGTACGCCATTCCGACCCGAGTGCGGAGGCGGCCGAGACACGGGCCAAGGCGGCCGGCCTGATCGCAGCCCTGGAATCCGGCCACGCCACACCTCACGCCGCGCACTCCAGCCCGGCCCCGGGGCGGGGCAGAGCCGCCTCCTACGCCGAGCATCCGCGCGTCCGCGTCGCCCTTGAGCGCCGCAACGACACCCTTGCCGCGTTCTGGCTGCGGTCGCACACCCGGGAGCATCCGCCGGCCGATCTGCCCGGGCGTACCGTGCTGGTCGTCGACATGGAAGACACCTTCACCTCTATGATCGCCCATCAACTCCACTCGCTCGGACTGGTGGTGACCGTCCGCCGCTTCGACCAGGCACACACCTTCGACGGCCACGACCTGGTGGTACTGGGACCCGGCCCCGGCGACCCCGGCGAGCGGGGCCACCCCCGCATGGAGGCGCTGGGTTCAGCGGTGCAGACCCTGCTGGCGCAGCGGCGGCCGTTCCTCGCCGTATGCCTCAGCCACCAGATCCTCAGCCTGCGGCTCGGCTTCCCTCTGGAGCGCCGCCACCAGCCCAACCAGGGTGCCCAACACGAGATCGACTTCTTCGGCGACCGGGTCAGGGTCGGCTTCTACAACACCTACGCCGCACACAGCAGCCACGACACGACCCTCGTCGACGGCGTCGGCAGGGTGGATGTCTCCCGCGACCGGGCGAGCGGCGAAGTCCATGCGCTGCGCGGCCCGCACTTCACCTCGATGCAGTTCCACCCCGAATCCGTACTCACCCAGCACGGAGTCCGCCTTCTCGCCCGGGCCGTGCGCCAGGCGATGGGCGCTTCCCTCGCGCCAACGGGTATCAACACCCGCCCGGCCGTGCCCGCCTGATCCCGAAGCCACTGCTCCCAGCGGTGAATTGGAGACATCGGATGCACCCCTACGTCGTCGTGGACGTCTTCGCCCGAGAACGCCTGGAGGGCAACCCCGTGGCGGTCTTCTTCGACAGCGACGACCTCAGCCCCGAGCTCATGCAGCGCATCGCCCGCGAAATGAACCTGTCCGAGACCACCTTCGTACTGCGTCCGCGGCAGGGCGGCGATGCCCGGATCCGTATCTTCACCCCGGTCAACGAGCTGCCGTTCGCGGGGCACCCGCTGCTGGGAACCGCCCTCGCACTGGCCCGCCGCATCCCGGGCGACCGTCTGAGGCTGGAGACCGCCATCAGCGTCGTCCCGTTCGAACTGGACCGCACGGACGGCCCGGTGGTCACGGCCCGTATGCAACAGCCGCTCCCCACCTGGGAGCCGTTCGACCGGACCGACGAACTCCTCGACGCACTGGGCGTGCCCGCATCCACACTCCCGGTGGAGATCTACCACAACGGTCCCCGCCATGTGTTCGTCGGTCTGGAAAGTGTCAGCGCACTGTCCGCGCTCAACCCCGACCACCGCGCTCTGGCCACCTTCGAGGACATGGCGACCAATTGTTTCGCCGGCCACGGCGCGCACTGGCGCAGCCGGATGTTCTCCCCGGCCTACGGCGTCACCGAGGACGCGGCCACCGGCTCGGCCGCGGGCCCGCTGGTCATCCACCTGCTGCGGCACGGTGCCCTCACCCGCGGCCGGTGCATCGAGATCATGCAGGGCGTCGAGATGGGCCGCCCCTCCCGCATGCTCGCCCGGGCCGAAGGCATCGGGCAGCACATCCAGTCCGTCGAGGTCGGCGGCGACGGCGTGATCACAGCCCAGGGGACTCTCCATGTCTGAACTGCCCACGAAGCCGCACCCCGGCGCCCAGCCGGCCGCCGTCTCGGAATCCCTCACCGCTACGGTCGACATCGCCTTCCCCGAGTACACGGCGCCGCCACCCGACCCGATCGCTCTGCTGCGCAGCTGGCTCCGCGACGCGCACATTCACGGCGTACGAGAGCCGAGAGCACTCGCCCTCGCCACCGCCGACAGCCGGCGGCAGACCTCCATACGGACCGTGGTCGTCAACCGCCTCACCGAGAGCGGTCTTGTCTTCACCACCCACCGGACAAGCCTGAAGGCCCGCGAACTGCGCGAGAACCCCTGGGCATCCGGCCTGCTCTACTGGCGCGAAACCAGTCAGCAGATCAGCCTCAGCGGCCCGGTCCGGCAACTGCCCGACGCCGACACCGACGCCCTGTGGGCGGAGAGGCCGGTATTCACCCACGCCATGACCACCGCCTCCCGCCAGAGCGAACCCCTGGACGACGTGGCCGCCCTGCGCGCCCGCGCCCACACCCTCGCTCAGGCCGGGCCCCAGCCTCGGCCGCCGACCTACATCGCCCTCGAACTCCTCCCGCACACAGTCGAGTTCTGGGCCAACGGCACCGACCGGCTCCACGAAAGGCTCCGTTACGACCGCACCCCAGCGGGCTGGAACACCACCCGCCTGCAGCCCTGACGTCAAGGCCATGAAAGGGTGCTGCACGATCACTGGCATGAACACGGGGAACCACGGGGAACGTAATGCGCCGAACTGCACTGGCTCTGGCCACAGCTCTTCTCATCACCGCGGGCACCGCCGGGTGCTCCAGCGGCAGCAAGGGATCCGGCAGCGCCAGAGGCGCCACGGGCTCGCCAAGCCCCAGCGCCCCCACTCCGGTGGCCGTCGGCACGACCATCACCAAGGACCTCAAGAACGGTGGGAAGGTCGCCTACACGGTGAAGCGCGTGGTCGATCCGGCCACCCCTGCTCCGACGTCCAAGCACAAGCCCGCGCCCGGCACCCACTGGGTGGGCGTTGAGCTCAGCTTCGCCAACGTCGGCTCGACCTACGTCGAGGAATCACCGTGGCGGACACAGCTCATGCCTCCCTTGGGCAGCGAACCACTCAACATCAAGGCATCGGTCGACTACGAGATCGTCGAGGGTGCCTCGGCGCCCTACTTCATGCGGCTGCAGCGCGGCCAGCACGCCGCGGGCTTCTTCGTGTTCGAACTTCCCGGGCGCACCAAGTACGTCGGAGTCCAGTACATGCCGCTCGGGCCCGAAGACCCCAAGATGCAGTGGAAGGTGAACTGACTGCCGTCGCCGGGCCGCCTCGGCCTCGTCCCGTCTACTCGACGGGCCAGGTGTGCACGGGTGCGTTGAGGTGCATGTAGTCCGTGTACTGCCGTGTCATCCGCCGCAGTGCTTCATGGTGGCCGACATTGGTCGAGTCGTCGATGTGGTGGAACATCTCCTTCTGCCAGACCGCGCCGTTGCGGCCGGTGACGCACCGCCCTTCGATGATCCCCAGCAGCGGCTCCCGCCACGCCGCGTCCATGCCCGACTGCTCAAGCCCCTGGTGCGCGAGCGGCAGGAGACGCCTCAGTACGAGTTCGGACACCGGCACCTCGCCCATCCCGGGCCAGTACACCCGCGCGTCGATGCCGTGCCGGGCTGCGGCGTGCAGGTTGTCCTCGGCGGCCGAGAACGACATCCGGGACCAGACCGGCCGTTCCTCGTCGACCAGGGCGCGTGTCAGCCCGTAGTAGAAGGCGCCGTTCGCGAGGACGTCGGCGACCGTGGGGCCTGCGGGCAGCACCCGGTTCTCCACGCGCAGGTGCGGCTTGTCGTGGGCGACGGCGTAGACGGGGCGGTTCCAGCGGTAGATCGTGCCGTTGTGCAGGGTGAGTTCGGCCAGTTCCGGGGTGTCGCCGCCGTCCAGGGTCTCCTTCGGGTCCTGTTCGTCGCACAGGGGCAGCAGCGCGGGGAAGTAGCGCACGTTCTCCTCGAAGAGGTCGAAGACGCTGGTGATCCAGCGCTCTCCGAACCACACGCGGGGTCTCACCCCCTGCACCTTGATCTCCTCCGAGCGGGTGTCGGTGGCCTGCTCGAAGAGCGGGATACGCGTCTCGTGCCAGAGCTCCTTGCCGAAGAGGAACGGCGAGTTCGCGGCAAGGGCCACCTGCACCCCCGCGATCGCCTGGGCGGCGTTCCAGTAGTCCGCGAACTCCTCGGGTGAGACCTGCAGGTGAAACTGGGTGCTGGTGCACGCCGCCTCGGGCGTGATGGTGTCCGCGTACGTCCGCAGCCGGTCCACCCCGTCCATTTCGATCCGCAGATCCTCGCCCCGGGCCGCGAAGACCTGCTCGTTCAGCAACCGGTACCGCGGGTCCTCCGACAGCCCCGCCTCACTCACGTCCCGCTGGCGCAGCGTCGGCAGGACTCCCACCATGATCAGATGCGTGCCGACGTCCGCAGCACGCGCCTCCGCGTGATTGAGGGCGTCCCTGATCTCCTGCTCCCACGCATCGGGACCGCCGGCCGTCAGCCGCCGCGGCGGAATGTTGATCTCCAGGTTGAACCGGCCCAGCTCGGTCGCCCAGGCGGGATCCGCGATCGCCTCGAGCACGTCGGTGTTCCGCATGACCGGCTCGCCGCGCGCGTCCACCAGATTGAGCTCGATCTCCAGACCCACCTGCGGGCGCTCGAACTCGAAGCGCGACTCGCGCAGCATCTGCGCGAACGCGTCGAGGCACTCCTGCATCTTGATCCGGTACCGGCGGCGGTCGTCACGGGTGAACACCAGCGCCGGGACATCTCGTCCCATCGGCCCTCCCGAGTCCCCTCGGCAGACACCCCGCCCCATCGGCGGAAAAACTCACTCCAAGCGTCCCACTCCCGGGCCGACCGGACCAGCGAGGGCGGGGTCCGGCACACCCGCACCGTGCGTACGCGCGCGATAACAAAGTGTTCCCTCCGGCCGCGGCTCGCCTCCGGCGAGATGCCGTACGCCGGGGGGAACGGTCATCATGGAAATGCCTGGCCAGCATCAGCGCCGGGCAGGAAGGGGGCCGCGATGGAGCTGTTCCCGCCGATACCGCTCACGGAGTGGCAGGACACCAAGGAGACGCTGCACCGATTCACGCAAGTCGTCGGCAAGATCCGTCTCGCCGCGAGTCCCCGGCGCAACCACTGGTGGAACGTTCCGTTCCATCTCACCGGACGCGGTATCACCACCCGCCCGATGAGAGAGGCCGACGGCGGCTCCGTCTTCACGATCGACTTCGACTTCGTCGACCATCAGCTGGTCGTCTCGACGCTGGACGGGAGAGCGAGGTCGTTCCCGCTCGCGGGTCAGTCCGTCGCGTCCTTCCACAAGAACACTCTTGACGCTCTGGCCGCGCTGGGCGTCGGGGTGAGCATCGACCTTCCCAGGCCGTACGACCTGCCCGATGCGGACCGGCCGTTCGCCGAGGACACCGAGCACGCGGCGTACGATCCCGTACTGGTCAGCCGCTACTGGCAGATCCTCAGCCAGGTGGCGCTCCTGCTCGAGGAATTCGCCGCCGGTTTTTCGGGGAAAGCCAGCCCCGTACACCATTTCTGGCACACGCTCGACATCGCCCACACCCGGTTCTCCGAGCGGCACATCGACCAGCCGCCGGAGGTCGATCCGGTGAGGCGTGAGGCGTACTCACGGGAATTGATCAGCTTTGGATTCTGGTTCGGTGACGAGATATTCGCCGAGCCTGCTTTTTACTCCTACGCCGCCCCCGAGCCCGCTGCACTGACCGAGGAGCCGCTCACACCCGCGTCGGCATACTGGGTTGCGCGCAACAACACCCACCTGGCCGTGCTGCCGTACGAAGCGGCCCGCACCGAGAGCGATCCTCGTACCGTCGTCCTCGCCTTCTACGAGAGCGCGTACCGGGCCGGGGCCCGGCTCGCCGGCTGGGACGTCGCCCGGTTCGCCTCGCCCGGCGGTATCACGGACCCGCAACTGGCGGAGTCAGCGGTCCCACCCGGCGAGCTCTGAACGCCCGGCCGCTCGCCGCACCGCGGAGGACCCGGCAGCGGCGTGGCAGCCGCCGTGCCGGGTCGTCCTGGCGTCAGCCGCACTTACGGCCGCTGTTGATGCAGCTCACCGCGTTCTTCATCAGCGACGAGGACATCACGTTGATGAAGTCGCCGTGGTCTGTCACAGGCTTGTGCAACTGCTCGGGGAAGCTGTCGACGGCGAAGACCGAGCCGGGCGCGACCTTGTAGGTGATCCGCTGGACCAGCTGCGGAATGGCCCGGAATCCCTTGGGGCACGCGCCGTTGGGCTGGGCGAAGGTCACATGTGTGCGGTGGTTCGCGCTGTCGGTGTTGCTGCCGTCCCAGCAGCTCTGGAACTTGAACGTACGCACCACATTGCTGCCCCGCGGGCACAACGGGTACTTGTCCTTCAGCTGTCGGTTCTCGAAGCCGGTGCAGCTCCAGGAGGCGTTGGCGTTGGCTGTTCCGTTGGTGAACGCCTTGGCGTCGCCGGTGATGATGCGCAGGAACGTGGGCATCGCCGTGACCTTGCTGACGGGGCTGCCACGGAAGGTGAGTTGCACTGAGGCGGGCTGGAGGATGCGTCCGATGTTGCCGTCCTTTCCTCCGCCGGGGAGGTTCGCGTCGCCCTCGATCTTTCCGTTGCGCAGACGCAGGACCGGCCAGTAGTGGGTGGAGCGGTCGCCGTTGGTGCAGGTCGTACCGGCGGCGGCGAGATCGTCATTGGTGGCGAAGGCGTCGGTCTCGAGATTGCCGACGTAGTCGTGCATGTGGTGGGCGCCGTTGCTCACACCGGGGGCGACGATGACGTTGTCGGGGTTGAAGTGCTTGTTCTCGTTGCGCCCGCAGCGCGACTGGAAGGTGCCGCGGGAGGCGTTGCGCTGCAGGCGGGGACTGGTGACGTTGGGCCGCACCTTGCGGATGTCCACGAAGTCCGACCTTCGGGGGCCGGTCTGCGCCTGACCGCCGTTGGCCGGTGCGGAAGCGCTCGGGGCAGGGGCGGGAGGCGTCGCCGCGCCGGAAGGGGCAGCGGGGGCGGCAGCGGGGGCCACGTCGTCCTGCTTGACGGTGCAGGACGCCAGCGAGTCCAAGCCCTCCGGCCGGCTGGAGACCCGGTCGATTTCGGTGGCGATGCGGTCCAGTGTGCTGCGGCGCCGGGAGGACAGCGGGTCCAGTACGCGCGTGCGCACCCAGTTCCTGTCGGCCTGGGTGCCGCCCGCGGCGAGTTGCCCGTAGGCGTCCGCGACCTGACTGTCCATCTGTGCCAGTTCGTTGTCGACTGCGGGCCGCGCCTGCTGCGGCACATCCGACAAGCGGACTGCGACGTCCGGGCAGTCGATGGTCATCGGCGCCTGCGCGGCCGCCTGCTGACGGGAGGTGTCCCGGGCGGCCGAGGCGTTGTTGTCGGTCATCAGGAGAGCCCCGCCCCCGACGGCCATGGCTGCCACCCCGGCAACAGTGATGCCGATCCACCTGGACCGCTTGTGTCTCTGCTTGTACCTCACAAGTCCGCCCCTCTCGTCGCACACCGGGGACCTCGTGCCCCTCGGCCGAGTCGGACCGTGCCCTCAGCCACTCTCGGCTCGGAAGACACAGCACAACGCAGAGAGATACGGAAACCAGGACGGTTTTGCTCAGCGACAGGGAAATGAATTTTCAGCGGATCCGACGGCGGAACGGGGCACGCAGTCGTCTGGCTGACGTAGGGGTCAGACTAGCAGCGGCAATTCGAGAGTCCTCTCCGGCCTCGAAACGGACGCCCTGGCATGCGAGTTGATCACGAATGGCTCTCGGGCGGCTCGGTCGGATCGGCGCCCGCCAGAAATGCCGTGGCCTGGGCTTCGAGGTGTACGGCACCGAGCGCCGCGGCCCAGCGGACGATCTCTTGTGCCAGTGCGGCGGCGCCCGCTTCGTCGCCGGTGCCGCGGGCCAGGACGGCCAGTAGCAACTGCTGCGAGAGGGTGCCGGGGACGGCGCCTGCGCGGGCCCCCAGCGCGGTCGCCCGCTCCCAGCGCTCGCGCGCCCGCTCATGGTCACCGTGGTCGTGGTCGTGGTCGCCGAGATGCCGCAGCGCCTCGCGGGCGAGGAGGTCGTCACCGGCCTCCCCGGCACGCAGCGCGGGCCTGTAGTGGTCGGGCGCCGCGTCGCGCTCCGCGAACAGATTGTCCGCGATCAGGCCGAGGTACATCTCCGCCCAGCCTCGCGAGATCTCGTCCAGGGCCTGCTCGCGCAGGTCTTCGGCGCGACGCCTGAGATCTGTGATGACCTCAAGAGCCTTGCCCTCGGGCCCCAGTTGCAACGTGTCCGCGCCGGTGATCTGGCCGACGTATTCATGCCTCAGGGGAGGAGAAGGAGACACTCGCCGACCTGCTCCGCAAGGTGGTCATCGCCGTCGAATCCGGCCCGGACACCGCGGGGAGGAAGGGCGCGGCGCCGCCACCGGCATGACCGGGCCCCGGCCGAGCCCTGTCACTGCTCGCGCATACCCCAGGGCGAGCCGTACGTGGTCAGCAGGTCCAGGAACGGCCGGGCCGGGAAGGCCTCGGGGCCGAGGACACCCGCGCCGGTCCAGGTTCCGGCCGCGATCAGTTCCAGGGCCACGACCGGGTTGATCGCGGTCTGCCACACCACGGCCTGGCAGCCGAACTCGCGCATGGACCACTGGTTGTCGACCACGTGGTACAGGTAGACCTCCCGTGGGCGGCCGTCCTTCGTGCCCTTGACCCAGGTGCCCGCGCAGGTCTTGCCGTGCATACGGTCCCCGAGGGTCGCCGGGTCCGGCAGACAGGCTGCGACCACGTCGCGCGGGGAGACATGGACCGTGCCCGATCCGTCCGCCGCGGGCACCGGCACCGGGTCGGTGCGGTCCAGGCCCAGCAGGTGCAGCGTCCGCAGCGTACGGATGAAGTCCTCACCCAGGCCGTACTTGAAGGTGACGCGTCCCGCGTCCACCCAGCGCGGCACCAGCAGGACCTCCTCGTGCTCGACGTTGACGCACTCGACGGGTCCGATCCCGTAGGGGAAGTCGAAGACCTCGGGCTCGCTGAAGGGCTCGGTGGTGAACCAGCCGCGGCCCTCCTCGTAGACGACGGGCGCATTGAGGCATTCCTCGATGGTCGTCCAGATGCTGAACGAGGGCGCGAAGTCGTAGCCGTCGACGGTGAGGTTCGCCCCGTCGCGGATGCCGATCTCCTCGATGTCGTCGAAGAGTTCCTCGGCCGCGTGCCGGGCGAAGACGTCGGAGAGCCCCGGCTCGACGCCCATGCCGACGAGGGCGAGCAGTCCGGCGACCTCCCAGTCCACTGTCTGCGCGAACTGGGCGTCGCCGAGCTTGACGCCACAGAGTTCGTACGGGCGCTCGGCGTGCGGGTGGGAAAGCGACATCGCCATGTCCAGGTAGTGCGCACCGGCGGCCAGAGCCGCCCGGAACAACGGCATCACGAAGCGGGGGTCGGTCGCGTTGAGCAGGACGTCGCACTGCCTCTGCTTGAGCAGGGATGTCACGGCGGCCTCGTCGCTCGCGTCGATCCGTTCGGCGCTGAAGCGGCCGTCCGCGTCCAGGGCGGCGACCGCGGACTGAGCACGGGCGAGGTCGTAGTCGGCGACGACCATGTGGTCGAAGAAGGCGCGGCGGGCCGCGATCCGGGTGATGGCGGTGCCGACACCGCCGGCACCCACGAGCAGAACACGCATGGCAGTACTCCGTTTCCCAGGCACAGCCCGTTTTTCCGGGGCCGGCCGGCAGGCGGCGCTGCTTTCGGGCGCGGCGCCTCTCTGCTCCGATCCAACGCTCGCGCCCCTGTTCACGTCAATGGTGTTGGCATAAGGTCGAAGGACCTGACGGCCGACACGGGCCGACACGAAAGGAGCGTGCTGTGGCCAAGCCAGTAGTGCCCGAGGAGGCCCGGCGGCGCCGCCGTCCCACCAAGAACGGCGCGGTGCTCTCCGAGCAACTGATCATCGAGACCGCCCTGCGCATGCTGCGGGAACACGGGAGCGCGGGCCTGACCGTCCGCCGCCTCGGCACCGCTCTGGGCGCAGACCCGAGCACCCTGTACCGGTACTTCAGCGGCATGGACGACCTGACACTCGCCATCGGGGACGTGCTCGTCGGGCGGGCCTTCGCCGGCTGGAAAGGCACCGGTGACTGGCGGGCCGACCTGCGGGAGCTGGGGCTGCGCATCCACGCCGCGTATCTCGGGCACCCGCAGGCCGCCGTACTCACCGCCAGCCGGGTGTCCGGCCTGGCGCACGAGGTAGCGGCCGACGAGACGATCCTGGGAGTGCTGCGCTCGGCAGGCTTCGCGGACCCCGACGCGGTCCGGATCTATCAGGCGTTCATCGACCAGAGCCTGGCGTTCGCCGCGCTGGACGCGGCCTCGCTGGCCCTGCCCGCCGCCGCGCGGGCGGCGGACGAGGAGGTCTGGCAGGCCACCTACGCCCGGCTGCCCG
Organism: Streptomyces sp. NPDC005408; assembly: GCF_040606445.1. NCBI lineage: Bacteria > Bacillati > Actinomycetota > Actinomycetes > Kitasatosporales > Streptomycetaceae > Streptomyces > Streptomyces sp. NPDC005408. The sequence goes on along the minus strand of NZ_JBEXEX010000025.1, from coordinate 40,227 downwards.
CGACGACGCATCCCCACATCGCGGCCACGGCGCACCTGCTCGTCGCCCGCATGAACCACAGCGCGTATCCCACCGCTCTGGACATGCTGCTGGACAGCGCGTCCGCGCAGCTCTCGCTCGGTCCGCGAACAAGTTCTGGACGAGCCGAGGCAGCGGGACCAGGATGAGGCCTTTCAGTCTTTGCAGTTGGACCTTGGCCGCCCCATGGAGGAGACCGATCAGCCGTGACCGCACATGACGAGACCAACGGTTCCCTCGGCGAACAGTTGATGCAGCGGCAGTTCGGCACCACCGAGCGCGCGGCCGACTTCTACGACCGGCAGGTGCACGACTACCTCACCCCCGCCATGCGGGAGTTCATGGCCCGTCAGACCATGGTGTTCCTCTCCACCGCCGACGCGCGCGGCGCTTGCGACGCCACCTTTCGTGCCGGGCCGCCCGGCTTCGTCGTAGCCCTGGACGACCGCACGCTGACCTACCCGGAGTACCGCGGCAACGGCGTCATGGCCGGCGTCGGCAACATCGCCGAGAACCCTCATCTGGGCCTGCTCTTCATCGACTTCACACGCGACCACATAGGCCTGCACATCAACGGGAGCGCCCAGCTCCGCACCGACCAGGAACAGCGACAGTGGTATCCCCGCCTCCCCGCGGACCCGGCGCCCGGGCGGCAGCCGCAGCTGTGGATACACATCACCGTCGACGAGGCCTATGTCCACTGCTCCAAGCACATCCCCCACCTGGAACCCGCACCGCGGCCACGCGCCGCGGAGTTCCAGCGCCCCAAGGACGCCGAGTACTTCACCACTGAATTCGCCGAGCTGCCGTTCCGCCGCCCTTGACCCTGTCGACAGCCGGGAGGAAAGTGTACATATTCGGCGTAGACAGACATTCTTCCAGGTGTGCCGACCGCTTGAGCCTGCCGCGACCGCACCGGGTTATGGGAAGCGCGTATGAACGGGTCAGCAACACACGGCCGCGAGCGAGACGCACCGGCAGGTCACCGTGGACAGCATCCCGCCCGGTGAGAAGTCGTCCCGGATCGCCGGACCGTACCTGCTGTTGAAGCCGCAGGGCCCCTCCGCGGGGCCGGCGTACCTGGCTTCCGCGCACCGGCTGATGGCCGTGTACTTGCTCTGCGTCATTCCTCCCACCGTCGTCTACCTCACCGTCCCGTCCTGGCACACCGCGGCCTGGGCGGTGATCGGCCTCGGCGGAGTCGCCGCCATTCTCGTCGGAGTTCACCTTCACCGCCCCGCCCAGCGCTGGCCCTGGCTGCTGCTCGCGGCCGCGAACCTCACCTTCACCGCAGGCGACACCACCTACAACATCCTCGAAGCCGCCTTCAATCAGCAGAACCCGTTCCCCTCGCTTGCCGACGTCTTCTACCTCGCCACCTATCCCCTCTTCGCCGCCGGAATCTTCGGCTTCATCCGCTACCGCTGCGACTCCCGCGACCTCGCCAGCCTCCTCGACGCCCTGCTCCTCACCTGCGGCCTTGCGCTTCTGTCCTGGGTGCATCTGATCAACCCGCTGACGCAGACCGAAGGGCTGACCTGGGTGGAGAAGGCGATCTCGATCGGCTATCCGCTGGGTGACGTCCTCATCCTGGCGATGCTCGTCCGGCTGCTCACCCTCGGCGGCATGCGCGACCGGTCCGTCCAGCTGCTCACGATCGGCACGATCGGCATTCTGGTGTCCGACGTGGTCTACGGACTGCTCCAGCTGAAAGGCACCTGGCAGGTCGGCACCTATATGGACCTGGGCTGGGTGGTCTTCTTCACCGCCTGGGGCCTCGCCGCACTGCACCCGTCGATGGTGCGGCTCACCGAGCGGGCACCTCAGCAGCAGCCGGGCATGGCCCAGCGCAGGCTCGTCGTCCTCGCCGTTGCCTGCCTGGTCGCGCCCGCCATGGTGGTGTCGCAGGCCCTGCGCGGCAACGTCCGGGACATCGGGATCACGGCGGTGTTCTCCGCCGTAATGTTCCTGCTGGTGCTGGCCCGGCTGTGGGGTCTGGTCGAGGAACACCGCAAGGCCGTGACGCGCGAGAGAAGCCTGCGGGTGGCCGCCGCATCGCTCGTGGCCGCCGTCAATCCCGAGGAGGTCGCCTGCTCCGTCCAGGCCGCGGCCGGCACCCTCTTCGACCCGGCCGCGCAGCACGAGGCCGTACTCCTGGTGGTCGATGCGCGGCAGTCCCTGCACCCCGTGGCCACCCCCGAACAGCAATGGGACTGGCAGCTCGCGGCAGGCGCACAGGAGAACGGGGTCCCGGAACTGCTGTCCAGCGGCACCAGACTGGTCAGCGTCGAAGACCTCGGTACGGGCGTCGCAGCCGCCCTGTCCCCGCTGCCCAGTGCACTGGTGTGCCCGCTCGCCCTGAAGGCACCCTCGGTGGAGCCGCTGATCGGCGCACTGCTGCTGGCGGGCCCCGAGAAGGAACTGGCGGACCTGACGGGTTCCATCGAGTCCCTCGCCTCCCAGACCGCGCTCGCACTGGAGCGCGTCGGGCTCAGTGAGGAGATCAACCGCCGACGAAGCGAGGCGTACTTCCGCACGCTCGTGCACAACACCTCGGACGTCATCCTCATCCTCGACGACGACAATACGGTCCGGTACGCGAGCCCTTCCGCGGACGGCATGTTCGGCGCAGCACTGCTCGGCGGCACGCCGATCACCGGCCTTGTCGACGCGCAGGACCGCGAGCGGGCCCTGCGGACGGTGAACAGCGCTCGCGCCAAGGACGCCCCCGACATCCACGACGACTGGCGGGTGCTCAACAGCAGCGCGGGCAGCCTCGAAGTGGAGGTCCGCTGCAGCAACCTCCGCCACGAGCAGACGGTCCACGGACTGGTCCTGACCCTGCGCGACGTGACCGAACAACGCCAGCTGGAGCGCGAACTCACCCATCGGGCCTTCCACGACTCACTCACCGGACTGCCCAATCGCGTGCTTCTGCTGGAGCGCATCGAACGCGCCCTGCTGCGCGGGCGGCGTGACTCCACCCTCACCTGCGTGCTCTTCATCGACCTCGACGACTTCAAGATCGTCAACGACATGATGGGGCACTCGGTCGGCGACGAACTCCTGGTCGCCGTCGCACGCAGGCTCACCGGTGCCCTGCGGCTGAGCGACACGGCGGCCCGCCTGGGCGGCGACGAGTTCGCGGTTCTGATGGAGGGCGCGAAGGAGCCGGACGACGCGGAGACGCTCGCGGCACAGGTCGTCCAGGCTCTCGGCCGGCCCTTCCGGCTGGGCAGCGGTTCGACCAGCGTCTCCGCCTGCGTGGGCGTCGCCACCGCACGCGACAGCGACGAGGCCGAGGAACTGCTCGGCCATGCCGACCTGGCTCTGTACGCCGCGAAGATCGCCGGCAAGCGGCAGTGGCGGCGCTACCGGCCCGATCTGCACGCGGGAATGATGGAACGGCACGAACTGCAGGCCAGCCTCGACAGTGCGATCAGCGACGAGGCATTCGCCCTGCGTTACCAGCCGATCGTGGAGATCGTCGGCGGTGGAGTCGCCGGATTCGAGGCGCTGGTCCGCTGGCCGCACCGCCTGCGCGGACTGGTGCCGCCCAAGCAGTTCATCACCCTCGCCGAGGAGACCGGGCACATCATGCCGCTGGGCGCCTGGGTGCTGCAGCACGCCGCAACCGAGACAGCCCACTGGCAGCGCGCACGGCCCAGGACGGATCCGCTGTACCTCAACGTCAATGTCTCGGCACGCCAGTTCGTCGACCCCGGCTTCGTGGAAGAAGTGCGCCGGGTCCTCGACACCTCCGGCCTCGCCCCCGGCTCACTGGTCCTGGAGCTCACCGAGTCGGTCCTGATACGCCGGGACGAGCAGATCCGTACCGCCATGAGAACGCTCAAGGACCTCGGAGTGTCCATCGCCATCGACGACTTCGGCACCGGGTTCTCCTCGCTCAGCTATCTGAGGGAGTTCCCCATCGACGTGCTCAAGGTCGACAAGTCCTTCATCGACGACATCGTCACCGACGGTCAGCAGGTCGCCCTCGTCGAGGGGATCGTACGCATCGCAGACGTCCTCGGGCTGCAGGTCATCGCCGAGGGCATCGAGAACGGCGGGCAGCGCGACCTGCTCGCCGCCATGGGCTGCCGGTTCGGGCAGGGCTTCCTCTTCGCGCGGCCGATGACGGCCGCCGAGGCGCAGCGGTTCCTCGTCGTCAACCACGAATGGCAGTCGTCGCCCGTGGCCAATCGGCGTGCGAGCCGCCGTCTCCCGGCCACCAGAGGCCTGCGCAGTGCACAGCGCCGGGGCGACCTGGAGCGGCTGCAGAAGACGAGCCGGATGTGCGACGCGGTCATCGACGAGGTGGATGGCCGGCGCATCCGCAGCGGCAACCAGTGGCTCACCGACTTCGCCTCGTGCAACTACCTGGGCCTGGACCTCGATCCGGAGATCATGGACGCCATCGGGCCGCAGGTCCGCCGCTGGGGCACCCACCCCAGCTGGTCGCGGCTCATCGGCAGTCCCCATCTCTATCCGGAGATCGAGGAACGGCTCACGGAACTGCTCGCCGCTCCGGACTCCCTCGTGCTGCCCACCATCACCCTGATCCACGCCTCGGTGATCCCGGTGCTCGCGGGCGGCGGGCAGATCTTCGTCGAGGCGCGCGCCCACCGCACCGTGTACGACGGCTGCCTCGTGGCCCGCGGCCAGGGCGCGACCGTTTCACGCTTCCATGCCGAACGGCCCGAAGAACTAGACCAGTTGCTCGGCGCCACGGCGCAGGGCGCCTCGCGTCTTGTGTGCCTCGACGGCGTGAACAGCATGACCGGCAACCTTCCCGACCTGCGGGAGCTGGCCCGCATCTGCCGGGCGAGGGACGCGCTGCTCTACGTGGACGACGCGCACGGGTTCGGGGTCATCGGTGAACGCAGCACCGCCGAAACCTCCCCGTACGGCATGCGCGGCAATGGCATCGTGCGTCACCTCGACGAGTCCTACGAGGGGATCGTGCTGGTCGCCGGATTCTCCAAGGCGTACTCGTCGCTGCTGGCCTTCCTCACCGCGTCGACCGATCTCAAGGCGCACCTGAAGGTCGCGGCGGCCCCCTATCTGTACTCCGGACCCTCCCCCACGGCGTCGCTCGCGACCGTGCTCGCGGGTCTCGACGTCAACCAGCGCCGCGGCGACACCATCCGCGCCGACCTCCACCGCAAGACGGCACTGGTTCTGGAGCATGTACGCGGCCTGGGCATCGCAACGCCGAACACCGACGGGCTGCCCATCATCGAGATTCCGCTCGCCGAGAGCGGGCACCTCGACGCTGTTGGCGACTTCCTGTGGAACGAGGGCATCTACGTCACGCTCGCCGCATACCCGCTCGTGCCGCACGACCAGGTCGGGTTCCGGATCCAGATCACCGCCCGGAACACCGACGGGGAGATCGAACAGCTCAACGCGACACTCACAAAGCTGGCCGAGCGATTCCCCCTCAAAGAGAACACGCCGGGAACGGGGTCTGCCGCCGCACGGGACGAGCGGCACTCATGACCACGGGCGAGCGGACTGTGCCTGCCGGTCCGCCCCGGCACAACGCCGACGCGGACTGGGACCAGTGGCCTGTCTGTGCCTATCTGACCGAGAACTACCGGCAGTTGCATCACTCGGACGAGGTGGTCATCCGCCACCACTCGGGCTTCTACCGCCAGTTCCCGCCCGACAGCATCGGCCGGTCCGTCGAATGGGGCGCAGGTCCCAATCTGTACCCGCTGATGCCGGCCGCAGCGGCCTGCCGCCGTATCGACGCCGTCGAGCCCGGTAGGAGCAACATCGCCTATCTCACCCGTCAGCTGCGCGATGGCCCGGACAAGAGCTGGCAGCCGTTCCACGCACTGTGCCGGACCCTCGATCCGGCCCTGCCTGCCACCCTCACCGAGGCGCTGTCCAAGGTCCGCGTCGTTCCCGGCGACGCGCGCGCCGTACCGCAGGGCATCTACGATCTCGCGTCGATGAGCTTCGTGGCCGAGAGCGTCACCGAGGATCCCGCCGAATTCGCCGACCTGTGCCGTGCGTTCATCCGTTCCGTGCGTCCGGGCGGCCATCTCGTCGCCGTCTTCATGGAGAACATGCCGAGTTACCGGATCGGCGCCGGAGTTGCCTGGCCCGCCTGCCCGGTGGACGGGGCCATGGTCCACGACGTGTTCACCCCGCACACGAAGAAGCTGCACATCACGCACGTCGGCAAGGATCCGACGCTGCCCGACTACGGAGACACGGGCATGGTGCTCCTGCGGGCCGAACGACGCGGCGACGGGGGACGCGGCGGTGAGCCATCAGCCCGGCACACAGGCCCGGTTCATGAGTAGCGGTCGATGACCTTGGCGTAGTCCTGGAGCGACGAGCCCGGGGTTCCGTCGTAGAGCTGGCTGTCGAAGGCCCACATGAGCCCCTTCAGACCGCAGGACTTCATCTGGTGGGCCGCGTCGTCCATGACGCCCTCGTAGTACGGAGCCACCTGCGGACCCGCGCTCTCGCCGCCGAGCGCGAACCCGTCGCGCTCCGCGATCGCCGCCACCCACCGTACGGACGACCACCGGCGTGCCTCGGCGCTGTCACGATTGCGGACGTCGACGGTGGCGTCCTCTGCCGCACAGCCGTTGTTCCGGGGCATTCCCGAGCCGTCCACCAGGGCCGTGGAGACCATCTGCACATTCCTCCGCGGCCCGACCTGCTGAAGGGTGCGGAAGTAGGCGGTCCCGCGGGAGACCAACTGCGCGGCGACCGATCCGTCGAGGTGGTTCGCGATCGCCCGCGCATGGTCGTCCGGGTAGAAGCCCGCACCCGGGATCAGCACCTTCAGAAGGCCGTCGTAGCCGAGTGATCTGTACTGGCCGATCTGCCAGTTGACGGTGTCCGCGAGCGCCGCCAGATACCAGTCGTACCACCGGCTCACCTGGCTCGCGGTGAAGGGCGACCCGTTATAGGTGCGCTCCCCGGGACGCCAGCCGGGGAACGGGCTGGCGGGTACCGTCGCCGGCCGTCCAGGAGCGGAGTCCTGCCCCTGTGCGTTCGCGTCGTAGGCCCAGTAGTCGCCGCCATCGCCCTCGGAGACCGGAGCCGGATAGCTGAACTCCCCCGAGCTGTTCACCCCGACGCGTATCGCCCAGACATCGCCCAGGTCGATCGCTTCGGCGACCTTTCCGATGTACTGGTCCGCCTCGGCCCGAACGGCCCGGCTGAAGACCATGTTGGGTGTGCCCGTGTACCGGTCGCCGTGCTGGTCGACGAACGCCGCGTCCGGGTGTGCCTCGTACAGCCAGCCCGGCGGATGGTTGAGACCGAAGCCGACCTCGACCAGGGCGCCGGCCTCACGGAGGGCCCGCAGATCGGCCTTGACGCTGTCGATGTACGCCGCGTCGTACTGTCCCTCGGCCGGTTCGAACCGGTCCCAGTGGATCGTCAGATGGGCGACGCGTATGCCGTGTTCGTGCTCGGTCCGTGCCATGGCGGGATTCGTCTGGAGCGTGCCGAAGTAGTACGGCTTCCTGTCGTCCGGGCGCAGGACCGCGAGGGAGACGAGCACCAGGACGACGGCGGCAAGAGCGCCGATGAGCGTGAGACTGCGGCCCGTACTCATGCCAGCAGCTCCCGGTACAGGCGCGTGTACTGCCATCGGAAAGGCTCGGGTCCGAAGCGCTCCTCCACCGTGCCCCTGCCCCGTTCGGCAAGGATCTGCCACCACTGCGGCCGGTCGAGGAGCTGCCGGAGCAGATGCCCGGTGCGGCGGAAGTCCCCGATGGGTGCCCGCAGCACCGTGTCGCCGAGTGCCGCGAACTGCGCGTGGTCGCTGACGATGACCGGGCGGCCGGTGGCCAGTGCTTCAAGCACCGTGAGCGGGATGTCCGCCTTGGCGCCGAGCAGGCGCGGGACGAAGAGCAGCACGTCTGCGCGTTCCAGCAGGCTCTGCATGTCCTCGACGTATCCGCGGACGTCCACGTCACCCAGCCCCTCCCGCTCCGCGTGCGCACGCAGCGCGTCCGAGAGTGCGCGCAGGTTCTGGCGGGGCCTGCCGCGCATGGCCAGCACCAGGCGGAAGCGCGCTCCCGCACGAGTGGCCACCGCAGCGGCAGCTACGGCTTCGTCCGCGCCGCCTCCCGGGTCGTAGTGAGCGGTGACCAGCACCATCGGCACCTGTCCGACCTGCCGCGGCCGTGCCGGCCACTGGTCCAGCCGGACCAGGGGCGGGACGACCAGAACATGGCCGAATCCCGCGGCGGTCAGCTCCTTGGCGGTCGACGCCGAGAGCGCCACGGTCCGGCCCACGGGCCGGGCCCGCCGCAACAGGACCGGGTCCCTCACACCGGGCACGGTGTGGAGGACCGGGCATCGTCCGACCAGCCGCGGCCAGAACCGGGAGAAGGCGGGGTAGCCGTCGGCGATCGTCATCACGGCGTGCACGAGGTCGACCCGGTGGGCGAGCACCGCACTGGCGGCGGCCACCTGGAGCCGCTGCTGGACATGAGGGATGCCGTCCCAGGACACCACGGGGACGGCGCGGCCCCGGGGGACCCCCCGGGGCGGTCCACTGCCCCGGGCGGGCCACCGTCTGAACCAGGTGAAGTCCACGTCCGGGATGGCGTGCGCGACCGCCGCGGCCAGCTGAATGTCCGCGCCTTCCTGGCCGTCCAAGGGACCACTGGTGAGCAGGAGCACGCGGGGTGGTCGCCCACTAATCGCCATGACCGGGCCAGGTGCGATCAGCGGTGGCCGCGGTGTGCGGCAGCGGCAGCTCGTAGAGGGCGAGCGTGCCGTACATCGAACCGTGGGTGGAGAACAGCAGCGAGCCCTGGCCGGCGAGCAGGCGGGCCTCGCGTTCGCTGAGGCGGCCGTAACCGTCCTTCACGATCTTCCAGGGGATCACGACATAGCGGACGTTGGCCCCGGCTCTCGCCCCGGGTGTCACCCAACTGCCCACCCGGTACTTGTCCTTCAGCACCCACCCCGTGATGCCCCGGGTCGTCTTGCCGTCAGCCGCTGCGACCGTGCTGCCCGCAGGGACGTGCTGGGCCATGTAGTGGCGCAGCTGCGCGTATCCGTCGTCGGTCTGGAGTCTTACGTTGGCGTACGACACCCCGGAGAAGGTCACGGCGGCGGCAAGGACCACGGCGGCACCGACGCCCAGGAGGGTGCCACGGCGGGCGAATCGCCGCTCCTGGGTTGCGTGTTCGCGGCGCCACCCCGGGAAGGCCACTGCCAGCGCCACCAGATTGGGCACGACGAGCAGATAGAGCGCCTGCTCCTCCAGCGTTCCCGCGACCAGTGCGTACAGCAGGGTGAACGCCGCCGACAGCTGGAACAGCGCCAGGAACCGGTGCACGGGGTCCTTGTGGCGCAGCAGGAGCACCAGAGCGATCGGGCCGAGCGCCAGCAGTACGTATGTGGAACCGAAGGTGAGCAGCTCCCCGCCGAGCCGCTGCGCCAGCGACGGCTTGTCCTGGGCGTTGAAGCCCGTCTCCTGCACCATCCCGATGAGACGGTTGAAGCCGTGCGTCTTGGCCTCCCAGAACGCGCCGAAGTGGCCGGCGGCCGCGACAATGACGGTGTACAGCGTGTAGGCGCCTACGCATGCTCCGAGCGCGATCAGCAGTAGCCGTCGGGGTGGCCCCCATCCCAGGAACAGCGCGAGGAACAGCGGCAGAATCGTGATCAGCGCCGAGTGGTCCTTCGTCAGGACGGCGAGGCCGAACAGCAGCCCGGCGCACAACGCCCGGCTGCGGGCCGTCTTGGACGGCGGCCGCAGCACCAGGGGGAGCAGCACCAGATATCCGGCCAGGACCCAGAACATCGTCTCCGTCTCGAGCATCGCCCGGTTGTTCTGGCGGATGCAGTACGGATCCAGGGCGAAGAGCACCACGGCCACCGCCCCCGCAGTGCGTGACCTGGCACGCGCCACGAGCAGCAGGAGGAGCACAGCCGTCCCACCGGCCAGCAGGGCGTTCAGCACCCGGACCTCGTACACCCCCGTGACCACGTCCGTATTGAGGCCGAAGATCTCTCCCCAGGCCGCCTGCAGATAGAAGAAGCCCGGCGGGTGCAGGAAGAACAGTCCCTCGTCGGTGCGCGGGAAGCCGCCGTTCGCCGCGCTGATGCCCAGGTCCCGGTAGATGACCTCGTCCACGAAGAGATCGGACGAGCGGCCCACGCCCACCAGACGCAGTCCCGCGGTCAGAACGAAGACCGCCGCGGCGAGGACACCGAGGGGAATGGACCGGCGCGCGCTGCGTACGGCCTCCGCCGCACGGGCTGCCGTGATCACGGCCATCGCACGCCTCCCCGAGCAGATGTGGCAGCGGCACCGGCCACGGGCGCCGGTCGCCGGGGCAGGAGGTAGACCTCCGGTGCGAGGGGAATGCGGCCGTCCGGGAAGAGCAGCGGGGCCTGAGAGCGATACCCCTGGATCAGGGCGGCCTTGCCCTCGATACCGCTCCGCCATGTCGCCGTGACCAGGGCATTGCGCCGCGAGAAGGCGTCGTCGAGGCTGTACTGCTGGTTGTACGGGAAGTCGCTGTAGTAGCCGAAGCCGAGCCTGCTGAGCTCCGCGGCCGTACGGACCAGCAGATGGTCGACATGTCCGCCGACGGCGAGCGGCGCGAGCAACAGCCGCGGCCCGGGCGGCAGCAGCTCCTCCAGAGCGGCGGTGACACTCATCAGTACGCCGCTGTCATGGCGGGAGATCCGGCCCGAGACGAGGTGCACACGGTACGTCGGGTAGACATGCGCCAACTCGGGCAGCAGGCCGCTCACCCGTCGGGAGCCGTCCGGCGGGCGACCGGGCTTGCGGCGGAACAGGCCCTCCGGCAACCCGAGATGGCGCCGGACGATGCCCATCCCTTCGAGGACTTCCCGGTCCTCGGCCCGCCTGGTTGCGTACAGCTCCTCGGCGTTGCGCACTCCCGCCAGCCGCAGACAGCGGCGGGCCGACAGTGTGTACGGCGCAGGACCGGCCTCGGTGAATACGGTGACGACGCTCACCGGAACCCGGGAGCGGGCATGCGCCAGCAGGGCGCCGCAGGACAGGACGGCATCGTCGAGATGCGGCGACAGGACGACGAGAGGGACACCGTCCCTGATCGCGGCGGTCAGTTGATCTCCGGACATGACGCGGATGCCTCCTCCCGCAGATGCCGTCCCTGGGAGGCGGACGAGTCGAGCAGGCTCCGGGCCAGGGCCAGATACCGGCCCGTCATCTCCTGCCAGGTGAACTCGCGCGCCGTCACGACGGCTTCGCGGCCCAGCTTCCGGCGCCACTCGGCGTCCGCGGCCAGCTGCCGCATCCGCTCCGCCAGACGATCGACGTCGAAGGGCGCAACGGAGACGTCGCCCGCTCCGCGCATCCAGCGCAGCGTGGGCAGCCCGAAGTGCAGGACCGGTTTGCCGTAGGACATGGCCTCCAGCGCCACCAGGCCGAAGGTCTCGTTGCGCGACGGCAGGACGACGAACGCACTGTTCTGGAGGAGGTAGTGCTTGCCCACTCCCGAAACGTGACCCATCCACCGCACACCCCGGCCGTGTTCGGCCAGGAGTGCGTCGAGCTGTTTCTCCTCCGCCTTCGTGCCGCTGCCGGCGAGGATCAGCGGCATCGCGGGGCGGGCCTTGGCGTAGGCGGCCAGCAGGAGATCCAGCCCCTTCTGCGTGGTGTCGATGCGGCCCAGGAAGAGGATGCAGTCTCCGCCGCCGATCCGTTCCGGGTCGATCTTCTGCGCGTCAACTCCGTTGGCAATCACCTGCACCGACGCCCGGGGGCTCAGCCTGCGCACGGCGACCGCATCGGCCTCGTTCATGACGACAAGGTTGCGGTAGCAGCGGATACCGAGCCGCTCCACGAGGAAGAAGGGCAGGTGGTACTTGCGCCACATGGCCTCACCGCTGCGGACCTGGTCGATGCCGACGACGGGGGCCCGTGTGACGAGAGGGACGAGGCTGGTCGAGAACGGTGGAGTGAAGTTCTCCATCCACAGGTCGTGCGGGATCCGGCGGGCGAGGAGAGGCAGCGCGGCCTGGAAGAGGAGCTGGCCCGCCCGCGGACCCGCCCAGCACACGGGGACATAGCGGTAGTTGACCCGGCCCTCCCTGCGCGTGCCCCCGTGACGGGCCGCGGTGACGACGGTGACTTCGTACTCCTTGGCCAGCCGCTCGGCCATCCTGGCGACGACGACTGATCCGCCCCCGCGGTAGTCGCGGTTGCGGACGTCGTCGTAGGCCGAGACGACGATGTGTTTCGTCCTGCCCGGGAAGTGGTTTCGCAGGGTCGCCGGTGGGGCTGTCTGCCGCTCGGTGCCGAGAACGAGGCGTACCGCTTCGGCGGACAGGGCGGCCAGGGTCGTCCCCGCGTTCAGCGACATCACCGAGGGCAGCTCCCGTGCCCAGTGCCGGTAGCGGGCCTGCCAGTCGCCGAGTCGCACCAGTGTGTTGTCCCGGTCCCGGGCCGCCAGGACCGACGGCTCGTCCTCGAGGAGCAGGGTGAGGTCGTACCGGCCTGCCAGGCGGGTGAACCGCCTGGCCATCGGCGAGTCGGGAACGGCGTTGAATTTCGCCAGCCCGTCCAGCGGCCCCCGGTCGGTCACCACGGCGGCGGGCCGCCCGCGCGCCAGCGCGAGCACCCGCATGCGTGCCACCGCGATACGGAGGGCCAGTTCGGTCGAGTCGAGCAGGGCGTGGGCGTGGTCGAGACGGCTTCCCAGGGTGGCCCTGCCGCCTCGTCCCCGCTCCGGTGCCGAGGAACGCCAGCGCGGCGGACCGGGGAACCGGCGGCACAGGATGCAGCCGTAGCAGTACGTGGTGGCGACGGCGAAGCCGCGCTCGCGCAGCATCGGTGCCATCCGGCCGACCAGTGTCGACTTGCCGACGCCGTCCGGGCCGGACGCCGCGACGAGCAGCGGAGCACGCGTCCTGGTCATCGGGCTGCCCTCCTCAGCTTCTTGGTGAGGACGAGCGGCACTCTCAGGGCTGCCTCACGGACTGCCGTGCCCGCCTGTCCCTGGCGCAGGAGATGGCGTGCGTGCTCCGCCCCGGCACGGAGCGAGGTGGAGACCGGAAGCGGAAGCGGGAGCCGGACGTCCTGGCCGCAGTCGAGCCGGCCGATGGCCACGGCGGCCGATGCGAGCGCTGCCCGGCCTGCGTCGGGCCAGCCTTCGCGGGAGGCCTCGCGCTGGGCTTCGGCCACCACATCGGGCTGCAGCAGTTCCCGGACCGCCAGCAGCTCCGACAGGTCGAACGTCAGATTCTGGAAGAGGCCGTGCGCCAGCCATATCCGCAGCCGGTCCGCCGGGTTGGGCACCAGCCAGCCGTGTCCGTCGCAGGGCACGGCGCCGGCGAACAGCCGGTCGGTGGGCACGACGGGGACGCCGAACCACGACACGGCCGTGTGCAGATGTGCGGCGGGTCCGAGCGGCGGTTCGAGCAGCACCTTGCTGGAGCGCTCCAGCCAGTACCTCTCCCGGTGTGTGTACCAGTCCGACAGGACGGCGTCGGCAGCTCGCCACTGGTCGCCGTGGACCACCAGGTCGAAGTTGCCGTACACGTAGTCGCCCGACAGGTCAGCCTTGATCAGGACGGTGGGTATACCGGCGGCGCGCAGCCGGTCGGTCACCTGGCAGAGGTTGCGCCGGAAGAGCTCGGTGGCGCTGTTCACCTCGTCCAGTACATCCCCGAGTTGACCTGGATACGCGCGGGCGAGCCGTCCCTCCACCTGGTTACGGCGGGCCACGGTGAGCGCGCGACGCAGCTGTTCGGCGCCGGCCGGTCTGACATCGCGCAGCCATACGGCGTCAGTGACCAGCCGGACATCCGCCGCGCCGGACGGGACGGGTGCCTCGGGCGCGCCCCGGTGCCGGAAGAAACGCGCGGCCGCATGGACTCCCACGGCTGTCGCGGCGACCAGCCACAGCCGCGGCAGCGGAGCCAGCAGGATCAGCACTCCGGCGAGGACCAGCGGTTCCACGAGCGGCAGCCGGGCGAAGACGCCGATGCCCTGGCGGTGTACGAGCCTGAAGACGAGCAGGGCCGCCGCGAACACCGATCCGCACGCGGCGCCCGCCGCGAGGCCCACGACACCGGCTGCCCGCCAGCCGATCAGGACGGCGACGACACAGCCCACAACACCTGTGCACTGCCAGCCCAGGCAGCGGTAGTCGTCGACGGCCTGACAGAAGGTCCCGACGAGGTTGAGCGCGCCCACCGCGAAGCCGGACACCGCGGTGAAGACCAGCAGTGTGCTCATCAACCCGTAGCCGGAGGGGAAGAACCTGGTGAGCACGGCCGCGGGCGCGGTCGCGCAGATCGCCGTGAAAGGCAGCGCGACGGTGAGATACATCCGTACGGCGCTGGCGGCGAGGGGCGTTCCGGCCTTCCGTCTGGCCAGTGCCGGGAAGAACGCCATCGAGATCGCCCCGGCCACGAAGAGCGGGATGCGGCCGATCATGACGCTGGCCTGGTAGCTCGCGGCGGCCGACCGCTCGGCGGGCAGGGCCGTGACCAGCACGACGTCGATCGCGGCGATGAGCGCCACCATGCCCTGGACGGAGGCGATTCCGAGGGCCCGCCGCCACAGATCACGGTGTGCGGCCGCGCCGAGCCATCGCCGCTCGCTGCCCCGTGTCCGGTGCGGCCACCAGATCAGGAAGGGCAGCACCGCGATGCCGAGGGCCGCCAGGGCGCCGGTGTCACTCAGCCCCAGCGCGGACACCAGCAGCAGCCCGACCACCAGCTTCAGCACTGCTTCACCGGCGTGGACGCAGGCGAGCGTACGCATGCGCTCGGTGCCCTGCAGCCAGCCGACGCTGACGGTGGTGACGTAGATCAGCATTGTGCTGGCTGCGAGGACCAATGTGGTGGCCGGTTCGGCGAATTGGACGGCCACGGCCGTCACGGCGCCTGTGGCGAGGATCCCTCCCACCGTGCCGATGAAGACGGCGAAGCGTACGGCGTCTCCCCGTTCGGCCTGCGTACGGGCGCGTGCCAGCGACTGTGCCAGCACCCAGGGGATGGCCACGACGGCAACCGTCGCGGCACACAGGACAAGCCCCTGGCCCGCGGCGAACGTTGCGTACGCGTCCACGTCCAGCACCCGGGTGAGCACCAGCGCATACGCGTAGTTGAGCACACCGACACCCAGCGCGGAGACGGTGATCCAGCGGGCACCGTGCACCGCCGTGACCTCGTCCGGCCGCACCGGGAGGTCCGTCGTCGTGGAGCCCGTGGAGGTCATGCGGCCGCCTCCTTGCCGCTGACGAGGATGTCCTGTCTGCTCGCCAGCGTGAGCGCGGGCCCCCTGACACCCAGGCGCCTCAGCGCGCTGAGCGCACGGACCTCGTCACAGCCGTGCAGGAGCAGCCGGAAGGCGTTGCCCTGACGGGACCAGGCGTCGGTCTGCCGCAGCGAGCGGCTGATGGCGTGTTCCATGGCATCGCCGTCCGCCGCCCGGAACCGTGTGACGACCGTGAGATCGCTGGGGCGGCGGCGCGAACGGCGGTGCCTGCGGATACGCCGCATCTCCTCGACGACGACCGCGGCCAGCCGCTCGGCGCTCTCCTCCCAGGAGAACCCGGCGCTCCAAGCCCGGCAGCGGTCCGCCATGCGCTCCCTCGCAGCGCTGTCCCGCAGCTCCCGCAGTGCCGCCGCGACCCCCTGGGCAAGATTCGAATCCGGCGGCAGCAGCCAGCCGTTGTGCCGGTGCCGGATCGCATCACGCAGGCCGGGTACGTCGAAGGCCACGGCGGGCGTACCCACACCGTTCGCCTCGATGACGGTGAGCCCCCAGCCCTCGGCGACGGACGGCACCACGGTGAGCCAGGCGCGGGCGAGGAGTTCCCCGCGGCGCTCGTCGCTCACATGGCCGTGGAAGTCGACGACGCCGTCGGCGTCCAGCCGGGAGGCGAGCTCACGCAGCCGCGCACCTTCGCTTCCGTCGCCGCAGATGTCGACATGGATGTCCGGCAGCAGGCGCATCAGTTCGGGCACTGCCCGGATCAGCAGATCGACGCGCTTTTGCGGTACGAGACGGCTCACGACCGTGATCGCCGGAGTGGGGCTGCGGGCTCCCTGGACCGTGCAGGGTCGCGGACTGCCGTTCGGCACGATGTAGATCGGGTTGCCGAAGCCGAGATCGCGACGTGTTCCTTCCCGTGTGGAGGGCGAGACCACGACCATGGGCCGGCCGCGGTAGACGAGCTTGCTGCACTGTTTCTCGAGCACCCGGCCCAGGGTGTTCAGCGGCCAGTGGAAGCGCATGTCGAACTGGTGCTGATGGATGTGGTGGATGACGCAGATGTCGGCGGTCCAGTGGGGTGTGAACAGCGGCGAGAAGAACGGGATGCCGTTCTGGAAGTCGACGACGGCGTCGTACGCATGCCGATGGCGCATCAGATGGCGCGCCGCGGCCGCATAGACCCCGAACGTGCCGCCCGCGCGCAGGATCCGTACTCCATCGGCTTCGGTGTACGGCGCCGAGCCCGGGTGCCGCGCGGAGAACAGGGTGATCTGGGCTCCGGCGTCGGCGAACCGCCGGGCGATCTCGTAGCAGTACGCCTCGGCACCGCCTGCCTGCGGATGCGAGGGGTCCCGCCAGTTGAGGAACAGGACATCTGCTCTGGCGAGTTGGCCGAGTGCGGTCATGGCAGTCACCGCGAGAGGGAGATCCGGAGGAGGTCGGCCATGGAACGCAGGCCGTCCCGGCGGGCCGAGAAAGTCGACCCCGGCACGTCCGACCAGGCGACGGGTACTTCGACGATGGCCCGACCGTTCCGCGAGAGACGGGCGAGGAGCTCGACGTCGAAAGCGAAGCCGTCGATGTGACAGCCGCTGACGACCTCGCGGGCGAGCGGGCCGTCGAAGAACTTGAATCCGCATTGAGTGTCGGCGATGTCCGGCAACGTCAGTTGCGCCAGCCGCCGGAACATCCACCCGCCGCACTTGCGCAGGGCGGGCTGTTCGATCTCGTAGCGCGCACCGGGAGCACGCCGGGAGGCGATGACGGCGGCGTACCCCTCGCTCAGCAGCGCCATGACCCTGTCGAGCGTGCCGATGGGGGTTGCGTTGTCGGCGTCCACGAAGCCGACGAAGCGGGCGGCGGAGGTCGCGATTCCGCGGCGTACCGCGGCTCCTTTCCCGTGGCTGCTGCAGCCGATCACATAGACCGAGACGGGGGCGTCGTCGAACGGTCCGAGCACTTCGAGCGTGCAGTCCGCGCTGTCGTTGTCGACCACGACGACGGCCGAGGTCCACGGCCGCCGCGCCAGGTAGTCGACGGTGCATGCGACGGTCTTGGCGATACGGCGCTCCTCGTTGAAGGCCGGGACGATCAACTCGAGGTCCACCGTGGGGCGGGTGAGGGCGGCCGGGATCTCCTCGCGGGTGCTGCGGGTGATCCTCTGCGGCACATGGGGAGTGCCCCAATGGGGGCGGGCAGGCAGCACGGACACCATCAGGAGTCGCCTCCCCGGATCAGACACCTGCGCCGCCGGGGCAGGGCGCACCACGGACGGGCCGCTGTGATCTCCGGAGTCGGAGTCCGGTGCGGCCCGTCGGGGCTGTCGGGATGGGCGGGACTGCCGTCCGAATCGTCAGTACGGCGGCTGCCGGTGCCCGGCGAGGAAGCCGCGCGGGCCCGCCTGCGCCGCGGGGCGGCACAGGGCCTGCGCACCACGGCTCGGGGTACGGGGCTTGCGAGGGCGATACGGTCCGAGGCCCGGCGGGCGGGGTGAGCACCCCGCCGGTTCGGCGCTTCGGGGTTCGGCGATTCGAGGGAGCAGTGCCGCGAACCTGCCGCAGGCCAGTCGGTCACCCGCCGCAGCGGGTGAGAAACGCGAGGAACCGGAGACCGGCTCACCTGGAGGGAGGACACGAGGGCCTCTTCCCGACGACTGCGCCTGCAAGGCCTGAAATAGCTTGATTTCCACCCTTAGCACACGATTCGCACCAGGTCAATCTGAGATCTAACTGTTTGTCGCTTCGTCCCGAACCGGGGACCGAGCTGTGGACCGAACCGCGGACCCAGCTGTGGACCCGGCCGTGGACCGGGCTGCATCGCGACGGAAACGGGGCGCCGGAACGAGTCGCAGCAGCGCGGTACGCGGGCGCTCGGCCAGCAGAGTCTTCAGGATGCGTGCACCGTCGTGGACCGTGCGCACATTCGACCCACCGCTGCGGCGCGGCAGCTCCAGACTGGGAACCTCGGCGATACGGAGCCCGTAGTGGAGGGCATGGGCCACGATCTCGGCACCCAGTTCCACACCGTCGTCGCGCAGATCGAGCAGCCGCAGGAATTCCCGCCGGAACGCGCAGAAGCCGTACCAGACATCGGTCAGCTGTTGCCCGTACAACGTCCGGGCCACGCGCAGCAGGACACCGTGCCCGACCCGGCGGAGCAAGGGATAGCCGACGGTGCCACCGCCCGCGATGAAGCGCGAGCCCTTGACGAAGTCGTAGCCGTTCTCCAGATAGTGCAGGTAATGGGGGATCTCCCCCGGTGACATGCTGCCGTTCGAGTCGATCAGTACGACATGGTCACCGCACGCGGCGCGCAGGCCCGCATGGAAGACGTCCCCGCACCCCCGGTCCGCTGCTCGACCGTGCGCAGACATCGACCGCCCCGAGGAAGCGGGCCGCGCAGGGAGTGCCCGCGCAGATCGCCGACGAGGATCACTTCCTCCACACAGTCCGGCACTTGCTCCAGAAGCCAGGTGATGTCGCACGTACCGTCCCTGACGGGGATCACAAGACTCACGGCGGGCCGGCGCGGAGCCGTCGCAGGAGCCGGTTGCGGCCGGGGGTCAGTGGCCCGGCGCAGCGGATGAGTGATCAATGTCATCGCCTCCGGCGATGCCAGATGTGCCATTCATGATGCGTCGCTCATCGCGGCAGGGTCAAGACCGGAAATAGCGGCGGGGTCAGGAGCGGATGTATATGGAGAACGCCGGGAATCTATTCTCCTGGCACGGTCGCGCCTTTCCCTCTTCCCAGGATTACAATTCCCCTTATGGCCGGGCGAATCGAGGACTACGCCCTCATCGGAGACCTTGAGGCGGCGGCTCTCGTCGGCCGGGACGGGGCTATCGACTGGCTGTGCATGCCGCGCTTCGACTCCCCCGCCTGTTTTGCTTCGCTCATCGGCACCGAGGACAACGGACATTGGTGGATCTCGCCTGCCGACCGGCGTCCCTGCAACCGCCGTTCCTATCGGGGCGACACGCTCGCGCTGGAGTCGGTGTGGGAGACCGTCGGCGGCGCCGTAAAGGTCACCGACTTCATGCCGCCCCGCGGGGAGGTCCCGCAGATCGTACGGATCGTGGAGGGCCTGTCCGGACAGGTCAGGATGCGGGGCGAGTTGAAGCTGCGCTTCGACAACGGCCGTGTCGTGCCCTGGACCCGGACCGTGGACAGCCGCACGGTGGCGGCGGTGGCGGGACCCGACTCCGTCTCCCTCCGCAGCGACGGCAGCGTACAGATGTCCGTCACCACGAGCTGTACATCCATCGATTTCACGGTCTCCGCGGGGCAGCGCACCGCTTTTGTCCTCGGCTGGAGCCCCTCGCACGTGGCCGCGATGCCGGACACCGACATCGAAGCGGCATTGGTGAAAACGCTGGAATTCTGGCGGAGTTGGACGGCGAAATGCCAGTACGAAGGACCTTGGCGGGATGTCGTCATGCGTTCCCTCATCACCCTCAAGGCATTGGCGTATGCACCAACGGGAGGAATTATCGCAGCCGTTACCACCTCACTGCCGGAATGCATTGGCGGGGACCGCAATTGGGACTACCGGTACTGCTGGCTGCGCGATTCCACGTTCACACTCGCCTGCCTGTTGCGCAGCGGATATCGCGAGGAAGCGGTGGCCTGGAAGGACTGGCTCGTACGGGCCGTCGCCGGTGAACCCTCCGATCTCCAGCCGCTGTACGGCGTGGCCGGACAGCGCCGGCTGGTGGAGACACCCGCCTGGTGGCTGCCCGGCTACGAGGGCTCCCAGCCGGTCCGCTTCGGCAACGCGGCCGTCGGCCAGCTCCAGCTCGACGTCTACGGCGAAGTCCTGAACACGGTGTACTCGGCAGTGCGGGCAGGGGTTCCCATCGACGGCCATGTGTGGAGCCTCATGGCCTCGTTCATGCAGTACCTCGAAAAGCACTGGTCCGAGCCGGACGCGGGATTCTGGGAAGTCAGAGGCCCCCGGCGGCACTTCGTCCACTCACGGATCATGTCCTGGGTCGCCGCCGACCGCGCCCTGCGGCTGGCCCGGGTGGCGGGACAGCGCAGCTCCACGGAGCGCTGGCGCGCGTTGCGCCGGGAGATCCGCGACGAAGTGTGCCGCCGGGGCTGGGACGAGGAGCAGGGCTGCTTCGTCCAGTCCTACGGATCCCGCCGCATCGACGCCTCGTCCCTGCTGCTCCCCCGGCTCGGCTTCCTCCCGCCGGACGACCGCCGGGTGCTGGGCACACTGCAGGCGGTACGACGGCTGGACCACCAGGGATTCCTCCGGCGCTACTCCCTCGACGACGGCGATCCCGATCCGGTGGACGGGCTGAGCTGCGGCGAAGGCACGTTCCTCGCCTGCTCGTTGTGGTACGCCGACGCGCTTGCCATGACCGGCCGTCAGGACGAGGCCAACGCGGTCTTCGAGCGAGTGCTGGACGTACGCAACGACGTCGGCCTGCTCTCGGAGGAGTGGGACCCGGTCACCCGCCGGCAGCTCGGCAATACGCCGCAGGCCTTCAGCCATGTCGCCCTGGTGAACACGGCCTTCACCCTGCACGGGACGCGCAACGGATCGCGCCGGTGGAGCCGGGTCCAGACCGGGGCCTGAGAGCAGTCCGCCAAAGACGGGACCGCCCCGGCCGGCAGAAGTGCCGACCGGGGCGGAACAGCCGAGGGACGCAGAGCGTCCTGTCCCCTGCTGCTGTGTCAGCCGAGGGTCGCGATGGCCTGGTTGAAGGTCGTCGACGGACGCATGACGGCCGCGGCCTTGGCGGCGTCGGGCTGGTAGTAGCCACCGATGTCGGCCGGCGAGCCCTGAACGGCGATCAGCTCGCCGACGATCGTCTGCTCCTGCTCGGCGAGCGTCTTGGCGAGGGCCGCGAACGCCTCCGCGAGCTGGGCGTCGTCGGTCTGCCTGGCCAGCTCCTGGGCCCAGTACAGGGCCAGGTAGAAGTGGCTGCCACGGTTGTCGATGCCACCCACACGGCGGGTGGGCGACTTGTCCTCGTTGAGGAACGTGGCGGTCGCGCGGTCGAGGGTGTCGGCGAGCACCTGGGCCCGCGCGTTGTCCGTCGTCTGCGCGAGGTGCTCGAAGCTGACGGCCAGCGCGAGGAACTCGCCCAGGCTGTCCCAGCGCAGGTAGTTCTCCTTGACGAGTTGCTGGACGTGCTTGGGCGCGGAGCCGCCCGCGCCGGTCTCGAACAGACCGCCACCGTTCATCAGCGGGACGACCGAGAGCATCTTCGCGCTCGTGCCGAGCTCGAGGATCGGGAACAGGTCGGTCAGGTAGTCGCGCAGCACATTGCCGGTGACCGAGATCGTGTCCTCGCCGCGGCGGATGCGCTCCAGGGAGAACGCGGTCGCCTCGACCGGGGACTTGATCTCGATCTGCAGGCCCTCGGTGTCGTGCTCCGCGAGGTAGGTCTTGACCTTGGCGATCAGGGTCGCGTCGTGCGCACGGCCCTCGTCCAGCCAGAACACCGCCGGGACGCCGGTCGCACGGGCGCGGGTGACGGCGAGCTTGACCCAGTCCTGGATCGGCAGGTCCTTGGTCTGGCACATGCGGAACACGTCGCCGGCGCCCACCTGCTGCTCGATCACCGCGTTGCCGGCGCCGTCGACGACCCGCACCGTGCCCGCGGCCGGGATCTCGAAGGTCTTGTCGTGGCTGCCGTACTCCTCGGCCTTCTGCGCCATCAGGCCGACGTTCGGCACCGAGCCCATGGTCGAGGGGGCGAAGGCGCCGTTCGCGCGGCAGTCGTCGATGACGACCTGGTAGACGCCGGAGTAGCTGCTGTCGGGGAGGACCGCGAGGGTGTCCGCTTCCTGGCCGTCCGGGCCCCACATGTGACCGGAGGTGCGGATCATGGCCGGCATGGACGCGTCGACGATGACATCGCTCGGTACGTGCAGGTTGGTGATACCGCGGTCGGAGTCGACCATCGCCAGTGCGGGGCCGTCGGCGAGCTCGGCCTCGAAGGACTCCTTGATCTTCGCGCCCTCGGGCAGCGACTCCAGGCCCTTGTAGATGGCGCCGAGTCCGTCGTTCGGGCTCAGACCGGCCGCGGCCAGCGTCCGGCCATACTCGGCGAACGTCTTCGGGAAGAACGCGCGCAGCACATGGCCGAAGATGATCGGGTCGGAGACCTTCATCATCGTGGCCTTGAGGTGCACGGAGAACAGCACGCCCTCGGCCTTGGCGCGGGCGATCTGCTCCTTGAGGAACTCCTCGAGCGCGGCGACCCGCATCACGGACGCGTCCACGACCTCGCCCGCGAGGACGGGCACCGACTCGCGCAGGACGGTGGTGGTGCCGTCGCTCCCGGCCAGCTCGATACGCAGCGAACCGGCCTCGGGGACGACCGCGGACTTCTCGGTGGAACGGAAGTCGTCGGCGCCCATCGTCGCGACGTTCGTCTTCGAGTCGGCCGTCCAGGCGCCCATCCGGTGCGGGTGCGTCTTGGCGTAGTTCTTCACCGACGCCGGGGCACGGCGGTCGGAGTTGCCCTCGCGCAGGACCGGGTTGACGGCACTGCCCTTGACCTTGTCGTAACGCGCGCGGACGTCCTTGTCCTCGTCGGTCTTCGGGTCGTCCGGGTAGTCCGGCAGCGCGTAGCCCTGCTGCTGCAGCTCGGCGATCGCAGCCTTGAGCTGCGGAATCGAAGCCGAGATGTTCGGCAGCTTGATGATGTTCGCCCCGGGAGTCTTGGCCAGCTCACCGAGCTCGGCGAGCGCGTCGTCGATGCGCTGGTTCTCATCGAGGCGCTCGGGGAAGCTGGAGATGATCCGCGCCGCCAGCGAGATGTCACGGCTCTCCACAGTGACACCGGCCGTCGAGGCGTACGCCTCGACCACAGGCAAGAACGAATACGTCGCCAGGGCCGGGGCCTCGTCAGTGTGTGTATAGATGATGGTCGAGTCAGTCACCGGGTGCTCCGCTCCACGTCTGCAACATTGCTCGACATCAAGATATCCCGTGAGCGACCCCCCTCCGGCAGGGCCCTGCCCCACCGGGGCTCAAACGCGTCACCACGCACGCTCCCCCGGTGGACCGGGAGGCGGATCAAAGGCCCGCCGCCTTCGCCGGGCAGGGGTCCGGGTGCCTTCGGGCGAATATCACGCAGGTGGCGTGGCAGGAGAGGGCCGGGGTGGTACGTGCTCTTGGATGTCCAGGCCATCGGATCAGCAGCCCAGGAATCCGGACCCCGGCGTGCCCTCCGCCGGGCGCCGGCACCGGATCCGTACCGCGACGCGTCAGGCCATGCAGGGCATCAGCCGCCCTCCCGCCCCGAACCGGGGCGGCCGTCCACCGCCCCGCTCGCGGCGCGGCGGCGAGCTCAAGGTGCTCCCCGGCCTGCAGACGGCTGCCGCGTACGCCTGGCGGATCCTCGTGGTGGGCGGTCTCGTGTACGCCCTCTTCTCCGTGCTGGGGCGGTTTCACGAGATCGCCGTGGCCGTCTTCCTCGGCCTGGTCATCACCGCGATGCTGCGGCCGGTGGCCGACCTCCTGGGGCGCGTAGTGCCGCGCCCCCTCGCCGTGGCCGTGTCCCTGCTGGGCAGCATTGCCCTCGTCCTCGGGATCCTGGCCCTGATCGGCGCGGCGGTGGCGGGTGAGCGGGAGGGGCTGGAACGGGAGTTCCGGGCAGGCGTCGGCAGGATCGAGCGCTGGCTCGAACGGCCGCCGTTCCGGCTCAATCCCGAGGCACTGAACGACCTCCAGTCCCGGATCGGGGAGTTCCTGTCCAGCCACCGCGCCACCTTGATCAGTACGGCGATCAGCGGCGCCGGCCGGCTGGTCGCGGTCGTGACCGTGTTCATCCTGGCCCTGTTCTGCTCGGTGTTCTTCATCCACTCCGGCGACCGGCAGTGGGGCTGGTTCTGCCGGCAGCTTCCGTCGGCCGCGCGGGAGCGGGTGTCGGTCGCGGGCCGCGCGGCCTGGCGGACCTTCACGGGCTATACCCACGGCATCGTGCTGGTGGCGGGGACCAACGCGGTCCTGGTCGGTGTGGCCCTCTACATTCTCGGCGTGCCGCTCGCGGTCCCACTCGCCCTGCTGGAGTTCTTCGCCGCCTTCATTCCGCTCATCGGCTCGCCCATCGCCCTCGCGGTCGCCGCCGTCGTGGCGCTGGCGGCCAAAGGCCCGCTGATCGCGGTCCTGGTCATCGCGCTCATCGTGGTCATCGGGCAGATCGAGGGCCATCTGCTGCACCCGATCGTGATGAGCTGGGCGGTCCGGCTGCACCCGGTGGTGGTCGCGCTCACCGTCATCGGCGGCGCCATCGCGGCCGGAGTGCTGGGCGCGGTGGTGGCCGTACCGCTGGTGTCCGTGCTCTGGTCGGTCCGCCAGGCCCTGCGCCAGGTGCCCGAGCCGGATCAGCTGCCGGCCCCGGCCCCCGAGCGCGGAACCGGCACGTAGGGGGTGTCTTCCGGATCTTGCGGCATTGAAGCGCCCCGGTCCTGGCCGGGACCGGGGCGCGCTCCTTCGCGCTGCTGCGTCGTCAGCCGGTATAGGCCGCGAAGATCTTCGAGAACTCGTACGGGGACTGCGGGATGTTCGTGCACATGTAGAGCGCGCCCGTGCAGGCGTTGCGGTCGCGGGTCTCCTCCCAGAACGCGAGCTCACCGAGGTGCTTGCCCTGGGCGAAGGTGACCACCTGGCGCGCGTCGGCCTGGTCGAAGATGTGCCCGTCGTCGTTCTGGCCGAGCATCGGCGTCACTCCGACCATCGCCCAGACCTGGGCGTCGCTCTTGGCCGGGTACAGCGACTTCAGCTGGGTGTACGTGCTCTGCGCAGCCTGTACCGCTGCGTCGCCGTAGTCGACGCTCCGGTAGTAGTCCATCGCCATGACGTTCACGACGTCGAGGTTCACCCCCGCGTCCCGAGCTGATCTGACCACAGCCAGCCCGTCGGCGGTCAGCCCCTCGGGGAGAACCGGGAGCGTGAGGGAGATCCGCAGACCGGGGTGGGCCTGCTGGAGACGCGCCAGGGCCTGGGAACGCCGGGCCACCGAGGCCGGGTCGGCGGTGGCCGCGCCCTCGATGTCGAAGTCGGCGTACGTCAGGTCGTAGGCGGTGACGACAGCGTTGTACTCGGCGTACAGCGCGTCGACCGACGAGCATGCCTGGGCCAGTTCGATACCGCTGGCGCCACCGAAGGAGATCTTGACGTCTCCCCCGCCCGCCCGGATGGCGTCGACCTGGTCCCTGGCCCAGCCGGTGCGCGGGTCATAGGCGTTGAACCACATGGCCTTGCAGCTCGATGCGGTGACGAAGGCCATCGTGAAGCTCTTCAGCCCGCTCGCCGAAGCCATCGTGGGCATGCTCGGGGTCGGCCAGGCACCCATGTCGACGTACGGCGCGGTGCGTACGCCGCCGGGCGGTGGTGTGCCGCCACCCGTGCTCGTCGTACCGCTGACGGCCGCGCTGTAGGCCGAGGTGTTGCCGGCGGCGTCCTTGGCCCTGACGCGGAACGAGTAACTCGTGCCCGCCTGCAGGCCGGTGGCGGTAGACGAGGTTCCCGCGACCGTGACCGGTGTGCCGCCGTCACGCGAGACCTCGTAGCCCGCGACCGCGCCCGAGTCGTCGCTCGACGCCGTCCAGCTCACGTTCAGCGACGAACTGGTCGCCGAGCCGACACTCACCCCGGACGGCACGGTCGGCGCGCTCGTGTCGCCGCCGCCCGAACCGCCCTGGCAGGCTGTGCCGTTGAGCTTGCAGTTCACCGGCGAACCGCTCCCGCTCGACACCCAGCCGAAGCTCGCGGTCGCTCCGGGCGCCAACGACCCGTTGTACTCACGGTTCTTGAACGTGTAGTGGCTGCCGCTCTGGGTCTCCAGCGCGTCCCAGTAGGCGCCGACCGAGGTACCCGAGGGCAGGTCGAACTCGACGGTCCAGCCGGTCAGCGTGGAAGTGCCGCCGTTGGTGATGGTGTATGCGCCCTGGTAACCGCCGTCCCAGGTCGATGTCTTGGCGAACGCGGCCGTCGGCGTGGCCGCGGCTGCGGGTGGTGCCAGAAAGAGGACGAAGGCCCCGATGAGCGTGACGACCAGCGCTAATGATCTTCGCATTGCTGCCTCCACCGAGTGCGCTTGGTCTATACCAAAGCGTCTGGCATGTACGTACCGAGCCCACGGCACCGCGTCAAGGCCAAGGGCTCCAGCTCGGCACAGCTCTGCTTCGCGAAGCTGCTGTAAAGCCCACGGTGCCGCCGGGCCCGAGCCCCGGCGGCACCGCAATTCGGCGTGTTGTGTCTACCGGCGCTCCAGGGAGCCGCGGACGAACGCCGCCTGGCCCGCGTGCTGCAGGTCGTCGGCGATGACGCTGACCAGACGGACCCCGAGGGTGACCGGCGGGGACCAGGACTCGTCCACGACGCTGTCGAGCGCCGCGTCGTCGAGCCCGCTGACGAACCGCACGGTCTGCTCGTGCACGGCGTCGAAGTAGCCGAGCAGCAGCTCGGCGGAGTCGACCCGTACCGCCGCGACCTGCTTGCTGGAGTGGCCGAACCCGGTCGCCCCCTTGGGGAAGGGCAGCTCGAATCGGTCCGCCCACTTCTGCGAGAACCACACCTGTTCCGCCGCGGCCGCATCGGCCACATGGTCGTCCTGGATGCGCGTCAGATGCCACACGAGCCAGGCGATCGAATTCGCGCCGGGGTCCAGCCGTGCGTTGAGGTCGTCAGGTGAAAGCCCCTCGACCGCCCCGTGTACTGCCTCACGGATGCGCTCGAACGCGTCTGCCAGCAAATCTGAGCTGTTCATGCACTGATCCTTGGTCCCGAGCCGTCCCGGCGATTGGTTGTGTCGACGGAACCACCATGACCCCTTCCCCGCCCCGCCCATGCGTTCGACACGAGGCTCCTGGCGGTCGGCCATTGCCCGGCGGCACGCCCCTGCACATACTGAGCCGGACCGATTCCGTACGGGGGAACTCTTCATGACCGAGAGCATCAGCTCGCACTCCGGCACGACCGTCGCAGCGGTCCGGGACGGGGAACCCATGGTGCGGGTCGAGAACCTGCACCGCTCCTACGGCTCCGGGGCCGCCGCCGTCCACGCGCTGCGCGGCATCTCCTTCGACGTCCCGCGCGGTGAACTGGTCGCCCTCAAGGGCCGATCAGGCTCCGGGAAGACGACGCTCCTCAACCTCGTCGGCGGGCTCGACTCCCCCGACGAGGGCCGCATCACCCTCGGCGGCACCGATCTGGCCGGCCTCGGTGAGGACGGCCTGCTGGAGCTGCGCCGCGACCGGATCGGCTTCATCTTCCAGTCCTTCGGCCTGATCCCGATCCTGACCGCTGCCGAGAACGTCGGTGTGCCGATGCGCCTGCGCAGAACCGACCGGAAGGAACGCGAGGAGCGCGTCGAGCTGCTCCTCGCCCTGGTCGGACTCGCCGATCACGCGGCACAGCGTCCCGGCGAGCTCTCCGGCGGCCAGCAGCAACGCGTCGCCATCGCCCGCGCGCTCGCCAACCGGCCCGCCCTGCTGATCGCCGACGAACCGACGGGCCAGCTGGACGCGGAGACCGGGCTCGCGGTGATGGAGCTGCTGCGTGCCGTGGTACGGGGCGAGGGTGTGACGGCACTGGTCGCCACACACGACGCCCAGCTGCTGGGCCTGGCCGACCGGGTACTCGAACTCAACGACGGCCATATCGTCGAGCAGGTCTGACCCGCCGGCCGGCGAGCCGGAATCCGGAGTTCCCGTGCCGGAATCCGGTCACGATCCGATCAAGTCCTGTGTGAGAGCGGTGTCCTGCGCCCGCCGCCTCTGAAAGCATCCGTTCCGAAAGGGCTTTCGGGGGACGTACACAGAGCACTTCAGGGGGAGACCGGTGACGGGGTTTGTGTTTCTCCGTGTACGCGGACACCGGTTGCTGCTCACGGCCGCACTGCTCGCCGTCCTGCTGACCACCGCCGTACTGGCCACCCTCGCCGCCTTCGCAGGCTCCGTCGGCGACGCCGGGCTGCGTCACGCTCTGCAGACCAGGAACGCCGCGGCCGCCTCGCTGGTCATCACCGCGGAGAGTCCCGGCGCGGACCGTGCCGCGGCCGTGCGGGCCGCCCGGCGCGGGGCACAGCAGTCCTTCGACGGACTGCCGGTGACCCTGCGGCAGTTCGACCGCTCGGGACCGTACGCGCTGCCGCGCAGTCTGCAGCCACCGGCCGCGCGCAAGGGCGAACCGGACCTCACCAAGCTTGCCGTGGCGGACCGTTCACGGGTCCGTCTGTCCAAGGGCGACTGGCCTACGGCGGGACCGGGAGACGTGATCGGGGTCGCGGTGCCCGAGGCGGCCGCGAAGCAGCTGAAGCTTTCGCCAGGGCCGCGGGTACTGACCCTCCCCGACCGGCTCGGCGGTCCCGCGCTGCGGATACGCGTCACCGGCATCTATCGTCCCGTCGACCGGAACGATCCGTACTGGCAGTTGGACGAGCTGGGCGGACGCGGTGTGCGCAAGGACTCGTTCATGACGTACGGGCCGCTGCTCACCGACGCCGCGGCCTTCGGATCCGGCCGTATCACGCAGGGCGGTCTGTCCTGGCTGGCCACCGCCGACTTCGGCACGTTCGGCGCCGACCGGATCGATCCTCTGCGCACGGCCGCGAAGAACAGCCAGAAGTTCCTCACCGCACAGCCCGCGCTGAAGGGCGGGGTCGTGGCCCGCACCTCGCTGCCCGACGTGCTCGGCCAGTTGGAACGGGCCCTGCTGGTGTCCCGCGCGACGCTCCTGATCGTTTCGTTGCAGCTGGTGCTGCTCGCCGCATACGCACTGCTGCTGGTGGCCCGCCTGCTGAGCACGGAACGCGCGGGCGAGACCCAAGTCCTGCTGGCCCGCGGCGCATCGCGCGGCCGTCTCGCCTCGCTCTCCGCCCTGGAAGCACTGCTGCTCGCGCTGCCCGCCGCCGTGTGCGCACCGCTGCTCGCCGGACCGCTGACCCGGCTGCTGGCCGGACAGGGTCTGCTGGCCAGGATCGGACTGCACATCGACACCGGCCTGACCGCACAGGTCTGGCTGGTCGGCGCGGTGGCGGCGCTGGCCTGCGCCGCTGCCGTGGTGGCCCCGGCGCTCACCGCGGCCCGTGCGGCGCGCGGCCGTGCCCGTGCGCTGCCCGCCCCGCTGCGGGCCGGAGCCGATGTCGGACTCCTCGTCGTCGCCGCTGTCGCGTACTGGCAATTGGACCGGCGCACGTCCGGCAGCGGTGCGCTCAGCGGCGACCGCGAGGGACAGTTGGGCATCGATCCGCTGCTCGTCGTGGCGCCCGCGCTGGCGCTGCTGGCCGGGACCGTCCTCACCCTGCGGCTGCTGCCGCCGACCGCGAAGCTCGCCGAGCGGCGAGCGTCCGGGGGCCGGGGGCTGACCGCCTCGCTCGCCGGCTGGCAGCTCAGCCGCAGACCGCTGCGCGGCGCGGGTCCGGTGCTGCTGCTGGTGCTCGCCGTCGCGATGGGGATGCTGGCGATCGGGCAGGGAGCTTCCTGGGACCGCTCGCAGGACGACCAGGCGGACTTCCGTGCCGGTGCCCCCGTGCGTGTACTGGGCAGTGGCACCGTCCAGTTCGGCCAGGGCGGGGTGTACGACGGGATGCCGGGCATACGGACCGCGGTGCCGGCCGCCCGTACCGGCCTCGGTCTCTCGGGCGGGCGCCAGGCCGGCGTACTGGCCCTCGACACCTCACTCGCCGGCCCGGAACTGCGGCTGCGGGACGATCTGGGGGACGGTGAACCCGAGAGGCTGCTTGCGGCCCTGCGCCCGCGGAAGACCGCCCGCGCCGGGGTGCTGCTGCCCGACGGCACCGCGCGCCTTGCTCTCGACATCACGCTTCGCGGCGCCGAGGACGGCCCGTCCAACGGAGCGGGCACCATCATCACCGTCACCGTCGAGGACCGCTATGGAGTGCCGTACCGGCTGCAGTTGGACACACTCGCGCCGGACGGCAAGCCGCACACAATGACCGCGGACCTCGCCAAGGCCGCCGACGCCCCGGCGGGGAGGCCCGCAGGTCCGCTGGCGCTGACCGCGGTCGAGTTCGACGAGGCGGGCTACCCGGACCGGATCGCGCCGAAGCGGCTCACGATCGGCGGGATGCGCTCGATCACCGCCGGCGGCACGGCCCGGGCGGTCACCGTGCCCAACGGGCTGGTCTGGGAGCCGATCGCAACCGTGAGCGCCGAGCCCAACCCCGACAAGGGCGAGCTCCCGCCCGCGATCACCGTCGTGGGCTCGTCGGCCCGGACGCCGCTCGACCTCTCGTACCACACGGGCAGGGCGGTGTTCGACGACGAATGGGGTGCCGAGCGCACGGTCACCGTCCGGGTCGCGGCACGGCGGGCAGCACCCGCCGTGCCGGCCGCACTGGCGACCGATCGCTTCCTCGAGTCCAGCGGCGCGAAACCCGGCTCCGAAATCGAAATCCCGATGCCCGGAGGCCCCGTCAAGGTGAAGATCGCGGGCGTCATGCGGGGCATCCCGACCACCGGGCCCGGTGCGGGCGGCCCCGACCCTGCCGCCACCCCCGCGACCGACGGCGGCGCGCTGCTGCTCGATCTGCGGGCCGTCAACAGGGTGCTCGCCGCCCGCCCCGACTCGGCGTTCCCGCCCACCGAATGGTGGCTGTTCACCGAGCCCGGCACGGCGGATCGGGTCGCCGCGGCACTGCGGGACAGGGCCGAGATCGACCCGACCCAGATTCAGGTGCGTGACGAGATCGCCGAGGACCTGCACGACGACCCACTCGGTGCGGGCCCGCAGTCGGCACTGCTCGCGGTGGCCCTCGTCGCTGCCGCGCTGGCCGCGGTCGGCTTCGCGGTGAGCACGGTGGGAGCGCTGCGGGAACGCTCGGCGGAGTTTGCGGTGCTCCGGGCGCTCGGTACCCCCCGGCGCCAGCTGGCCCGGCTGCTGGCCGCCGAACAGTCGCTGCTGATCGGGCTCGCCCTGCTGATCGGGCTCGCCCTCGGCGCGGTGCTCACCCGTGCCGTGGTGCCGCTGATCGTGCTGACCGGGCAGGCCACACAGCCCGTTCCGGGTGTGCTGGTCGAGCTGCCGGTCGGCCGGGTTGCCCTGCTGGTCGCGGGAGTTGCCGCCGCGCCCGTGCTCATCGTGGCGGCGCTGGCGCTGCGCCGCGGCGATCCTGCGACGGCGCTGCGCGTCCAGGGAGGCGAGTGACATGAAGGCCGCCGCCCCCTGGGTCCGTACCCGGCTGCGCACCGCACCCGGGCCCGCCGTCGCACTGATGCTGCTCGTCCTGGTCACCTCGTTCCTCGCCGCGGCCTTCCCGCGCGCAGTGGACACGTACGAAAGCCAGGGTCTGCGCCATGAGATGAGGGGCGCCTCGCCGGAGCGAAGCGCCATCCAGTTGACTGACGCGCCGATGCTGCAGGAGGACACCGCCCCGGGCGACTGGGCCGATTCGCTGCAGTTCCGTCGGCTGACCGAGCACTACCGCCAGATCCTGGCCGTGCTGCCGAAACCGCTGCGCGCGGACGCCGGGCAGTCCGCGTACGGAGTGCACATCCGCAAGCCCGTTGCGGCCACCGACGAGTGGCTGCCCCAACTGGACGGCGGGGGCCCGGTGTTCACGCTAGTCGCCCAGGCCGGAATCGCCGAGCACTCCACCCTGGGCTCAGGACGGCTGCCCAGGGCCACGGCGGACTCCGTCACCCCGGACGCCGATGCCGTGGAGGCGGCGGTCACCTCGGCCACCGCCAAGACCCTCCGGATCAAGGCCGGTTCGACCATCCATGTCCCGCGGCCAGGCGGCACGCCCCTCGCCGTGACCGTCACCGGCATCGTCGAACCAGTGCGGCCCCGGCTGAGCTACTGGTCCGTCGAACCGGTCCTGCGCACGCCGACACGGCTCTACACGGCGCAGACCGTCCCTCAGCCCTACTGGCACGGCGCGCTGCTGCTGGCCCCCGAAGCGGCACCGGCGCTGCTGTCCGTGACCATGGAGACCGAGGCCTATTGGCGCATCGCCCCCGACCCGGCCGGGGTCGGCGTCGGTGATCTGCCCCGGATCAGGCAAGCGATCGCGTCCCTCGAACACGGCCCGCTGCAGAGCACGTTGCACACCGTCGTCTCGCCCGGACTGCAGATCGACACGGGCCTGGACGACATCCTCATCGACTTCGACGGCATCCTCTCCGCCATCAATCCGGTGGTCGCCGTCGCAGCCTTCGGTGTCGGCAGCGTCGCGGGCGTCGTCCTGCTGATGGCAGGCGGCCTGGCCGCGGCACGCAGGCACACCGAGCTGTCCCTGCTGCGTTCGCGCGGCGGTTCGGTCCGCGGTATCGCAGGGCGGCTGCTCGCGGAGGTCGCCGTACCCGTGCTGCCCAACGCCGCCGTCGGCTGTGCTCTTGCGCTCGTCATCGTCCCCGAGGGCCGGACGCTGCCGCCGTTGCTGGCCTCGGCGGCGGTCGCGCTGGTCGCCTGTGCCGCACTGCCGCTGCGGGCCGCGTTCCTGCACCGGCGACCGCGGCTGCACGGCGAACGGGACGATCTCGTACGGGCCAGACCCTCGCGCCGCCGTAGCGTGGCCGAACTGACGCTGCTGGTACTGACCGTGGCAGCGGTGGCGGCGCTGCGCCGCCGGGGTACGTCGGACGGCGACGTGGACGAACTGGTCAGCGCCGCACCGGTGCTGGTGGGTGTGATCGCCGCACTGCTGCTCGTACGGCTGTATCCGCTGCCATTGCGGCTCGCGGCGCTGCCGGTGGCGCGACGGCGCGGCGCGATCGGCTTTCTGTCGCTGGCCCGTGCGGGCCGGTCCCCCGCCACCACCGCCCTTCCGCTGCTGGCGCTGCTCGTGGCCCTGACGACGGCGGCGTTCGGCGGCTCGGTGCTCGCCGGGGTCGCCGACGCCCGCGACCGGGCGTCGCTCGTCGCGGTCGGCGCCGATGCCCGGGTCGACTCGGCCGAGGCGCTGGCGGACACGCTGGCCGGGAAGATACGGAAGGTCGCCGGGGTGCGCGATGTCGTGCCCGTACACAGCGAGTCCGACCTGGATCTGCGGGACGGCGGCACCGAAAGCGTCACGCTGCTCGCCGTCGACCCCGACTCGTACGCGCGTCTCGCCCGCCGCACCGGCCTCGGCGCCTTCCGGGCCGACGAGCTGCGGAAGTCGTCCGGAGTGCTGCCCGCACTCGCCTCCCCCGCTGTTGCCGAACGGCTCAGCGGCCGGACGACCGCGATCGGCCCTGCGGGCGGCCTGTTCACGGTCCGCGTGGACGCCGTACGCAGCGCCACCCCCGCCGTGGCCGGCGGCGAGTTCCTGGTGGTCGACGCGGCGGGTCTGCCGGGCAGCCGCCCCGCCACCACCCTGCTGATCTCCGGCCCTTCGGTCTCCGGCGCGGATCTCAAGGCAGCTGCCCGTACCGCGGGCGGCGCCACCGTGACGCTGCGCTCCGCCGAACGGGACAGCTTCACCGAGTCACCCGTGCAGAGCGGCGCCGAACGGATCTACGCGGTGGCCGCAGCGGCCGGCGCAGGATTCGCCGTCCTCGCGCTGGTGCTCTCACTGCTTCAGACCGCCCCGGAGCGGGCCGCGCTGCTGGGCCGGCTGCGCACCATGGGCCTGACCCGCCGTCAGGGGCGCCGCCTGCTGATCCTGGAGAACCTTCCGCAGGCGCTGCTTGCGGCCGTGGGCGGTGCACTCGTCGGCTGGGCGGCGATCCGGCTGCTCGCTCCCGGAATCGACCTGGGCCGCCTGGCCCTGGCCGCCCAGGGGCGGTTCACCTCGCTCGGCACGGTCCAGCTGCGCGCCGACCCGGTGAGTCTGCTGCTGCCCGCGCTCGCCGTGGTGGTGATCGCGTCGGCGGTGGCCGCGGCGCAGGCCTGGGTGACCACCCGGCGTACGACAACCACCGAACTCAGGGCAGGAGACACGCGATGACCGAGTCCTCCACGACCGAGTCCGCCACGGGGATCACCCTCGGCGAACTGGAGCGCCGGGCAGCGGCCCGGCGCGACCGGCCCGAGTACGGCCACGACGCGCTGATCACCTGCGACCGTCTGGTCCGTATCTTCTCCACGGACGGAGTCGAGGTGCAGGCGCTGCAGGGGCTCGATCTGCTGGTGCGCGAGGGCGAGTTGATGGCCCTGGTCGGCGCTTCGGGCAGCGGCAAGTCGACCCTGATGAACATCCTCGCGGGCCTGGACGAACCGACGGCGGGCGCCGCGAAGGTGGCCGGCTGCGATCTGCTGACCATGGGCGCGAAGGACCGGCTGCGCTACCGGCGCGAGGTGGTCGGCTTCGTCTGGCAGCAGACGGCACGCAATCTGCTGCCGTATCTGAGCGCCGTGCAGAACGTGACGCTGCCGATGCAGCTGCGCGGCCGTACGAAAAAGAAGGCCGAGCGGGCCGAATCCCTGCTGTCCCTGCTGGACGTGGCCGACTGCCGCGACCGGCGCCCTCACCAGATGTCCGGCGGCCAGCAGCAGCGCGTGGCGATCGCGGTGGCGCTGGCGAACGAGCCGTCGGTGCTGCTCGCCGACGAGCCGACGGGCGAGCTGGATTCCCAGACGGCCGAGCAGGTCTTCGCGGCGCTTCGTACGGCGAACGAGGAACTCGGCACGACGACCGTCATCGTCACTCACGACCAGTCGGTGGCCGGCGAGGTCCGCCGCACGGTCGCCATCCGCGACGGCCGCACGTCCACGGAAACCCTGCGCCGTACGGAGGTCGACGCGACGACGGGCCAGGAGTCGGTGGTGGCCAGGGAGTACGCGATGCTCGACCGCGCAGGCCGCCTTCAGCTGCCCGCGGAGTACACCGAGGCCCTGGGCATGCGCGACCGGGTCATGCTGGAGCTGGAACCCGACCACGTAGGAATCTGGCCGGACGACAGGCCCTAGGGGCCGCTTGTTGCGCCGAAGCAGACGCGCTCTGCCCTGGGGGTCGACCGGTGGGCAGAGCGCGGCTCAGCAACTCAGGTCAGAGGGACGACATGCACGTCCCTGACGTGCCGACCGCAGCCCCATCGCGACTGTGGCCTCCAAATGTTCCCCACCCGGCTGCCGCCTGGCCCGCCATGACACGCTGTCATGTGCGAAAGCTGTCATCCCCCGTTGTTCTCGGGGTGGGTGAGGTTCACACCGGTGCGCGGGTCGAAGACATGGAGCCTTGATGTGTCCACCCACAGCTCGGCCCGGCCTCCCTCGCGGATGCGCGTGCCCGTGTCGAGCCGGGTGACGATCTTGTTGGCCTCGCCTCCGGTGTCGGTCTGGCCGGAGTCGGCTGCCAGCTCTTCGAGTTCCGAGGTCATGGTCGGCTCCCAGCCCTCCTCGGTGAAGTACGCGTACACATCCGAGCCGAGGGACTCGACCACGTCCACGCTCGCGCTGAACCGCGTCCCCGGCCGGTCAGGGTCGACCAGCGAAGCGTCCTCGAACGCTTCGGGCCGCAGCCCGACGATGAGATCGCGCGGTACGTCCTGGCGCTCCAGGCTGCGGCGGATCTCGTCGTTCAGCGGAAGATCGCCGATGGCGGTGCGCAGCACGTTCTCTTCCAGCGTCGCGTGGATGAAGTTCATGGCCGGTGAGCCGATGAAACCGGCGACGAACAGGTTGCGGGGCTCGTCGTAGAGATGCTGCGGGGTGCCGACCTGCTGGACGATGCCGCTGCGCATGACGACCACGCGGTCTCCGAGCGTCATCGCCTCGGTCTGGTCGTGGGTGACGTAGACGGTGGTGGTGGCCAGCCGCTGCTGGAGGCGCGAGATCTGGGTGCGCATCTGCACCCGGAGCTTGGCGTCGAGGTTGGACAGCGGCTCGTCCATCAGGAACGCCTTGGGGCTGCGGACGATGGCGCGGCCCATCGCCACACGCTGACGCTGGCCGCCCGAGAGGTTCGCGGGCTTGCGGTCCAGATGATCCGTCAGGTCGAGGATGCGGGCGGCCTCCTCCACCTTGCTCTTGATGGTGGCCTTGTCGGCCTTGGCCAGGCGCAGGGCGAAGCCCATGTTGTCGCGCACGGTCATGTGCGGATAGAGGGCGTAGCTCTGGAAGACCATGGCGATGTCGCGGTCTTTGGGCGCCTTGTCGTTGACGACCTGGTCGCCGATGCGCAACGTGCCGTCGGTGATGTCCTCAAGACCGGCGATCATGTTGAGCGTGGTGGATTTGCCGCAGCCCGAGGGCCCGACGAGGATGACGAACTCCCCGTCGCCCACGGTGAGATTGACGTCCCGCACGGCCAGGGCGCCGTCGGGATACCTCTTGGTGATGCCCTCGAGAACGATCTCGGCCACGGTCGGTGCTCCTTGTCCTGACGGTCGGCTGTTGCCGGTCAGCCCTTGACGGCCCCGGACGTCAGTCCGGCGACGATGCGCCGCTGGAACAGCAGCACGAAGACGATGATCGGAATGGTGATCACCACCGCGGCGGCGGCGATCGAACCGGTGGGCTGCTGGAACTGACTGCTCCCGGTGAAGAATGCGATCGCCGCCGGCACGGTGCGGGCCCGGGTTGTCGAGGTCAGGGAGATCGCGAACAGGAAGTCGTTCCAGCAGAAGATGAAGACGAGGATCGCGGTGGTGACCACGCCCGGCGCGGCCAGCGGCGCGATCACCAGCCGGAAGGCCTGGGCGGGCGTGGCGCCGTCGACCTTGGCAGCCTTCTCCAGATCCCACGGGATCTCCCGGAAGAAAGCCGCGAGGGTGTAGATCGCGAGCGGGAGGGAGAAGGTCATGTACGGGATGATCAGCCCCGGCCAGGTGTCGAAGATCCCCAGGATGCGCTCGATGTTGAACAGCGGCGACACCAGGGAGATCGGCGGGAACATCGCGATCAACAGGGACATGCCGACCAGGAGCTTCTTGCCGGGGAAGCGGAGCCTGGCCACGGCGTAGGCGGCCATGGTGCCCAGCACAACGGCGATCACCGTGGCGATCAGGGCAATGCCGATCGAGTTGATCAGGGCGCGGGTGAACTCCGAGGTGTCGAAGATGCCGCGGTAGTTCTCGAACGTCCACTTCGACGGGACGAAGTTGCCGTCGGTCAGGGTGCTGGGCTCCTTGAACGACAGGGCCGCGATCCACCAGACCGGGAACAGGGCATAGGCGATGACCACGGTGTTGACGACGGCCCAGCCGGTGATGCGCCTCTTGCCAGCAGTGGCCATCAGCGACCCGCCTCCTGTGAGCCGGGCGCGGCAGTCCCGAAGAGCTTGATGAAGGCGAAGGCGATCAGGCCGACGCAGATGAAGATGAGCACCGAGATTGCCGATCC
This sequence comes from Streptomyces sp. NPDC005408, assembly GCF_040606445.1. Lineage (NCBI taxonomy): Bacteria > Bacillati > Actinomycetota > Actinomycetes > Kitasatosporales > Streptomycetaceae > Streptomyces > Streptomyces sp. NPDC005408. Next base: position 2,792 of record NZ_JBEXEX010000025.1, on the reverse strand, counting down.
GATGCCGAGGTTGAGCGAGGTGAACAGGTTGTCGTAGCCGAGGATCGACACCGAACCTGTGCCATGGGCGCCCGAGGTCAGGATGTAGATGTTGTCGAAGATCCGGAAGGCGTCCAGGGTGCGGAACAGCAGCGCCACCAGGATGGCGGGCTTCATCAGCGGCACGGTGACAAAGGCGAAGCGCTGCCAGGCGGACGCACCGTCGACCATGGCGGCGCGCAGCGTCTCCTCGGGCACCAGGGCGAGCCCGGCCAGCAGGAGAAGCGCCATGAAGGGGGTGGTCTTCCAGACCTCGGCGAGGATGATCAGGCCGATGGCCGGCCACTGCTCGGTCAGCGGGGCGTCACCGGAGGGCAGCAGCGCGGCGAGGTATCCGGTGTCCGGAGTCCAGGCGTACTGCCATGAGTAGGCCGCGACGACGGTGACGATGCCGTACGGGACCAGGATCGCCGTACGCACGGTCCCTCTGCCGAAGATGGCGCGGTGCATGACGATGGCCAGCGCGAAGCCGAGGACGAGTTCCACGATCACCGAGACGGCGGTGATGAACAGGGTGACCCAGAACGCCTCCCACCAGAACTGGGAGGAGAGCACGGCCCCGTAGTTGCTGAAGCCAACGAACTTCGCCTGGCTGGGGAAGCGCAGGTCGTAGCGCTGCAGGGACAGATAGATCGCGTAGCCGATGGGGTAGGCCGTGACGGCGAGCATGACGACCACCGCGGGCGCGCACAGCAGCCAGCCCAGCCGTCGTTCCTCACGTGCGCCCTCGGACAGTGCATCGGCCTTGCCGGGGGCGGGCGCGGGAACCGTCGCCGTAGCGGGGGTCGGGGTGTTCACGGGATCAGCCCCTTGGACTCTAGGGCGTCCTTGATCTGGCTGCCGATTTCATCGACGTCGCTCCGAGGACTGATCCCCGAGGGCGGGGAGAGCGTGTGCGAGATCGCGATGGACACGTTCTGGTAGGCGGGGGTCTGGGGGCGGGTGCTGGCGTTCTCCAGGGCCGAGAGCACTTCGGCGGAGAACGGGTAGCTCTTGACGAATGTCTTGTCCGAGTAGAGCGACCGCAGGGTCGGCGGCAGTCCGCCCTCGAGTGCCGCAGTCATCTGGTTCGGACGGTTACGCAGGCACAGCGCGGCCTCGAACGCGAGGTCGGGATGGCGCGAGTAGGCGCCGATGGCGAGGTCGATGCCACCGATGGTGGGCTTCGACGGCCGGCCGGGGTCCACTGCGGGGTACGGCGCCCACCGGAAACTCTTGAACAGCCCGGGCTTGTTCGCCTTCATCGACGGATAGACGAACGGGTAGTTCAGCTCGAAGGCGGCGCTTCCCGACTCCATCGCCAGCCGGTTCTGGTCCTCCATCTGGTTGGACAGGGAGGGGTCCCCGGCCGGCGATCTGGCCAGGTTGCGCATGATCGTGGCTGCCTGGACCGCGGGCGGGCCGAGCGAGGGCGCGGTGGCCGTGCGGTTGAGGATGGAGCCGCCCGCGCTCTCCACGAGCGTGTTGAACCAGACCGTCAGCCCCTCGTACTGGGCTCCCTGGATCTCTACGAAGTGCGGCTTGCCCTGCTTGGCGAGGGCCCGTGCCATGGCCAGCATCTCCGCCCAGGTCTTGGGGGGCTTGGGCACGAGGTCGCTTCGGTACCACAGCAACTGGGTGTTGGTGTTGTACGGGACGGCGTACAGCTTGCCCTTCCACGTCGCCGTCTGCAGCGGCACTGCGAGGGTGCCCGCGGTGGCGTTGCTGCGGTTGCTGCCCGTCCACGGCAGGATCCACTTCGCCTCGGCGAACTCCGCGGCCCAGGTGACGTCGAGGCCGAGGATGTCCATGGTGTTGTCCTCGGCGGCGAGCCGGCGGACGAGCTGCTGACGCTGGCCGTCGGCGCCGCGCGGGAGCTTGTTGTACGCGATGCGGTACCGGCCGCCCGAGGCGCGGGTGCAGTTGTTCGCCGCGCTCGCCAGGGCACCCGAGTCGTCGGGGAAGTTGTACCAGTTCAGGGTTACCGGGCCGGATTCCTCCGAACCGCACGAGGTCAGCAGCCCCGCCAGCAGGGACAACGCGGCAAGGCACCTCAGCCGCCTCGCGGCGCCACGGCGGGCGGCTCGCGGCGATGCTTTGCCGCGCACCCCTACCGGGCGGGCCTGTCCGTTCGTGCGCCCCACCATTCACCTCCCGGACCCGGCGGTCACCGGGTGTCTGGTCACCCCGCGCAGCGCCTTCGTCGGGCGAACGTAGCCGTTGACCTGCCGCTGCCGGGCACGACGCGTCGTGGCATGGCCGGAGATCCCCCGGATGGCCAGGGGGCGGCGCGCGACCGGGAACGGGTGGGTGGATCCTGAAGGCAGGACTGCGTCGCGGCGGCTCACTGCGGCCGCGGGCGAGGAGGTGCGCGATGAGCACTCGGACTCTGGAATGGAAGGTCAGCGTTCAGCTGTCCGAAGAGGACGGCAAGACGAAGGCCCGCGCCGTACTGGACACGGGCACCACCACACTCACCGGACATGGGGTCGCGCACTGCAACCCCCAGGATGTCGATGTGCCGGCAATCGGCGACGAGCTCGCGGCGAGCCGGGCCATGAGGGACATCGCCGGGAAGCTGATGCGAGCGGCGGACCGGGACCTGGAAGCGGTCGGCGCGGGTCCGGGCGCGGGGCGCGGCGGGCCGCCGTACGCCTGGGCGGACTCGGTGACCTAGGTCCTGTCGTTTGGATCAGGCCGGATCAGGGAGCGGGGTCTGGTGCGTGCGATCGCAAGGCGGAGGAAGGAGCCGACGCGGAGCGTCGGCGACTGAC
>NZ_JBEXEX010000024.1:0-114833 GCF_040606445.1 Streptomyces sp. NPDC005408 | reverse complement strand
CAGGCGTTCCGTGCGGCGGGCTTCGCGGGGAACCGGGCCCGCTTCATCCCCGGCCGGGCGCTGGACGTCCTTCCGCGGCTGGCGGACGGCGGGTATCGAGCCTGGCCCGGCCGATCCCCCACGCCTGAAGGTCACCTCAGGAAATGAAGGAAATGGAGGAACGAAGTGCGCTCTCTCAATTCCGGCAACCGTTGGGTCGTCCGATCCGGCCTCGTCATGGCTGCGACGCTCGGCCTTCTCAGCGCGAACACGGTGAGCAGCGCTGCCACCGGATCAACGGCCGAGGCCCGGAGCCCGGTTCAGATGTATGGGAAGGTCCGCGTCTGCGGCACGCAGCTGTGCGACGAATCCGGCAAGCCCGTCCAGTTGAAAGGCATGAGCACGCACGGCACGCAGTGGTTCGCCCATTGCCTGACCGACGGCGCCATGGATGTGATGGCGTACGACTGGAAGGCGAGCGTTGTGCGTGTAGCGACGTACGCGCACCAGGGCGGGTACGAGACGGATCCGAAGAAGTTCACCGACTTGGTAAGCCAGTTGATCGAGCGGGCGAGCGCCCGTGGCATGTACGTCATCGTCGACTGGCACATGATGAACCCGGGCGACCCGAACCTGGACCTCGAGAAGGCAAAGACGTTCTTCACTGAGATCGCCCAACGGTACAGGGGCCGGAACAATGTGATCTACGAGCTCGCGAACGAGCCCCACGGTGTGAGCTGGTCCGCCGTCAAGAGCTACTCGGAAAAGCTCATTCCGGTGATCCGCTCTCATGATCCGGACAGTGTGATCATCGTCCCGACGTCTGGCTGGTCCACGTTCGGCGCCTCCGAAGGAGGCAACGAGCGGGAGGTCGTCGACAATCCCGTAAACGCGACGAACATCATGTACAGCTTCCACTTCTACTCGCGGGTGGCACGGGAGGGGTATATGGAAATCCTGGACCGTGCCTCTTCCAAGCTTCCGATTTTCGTCACCGAGTGGGGCACCGCGTCGTGGACGGGGCACGACACCGACTTCCCCATGTCGCAGAAATGGGTCGACCTGATGGCGAAGAAGAAGATCGGCTGGACGAACTGGAGCCTCTCCGACAACGATCGCCAACTCTCGGTCTTCAAGCAGGGCACCTGCAGCGCCGGCACATTCTCCGGCGCCGAGGCTCTCACGCCAACCGGCGCCTGGGTCCGGGAGCGGATCAGAAGCTGAGCACCAAGTTGCCGCGTCGGCCGAGGCCTTCAGGGCCTCGGCCGATCGGCGTCACAGGCCCCCGAGATTCTCCGCAGGCTCGATCGCGGCCTTCGGCGCAACGGCACGAACGGGTTCTTCGGCAGTGCCCCGGGACGGGACGAGAATGCGGCCCACGATCACGGCGTAGAACAGCCCGGAGAAGAGGATCAGGGCGAAATTCGGTGGGTACATGGTGAGCGTCCGCCAGAGCGCGGCACCCACCCATATCAGAGCCGTACCGCCGCTCCAGACCCAGACGCCGATCCAGAAACGCCTGTTCCCGTTTCGCCGTGCGGTCGCCGAGCCGGTGGGCCGCCAGGCCTGGCGCCTGCCGCGCACAATGTCCCATATGGCGAATACATGTGCCCAGCCGTACATCATGCGCACGGCCCACGCTTCCAGCCGATAGGGGCACTTGTGCCAGCACGGGAAGATCAGCGTCGTGTAGATGACGCTGGGAACTACCAGCAGCAGGTACTCGGCCTTGAGCTTTTCGGGCATGGCCACCAGCAGGGTGACCGGGATCAGCGGGGCCATGAAGATGAAGAGCGCCGTGTGGATGTAGTAGAAGAAGCCGGAAATGTAGCAGAGGCGTGTGGCGAGCCTGAGCTTTGTATCCCAGAACTTCTTGCTTGCCAGCAGGCTCATGGAGCCCGAACACCAGCGGTACTGCTGGTGGTAGAACGCACTCACGTTGTCAGGGCAATTGCCGGTAGCGAGAGGGAGCGGCACATAGAGCAGATCCCAGCCCAGACGACGTAGGTCGAAGCCCGTGTGTACGTCCTCCGAGTGCTCGATCAGAGTGGTTCCGCCGTTGGCCTCGAGCGCGGCGCGCCGGTACACGGCGCAGCTGCCCACGCAGATGGCGCCGCCACGGTGCTGCCGGGAAACCTGGACCGCCCGGTAGAACAGCTCCTGGACGGCGCTCGCCCCGCGCTCGATCCACGTCTGCCTGTCGAGCACGCGGAAGAACTGCGGCGACTGGACGATGCCGGCCTTGGGGGCACGCTCCATGTACGGCAGCAGCTCGTCCAGCAGATCCGCGCGGGGCGCGAAGTCGGCGTCGAGGATGAGGATGTACTCCTCGTCGGAGATGCTCAGCCCGTAGTGGAGGTTGCCGGCCTTCTTGAACCAGCCGCGGTTGGGCCGGCTTCCGTAGACAAAACCGAACTCCTCGGCCATGACGGCGAGCTGCGGGTTGTTGGAGTCGTCGAGGACATACGGGGTGGCCTTGCCGGGGTAACGGTCGGCGAGCCGGCGCACATGCCTCCAGGTGTTCTCCAGCACCTCGATGGGCTCACCGCACACCGGCAGGAAGACGCTGACCGTCGGGTACGCCTTGGGTTGCCAGTCCTCCACGAGTTTGCGGTGCGCGCTCAGATCGAAGTCGGCGGTGAAGGCGTTCACGCGCAGCGAGGTGAGGTAGTACAGGACGGTGAAGATCAGGCACGGCAGCAGGACGGCCAGCCACGGCGATGACTGGATCAGCCTGAACTGACTGAAGGTGAGACAGCCCATGCTGATGAGTGAGGCGGCAGTGAGCACCCAGAGGCGGCGCCTGACGTAGGAGTACTTCTCCTGGTCGTTCGGGGGCTGCGGGAGCAGGCAGGAGGCCGTCTGCGCGGGTCTGGAGATCTGCCGGGTGGCCGCCGCACGGATCGCCCCCGCTATGGCATCAGGGGAATCAGAGCTCATGGTTCTCCTTGAATGCAGCAACGTCGGGAGCGAAAGGCAGGGGGTTCCGGCCGGCCTCCGACGGCAGTGGTCACCTCCAACGACACCCATCCCGAGGTGGAGCGGCGCGTGCTGTTGGGCCGATTGCTGCATGGGGCGCTCGAAGGAGGGACCTGGCGGCCGGCGGCCCGGCCGCCGGAGGCAGGAGATCGGCAGGGCAGTCCAGGAACCGCGCTACGACCTGCGGTGGAAGGCGGCGTGCAGCTGGGTCACAGCCGGCCGTGGGTGACGGGCTCGCGGACCCACGGGGTGAGCTCGTCGAGGATCTCGTCCGGCGTGGGAGTCGCCTCGAAGCCGAAGAACATCCCTTGCCCTCGCCACATCGGGGGTCCGGCGCTGCACGTCGTGCTGGAAGGGGATGTCGGCCGTGTGGTGGAGGTCGTGCTCTCGTACACCATCGAGGAGCTGAGGCAGGTCACCTACTGCGGCGGCCCGTTGCCGCGGACGCGGATCGCGGCGTCGCAAGCCGCGGTCCGGCGCCCGGCCGGTCCGTATTTCGGAGAAGTTTTCGACGCGGACCACGCTGTGACCGCGGGTGAGCAGTTTCCTGACCGGACAACTGCCGATCAGACCGGACGAGCCGGTGACATCGGGCGTCGGATCACTCAATTCCGCTGAATGCTCAGGGCTGTACCGCTCAATTCCGACTCGAGCCTGGCCACGTCGGCTTCGACCATGATGCGTGCCAGCTCAGGCCACATCACCTGGGGCTTCCAGCCGAGCAGCGTCTCAGCCTTCGACGCGTCGCCGATCAGCGCGTCGACCTCGCTCGGCCGCTCGTACTTGGGGTCGAAGCGCACATATTCGGCCCAGTCCAGGCCGGCCGTGGAGAACGCCGCCTCCAGGAACTGCCGCACGGTCGCCGTCTTGCCGGTCGCCACCACGTAATCGTCGGGCTCATCCTGCTGGAGCATCCGCCACATCGCCTCGACGTACTCCGGGGCGTAGCCCCAGTCGCGTGCGGCATCGAGGTTGCCCATGTAGAGCCGGTCCTGCAGGCCGGCGCTGATCCGGGCGACTGCCCGGGTGATCTTGCGGGTCACGAAGGTCTCACCGCGGCGCGGCGACTCGTGGTTGAAGAGGATGCCGTTGACCGCGAACAGGTCATACGCCTCCCGGTAGTTGACCGTGGCCCAGTAGGCGAACACCTTGGCGCAGCCGTACGGGCTGCGGGGATGGAAGGGGGTCCGCTCGTTCTGCGGAGGCGGGGTGGCTCCGAACATCTCCGAGGACGACGCCTGATAGATCCGCGTGTCGATGCCGCTCGCCCGAATGGCCTCCAGCAGCCGCATCGAGCCCATGCCCGTCACATCACTGGTGTAGAGAGGGGCGTCGAAGGACACGCGCACATGGGACTGGGCGCCGAGGTTGTAGACCTCGTCCGGCCGCAGGTCGCGCAGCAGATTGACCAGCGCCACCCCGTCGGTCAGATCGGCGTGATGCAGCACCAGAGTGCGGCCCGGCTCCTGGGGGTCCTGGTAGATGTGGTCGATCCGCTCGGTGTTGAAGGACGACGACCGGCGCACCAGACCGTGCACCGTGTAACCCTTCGAAATCAGCAGCTCGGCCAGATACGAGCCGTCCTGACCGGTCACGCCGGTGATGAGAGCGCTCTTGCCCATACGGTCCCCCTTGTGGACAGGGAATGGAAAGCACGAAATTGCTCGGAAATCGCCAGGGAGGGGCCCTGGCTGTTTCCGGCCGGTGCGCGGATATCGGATCGAGGGAGAGAAGACGGCCCTGTCCTTGGACATTACAGAGAACAGCCCTATGGGGCTGGTGGGGCCACAAGTCCCGCAGCTGGATTACCTCGAACAGCCCACTCTTCTTTGTTCGAGCCTGATGGTCAGCGATATCTCCGTTGCCCTGTCGCCTGGAGTTGGTAAATCTCCTCAAGTCGGTCTCCCACCGTGTGGATGGAGAAGACTTCCTCGACAGCACGGCGACCCGCGTCGGCGAGTGCGCGCCGCTGGCCCTCGTCCCGGAGCAGGTCGCACACCGCATCGGCCATCGCCTGCGGACTGCCGTCGGTGACGCGCGCCGCTCCCCGGCGGGCCAACTCGCCCGCGATGCCGCAACTGTCGGTGCAGACCACCGGCGTGCCCGCGGCAAGCGCTTCGAGGACGGTCATGCCGAATGGCTCGTTGACGCTGGGCAGCACGTACACCGCGGCCTTCGCGTAGGCACGAACGGCTGCGGTGGGCTCCAGTGCGCCGCCGTACGAGACGACTGTCTCCAGCCCGCGGGCGGCGATCAGTTCGCGGACCACCGGCAGCGATCCGTCGTCCGAGCCGTGCACGGTGAAGTGCGCGTCAGTCAATTCTTTGTGGACCAGCGCGGCCATCTCGACGAATGCCTCGGGGCGCTTACGAGGGTGCAGGCGGGCGAGGTAGAGCACCTCGCGGCTTCCGAAGTCCCGTTCTTCGCTTCCGGTCCCGGGGCGTACCCCGTTCGGCAGCACGAGCAGCGGTGGACCGTCCCGCCCGATGGCCGCGGTCAGGGCCCGCCCCTCGTCCTCGGTGAGGACCAGGCAGCCGCGTGCCTTGCGCAGCAGAGGTACATACGCCCGGTCGAAGAGCCGGGCCGCCGCGGAGTTCCGGGCCTGCACCATGCCGTGCGTCTGCACGAAGAACCTCTTGCGCCGCAGTACCGCCAGCGCCAGCGCGGTGAGCGAAACCAGGTCACGGCCCGCATGGACGTGCACCACGTCGGCATCCTTCATGGCCCGCCACATGTCGCGTACCAGCATTGGATGCATGAGGCCGAGAAAGCCCTGGCCGGGAATGACCGAGCGGGCCGGTCTGGACCGCAGCGGCACCGGGCCGATCCGTTCCGGCGCCGGGGACCTGCCACGCCAGAGGGACAGGAGCGTCACCTTGTGGCCGCGCGAGGCGAATTCTCCGAGCTGGCCGAGGGCCACGCTCGTCGGCCCGCCGAAGGCCCCGTCGTCGCTGACGAGTGTCACCACATGGACCATTCTCATGCCGTGGCTCCCGTCGTGACGACCGCACCGGGGCTGACATTGCGGTGGGCGACCGATGCGGCTCCCACGACCGAGCCACGTCCCACGGTGACGCCGCGCAGCACTACCGCTTTCGCCGCGACCCAGGCGCCGGGCTCCACCGTGATGGGGCCGTTGTCGAACTCGAAGGTGCGTGAGTGTCGCTGGTGGCTCCCGGTGCACAGCAGCGCACCCTGGGAAACGCACGCGTCGCTGCCGATCGTGATGGTCTCCAGGTTGAGGAGCCAGGCGTCCTCGCCGATCCATACGTCGTCGCCCACCACCAGCTTCCACGGCCAGTGCACCCTCACTCGATGGCGGATGACGACCCGTTCGCCGATCCGCGCGCCGAATGCGCGCAGCAGCGCAGGCCGCCAGCGGGCCGGGAACCACCATTTGACGAAGACGAGGCTGAGCACGGCGAACCAGGCAGCCTGTACGAACAGGGGGCGGCCCTTGTCATAGCCGGCTCCGGTGAAGCCACGCAGCGAACGTTCCACGTCGGTCATCCCTTCCTGAGTGCACAGGAATATCCTGTTCATCAGGTTTTTATGCATATCCCCAGGAAGTGCACCGTTTACGGTGGTACTGCTGGCACACTCGGCCCATGGATGATCTGCTCCCCCCGCCTGCTCGTGTCTTCGTCGCCGGGGCCCGTGGACTCGTCGGCTCGGCCGTCGCCCGTCGCCTGACTGCCGACGGATACGAGGTCCTCGCCCGGCCCCGGTCCGAACTCGACCTCCGTGACGCTGCCGCGACCGAGGCGTATTTGCGCGACGCCCGGCCCGATGCCGTCGTGCTGGCCGCCGCCAAGGTCGGCGGCATCATGGCCAACAGCACCTACCCGGTGCAGTTCCTCGAGGACAATCTGCGGATCCAGCTGAGCGTGATCGCCGGGGCGCACGCGGCGGGCGTACGCCGGCTGCTGTTCCTCGGCTCGTCGTGCATCTACCCCAAACTCGCACCGCAGCCGATCCGCGAGGAGGCACTGCTCACAGGCCCGCTGGAGCCGACGAACGAGCCGTACGCCCTCGCGAAGATCGCCGGGATCACTCAGGTGCGGTCCTATCGACGCCAGTACGGGGCTTCGTACATCTGCGCCATGCCGACCAATCTCTACGGGCCGGGCGACAACTTCGACCTGGAGACCTCGCACGTGCTCCCGGCTCTCATCCGCCGCTTCCACGAGGCCCGGCGGGAGGCGCGGGACGAGGTCGTGCTGTGGGGAAGCGGCACGCCGCGCCGGGAGTTCCTGCACGTCGACGATCTCGCCGCCGCATGTGTCGTGCTGCTGCGCCGTTACGACGGCGACGAACCGGTCAACGCCGGCTGCGGCGAGGACCTGACGATCCGCGAACTCGCCGATACGGTCAAGCAGGTCGTCGGTTACGAGGGCAGGATGGCGTTCGACACCTCGAAACCGGACGGCACGCCTCGCAAGCTGCTGGACATCTCGCGGCTCGCCGGCCTCGGCTGGCGGCCGAGGATCGCCCTGCGGGAGGGCATCGCCACCACCTATGCGTCGTGGCTGAGCAGCGAGGCAGCGCCCCTCCGCGTCTGAAGCTCAGTACGCCCCGCGTCCGTTCAGCACCGCGCGCACCGTACGGACCATGACATCCATGTCCCAGCCCAGCGACCAGTTGTCCACGTAGCGCAGGTCGAGCGAGACGGTTTCGTGCCAGGTGAGGTCCGACCGTCCGCTCACCTGCCACAGTCCCGTGAGGCCGGGCTTCACGCTCAGCCTTCGCATCTCGACCTCGTCGTAGCGCGCCACTTCCTCCGGAAGGGGCGGGCGCGGCCCGACGAGTGACATATGGCCGAGCAGCACATTGAGCAGCTGGGGCAGCTCGTCCAGCGAATAGCGGCGCAGGAAAACGCCCACGGGCGTGATGCGCGGATCGTGGCGCATCTTGAACATGTGGCCGTCGTTCTCGTTGGCCGTCTCCAAGCTGCTCTTCAGCCGGTCCGCGTCCACCACCATCGTGCGGAACTTCCACATGGAGAAGTGTGTGTTGTGCTTGCCGACCCGGGTCTGGCGGTAGAACACGGGCCCGGGCGAGCCCAGCCGGACGACGAGCGCGAGCAGGCCCAGCACCGGAGCCACGGCGACGACCAGGACGAGCGCACCCACCCGGTCGATGACGGACTTGAGGACCGCCGGCAGTCCGTGCCGGACGGGAGGCGCGACCTGCAGCATGGTGAGCCCGGCCGCCGAGGTGAGCCGGATCCTGTGCCGTGCCACGTCGAAAACGCCGGGGAGGACCGCCAGGGGGCATCCGCGGTCGTGCAGAGCCCAGGAGAGCTGTCGAAGCCGGTCCCACGACATGTGCCGGCCCGGACTCACGAAGACCAGGTCGACACCGAGTGCGTCGGCCGCCTCGAGCACGGCCGAGGCGTCCTCGGCGAGCAGGGCGGGACGCTCCGCCCCGAGCCGTACGTGCACCGGCGCGCCGGACCGAACGTCACCCTCACCCACTACACACGCCCCGACGACGACGTACTCGTGGTCGGTGCGCTGGGCCAATTGGTTGACGACCTCGTCCACCGCCGCGGCCTCGCCGATGACCAGCACATGGCGGAGCGCCTGAGCGTCCCGGCGCGTGGCCATCAGGTCACGGTGAATCAGTTTGCGGCAGACGACGGCGACCACGAGGGACGGGACGAGCGCGGCGCAGACCGCGGCCGGTGCGCTGTCGAGCCCGCTCACGGTCCGCAGGACCGCCAGCGTGCCGATCATCACCAGCCAGTCCCGGAACACCGGCCAGGCTTGGCCTTCACCCAGATTCCAGGGCGCATAGCGCTTGCCGACCACGCCTGTGAGCAGCCAGATGGCGGTCGCGATCGCCGCGTGCTGGAAGGGGCGGGGCTGACCTGCTGCATAGAGCGCTGTCGCCAGTGGCACCGCCGCTCCGGCAGAGTCGCAGAAGAGCACGGCAGGCAGATACCAGCCGGCCTTCGCCTCTCTGTCCCATGTTGATGCTCTCTTGTGCGGCGTGACAGGGCCCTCCTGTCGTTGTGCCGCCACTCTGAACCGCCGCATGGCTCTCCTTGCTTGCCCCCACGGAGACGAACGGGCGCGGCTGCAACGACCCACCTGCCGGCAGCAACACGCCCTACGTGATTCTTATCAGCATATGTAGTTTTATGACACCTTGATGCATATTAGTCCCACGTAGAAGGCGGCTGCCGTCTATGACTGGAGCTTTGAACATCTGGCCGCGGCATGCCAACTCTGATTGGTCCATCAGCTGTACGGGCCTGCTCCGGCCTCCTACAGCCAGCCCTTCTCCCGCGCTGTCCGGACGGCCTCCGCGCGGTTCCTGACCGCAAGCTTCTGGATCGCCGTCGAGAGGTAGTTGCGCACCGTCCCCTGGGACAGGTGAAGCCGCGCGGCCAGTTCCGCGTTGGTCGCCCCGTCCGCCGCCGCCCTCAGGACCTCGCGCTCGCGGTCCGTGAGCGGGTTCGCGCCCTCCGCCAGGGCAGCGGCGGCGAGGGTCGGGTCGATGACGCGTTCACCGGCGAGCACCTTGCGGACCGCGTCGGCCAGTTGGGCCGCGGGGGCGTCCTTGACCAGGAAGGCGTCCGCGCCCGCTTCCATGGCCGTACGGAGATAGCCGGGGCGGCCGAAGGTCGTGAGGATGACGATCTTCAGTGTTGGGAACTCCGCGTGGAGCTCGCGCGCCGCCTCGATGCCCGTCCTGCCCGGCATCTCGATGTCGAGCAGCGCAACGTCGATCTCGTGGGCGCGGGCCGCCGCCAACACCTCGTCGCCTCGCGCCACTTGGGCGACCACCTCGAAGTCCGGGTCCAGGCCGAGCAGCGCCGCAAGGGCCTCGCGGACCATCGACTGGTCTTCGGCCAGGAGGAGTCGGATCATGAGGCGGATCCTAGAGGGACCCGTACGGTGAGCGTGAAGCCGCCTGGGGAGCCCCGGCCGGAGCCTGCGTCGACCGTGCCGCCGACCTCCGTGATGCGCTCGCTCAGGCCCGTCAGGCCGTTGCCGAACGACGGGCTGCCGCCAAGTCCGTTGTCCTCCACGGTCAGTTCGAGTACCGGGCCGTCCAGCGTCTGGCGCGGGGTCAGCGCGATGACGCAGCGGCGCGCGCTGCTGTGGCGTACGACATTGGTCACCGCCTCCCGCAGCGACCAGGCCAGGGCCGCCTCCTGCTTCTCGGGGACCTCCGGGGCCTCGGAAGGGACCTCGGCCGTGATTCCGGCCGCGGCCAGCGCGGTGCGCGCGCCCGCCAACTCGCCCGGCAGCGTGGGCCGCCGGTAGCCGGTGACCGCCTCCCGTACGTCGACGAGCGCCTGGCGGCTGACCTTCTCGATGTCGGCGACCTGCTGGGCCGCCCGCTCCGGCTGGTCCGGCAGCATCCTCCCGGCGAGCTCGCTCTTCAGGGTGATCAGGGAGAGGGAGTGGCCCAGCAGGTCGTGCAGATCGCGGGCCAGCCGCAGCCGTTCCTCGTTCGCCGCGAGCTGGGCGACCGTGGCCCGGGCCTCGCGCAGCGCGATGGTGGTGCGGACCATCTGGCGGACACCCGCCATTGCGAAGCCCCCGAGCAGAGCCGGGATGACGACGGCCGGGAGGATGTCGCCCGGGTTGTCGGTGGTGAGGCCGATCAGGACCATCGCCACGGTGATGGCCGGGATGACCACGCGGGCCTGGCTCAGCGGCAGTGTCGCTCCGGCCGAGACCGAGGCGTAGACGAACAGCGTCAGCCACACGGGACCGAGCGTCAGGGCGAGGACCGTCGCGAGGGTGACGAGAACGGCGAGCGTGGCATGGACGACGGTCCTGTCCAGCGGCCGGTTGGTGTGGCGGAAGACGAGGACCAGGTAGACGGCGACGAAGGACACGAGGCCGAGCCACCCGAGTGCGGTGGCCCGGCCGGTGTGTTCGCCGCGGAGAAGGTCGCTGACCGGGGCGCCCATGAAGGCCAGCCAGATGAAGATCCACAGCAGCTTCGTAGCGGCCTGGCGGCGGGTGGCGGGCGGGCGACCGATCCCGGCGAAGGTTTCCTCGTTCACGCCCTCAGTGTGTCCTTCCGGTACAGCCAGGCTGCACCTCCGGCGAAGAGCAGGAAGTACACCCCGAGGATGGCGACGTCCTTCAGATGCGGGGAGCTGCCGAGCTCGATGGCCTGGCCGAGTCCCGCGTACGCATGGGTGGGCAGCCATTCCGCGATGTTCTGCAGCCACTGCGGGTAGACGGTGGTCGGCATCCACAGGCCGCCGAGGATCGACAGCCCGAAGTACAGGATCATCGTGACGGGCCGGACCGCGTCACCGCTCGCGATATAGCCGATGGCCACACCCAGCGCGGCGAAGACGAGGCTGCCGGCCCAGATGGAACCGGTGAGCGCGAGCCACTGCCAGGTTTCGAGGCGTACGTCCTTGGCCATGGCGGCGACCACGAAGACGATCACGATCGACGGCAGGGTCACCACGGCGGCACCCGCGATCTTCGCCAGGACGTAGCCGCGGCCGGGCAGCGATGTGAGCCGCAGCTGGCGGACCCAGCCCTTCTCCCGCTCCTTGGCGATGCGCTCGCTGTTGCCCATCAGTACGGCGGTCAGGGCGCCGAACGACGCCATCGCGACCATGTAGAAGGCGGGCATCGTCAGTTGGGTGTGCGGGACCTTGGTGGCGGAGTCCTGGGTGCCCGCGATCATCAGGAACAGCGCGGACGGATAGATCACCGAGAAGAACATGAACTTCTTGTTCCGCAGGGTGCGGGTGATCTCCAGCTTGATGAGGGCCCCGGAAAATTGATTCAGCATGGTGCCTTGGCCTCCTCGGCCTCCGTGATGGCGACGAAGGCCTGTTCAAGACCCAGTCCTGCGACTTCGAGATTGCGGGGGTAGAGGCCGAGTCCGTACAGCGCGTGGACGGTCGCGTCCGCGTCGTGCGACTGGATACGGACGGTACGGCCGGAGACGGAGAAGCCTGACAGGAAGGGCAGCCCGCGCAGCGCGTTCTCGTCGAAGGCGCTCTCCAGGTCGAAGGAGATGCGCCGGGCTCCCGCCTTCGCCTTGATCTCGGCGGCCGTGCCGTCGGCAAGGAGGCGGCCACGGTGCAGTACGAGCACCCGGTCGGCGATCGCGTCCGCCTCTTCCAGGTAGTGCGTGGCGAACAGGACCGTACGTCCCTGCTCGGTCTGTTCGCGCATGGTGGCCCAGAAGGAGTGCCGGGCGCTGACGTCCATGCCGGTGGTCGGCTCGTCGAGGACGATCAGATCGCCGGCACCTGCGGTCGCGAGCGCGAACCGCACACGCTGCTCCTGGCCGCCGGAGAGCTTGTTGACCATACGGTCGGCGATCTGGCCGATCCCGGCCTGCGCGAGTACCTGGTCGACGGGGTACGGCTTGGGGTGCAGCGCGCAGGCGAGCCGCACCAGTTCGCGGACCCTGACCTCCTCCATCAGGCCGCCGCTCTGCAGCATCGCACCGACCCGGCCGGCCTCGACGGCCTGCCGCGGGGTGGTGCCGAAGAGCTGTACGGACCCGGTGTCGGCGGGGCGCAGGCCGAGCAGCAGATCGAGCGTGGAGGACTTGCCCGCGCCATTGGGGCCGAGGAGGGCGACGGTCTCGCCGGGGTGGAGCGTCAGCGAGAGGTCGGCCACGGCGCGCACCGAGCCGTAGCTCTTGTTCACGTTCTCGAAGCTCACCACCGGAGTCGTCACGGTGGGAGCGGCTGTCGTCGTCATGGGTCCAGACTGGCCGCCGGGCGGGGTCCGCCGTCAGTGTCGGCCGTCGTGACTCCGGGATGACAGATGTCATGGCCCACACCATGACCTCGGCTGCGCGAGAGCTCCTGCCCGGGCCGGGCAGGGGCTCTTGTCAGCGAGAACGGCGGTACGGTCCTGCGGCCGGACGCGGCTCGGCGGTTGAGCTGCTAGGGGCCTGTCGTTCGGATCAGGCCCTAGCTCGGGTTGAGCTCGATGACGGTGGTGCGCTCCGCGGACGTCTTGCCGCGCAACGCCGTCCCCATAGCCTGCGCGACATCGTCCGCGGAGACCTGGTGCTTCTTGCCGTCGCCCTTGGTGATCATGACGCCGTCGAAGACACCGTCCAGGAGCTCGTCGATCGCCTTCTTGTCGTAGACCTCGACGAGCTTTCCGTCGATCGCCTTCATGGAAAGGATCTTCGGCAGCGACTTGGCGGGGCCGAACAGGATCTGCTTGCCGCCCGCCTTGATCGTGACCAGGCCGGACATCGCAGGCTCGGCGAAGTCCTTCATCGCCCGGTTGAGTTCGGTCTGGCTGATGGTCGGCTCGCGGGTGGCGACCGGCAGCTCCACCAGGTTCGGCTTGCCGGTCTCGACCTGGGCGCGGTACGCGTCCTTGACCGAGAGCATGGAACGGCCGACATCCAGCGTCTGGCCCGACTTGCCCGGTACGGCCACGGCCTTGCCCGGCTCGAACTTGATCGTGCCCTCGGTGGCCGAGCCGGAGACCCCTGCGAGGTCGGTGAGCGCGACGCTCAGCTTCTCCTCGTCGACCAGGATCACCGGTTCGGCGACGCGCTCGCTGCCGAAGAGTGAGCCGATCACCGAGACAGGGTTGTAGTCGCTGCCCGCGGCGTTACGCACGGTGGCCTGGCTGTCCAGCGAGAGCCCGGCCTTGTCCGGCGCGAGCTGCTCCTTCTTGCCGCCGACCGTGAGCTGGAGCGGGGTCGCCGCGCGCTTGCCGAGGGCGGCGTCGAGCTTGCTGACCGCGTCCTCCTTGGTGCCGCCGCCGATGTCGACGCCGAGGACCGTGGTGCTCTTCGGTACGTCGGAGTGGTTCATCAGCAGCCCCGCGCCGTACGCGATACCGAGCAGGCCGACCACTCCGGCGCCGGCGAGCACCAGCTTGGAGCGGCCCTTCTTGGTGGGAGCGGAACGGGGGGCGGGGGCGGGGGCGGGCCTGTCCGAGGCGGGGACGGGCACCACGGGGCCACCCGGGGTACCGCCGGGACCGGCCGGGAACTCCGGCGCGGAGAAACCGGCGTCGGGGTCCTGCGGGCCCCGGCCGCCGATGATCGGGGGCGCGAGCGGGTTCGGCCCGGTGCCGGGTCCGGCCCCGGGGCCGCCGAGGGGCGGGAAGGGCGAGCGGTGCTCCGGCGGGACCACGGGGATCCCGCTGGTGAGCGTGTCACCGGAGACATGGCCACCGGCGGGCTCGGGAGCCGGACCGGCGGGCTTCTGCGGGGTCAGCACGGCGGTGTCGTCGGACATCCGAGGTCCGGAGCCGGGACCGCCGGGGCCGGGCATGCCGGGGCCGGGCATGCCGGGGCCGGGGCCCTGGGGCCCGCCCTGGCCGCCCGTACGCGGCCGGACCGGCATGCTGCCCTTGACCGGCCCCCCGGTCGGGCCGCTCGGCGGCCGTACGCCCGGTGGAGGCGTGCTGTTCCCGGGAGCGGGAGCGAATCCGTTCGCACCGGACGGAGGGGCGCCGGTGTTCGCCGCCAGGTCGCTGAGCGAGCTGTGCGGGCGCGGTGCACCTGCCTCGGGACCCGGTCCGCCCTGTCCCGGGCCGGACGGACGGCCGCCGGACTGCTGACCGTCGGAGAAGTACGGAAGCCCCGGGCCGGGACCGCCACCGTTCGCGGACGGACCCGAAGCAGCGCCCCCAGCCGGTCCGGCCTGACCCGCAGGTGCGGCGGAAGCGGACTGCTGCGCACCCGGTGCCGAAAGACCCGCCCCGTTCGTGCCGGACGACGACGCGGACTTCCGCGGCGCGAACCAGTCGCTCGTCGGGGTCTTCTCCTCGGCCTGCGGCTCCGCCGCCGCGGCATCCTGCGCCACGTCCGGACGCGGAGTGCTGCCGGTGCGCTCGCTGTCCTGGCCGCCGGAAGCGGCCGCGGCCGCCTCGCTCATCGGCGTACGCATGACGACCGGCGGGATCGGCCGCGAACCCGGGATGTTGATCCGGATGCGGGTGGTCAGCGTGGTCTCGGTCCTGGGCTCGTCGGGCAGCGGCTCGTCAGGCGCAGCGGCGGCCTCGTCAGGAGCGTCCTGCGGGGGATGCAGCGACGGATACTGGCGGGATCCGTACGGCGGTGTTCCCGAGGGGTACGCGGCTCCACCGCGCCCCTGGGGGCCGGAGGACGAACTGTCAGTTTCACGACTCAAAGCAGGTTCTCCCGGTTGGCTCCGCCGCCCGTTTCTTACAAGTCCGTGCTCTGCTATGGGCGGCTCGGCGGCGCGCACCACCATACTGGCCGCCGCCGACAGACACCCCGGGACTGTGGAAAGCGACATTCCGCCGACCGTACGGGCATGGTCAGTTCAGTGGCTTCCCACCCCTGGGGGCGACCCACCATAGGGGCCCGCCTCACAGCGTGTGAGTCGGGGGTCCCGCCCGAGGTGAGAGCGGTGCGCGGCACATTGACCCCGGACCGGCACACAACCGCCGAAGAGGTACTTCGCCTCGCCGTTACTTGCCAAGTCGGCCTGCGCCGCCGCCCGGTTGCGCGGCCCGCGACATGGTGGCGCACATCACAGCAATCGCCATCCCGCCGAGCATGAACACGAGCGGTCCGATGCCCGCGGAGAACATGCCGTCGCCCTCGGGACGTCCGATGCTCAGCACCACGATCGCCAGCAGCCAGCCCGCCGCGGGCGCCAGCACTCCGAGCTGGGTACCGGTCAGCCGCAGGGAGCCGTAGAAGAGCCCGGCTGTGGCGAGCAGCGCAAGAATCAACCCGGCAGGGAGCCAGGCCCCTTGGACCAGCGAGCCCGCGATGCCGACCAGCGCGCCGAACACCGCGAGACCGAAATATCCGGCGATCCGGCCGCCACTCGCGCTCATGCCGCCACCCCCGCGAAGAGATCGTTCTCACGCTCTCCGGGCGGCGCGCCCGGCTCGCCCCGCACCAACTGGTAGTACTCCGTCGCGAAGATCGGCTGCCCCAGATCGTTGGAGAGCGCGAAGAAGGGGCCGTCCACGGCGATTTGGGTGGCATGGGCCCGCATGGCCGCCGCCTTGGGCTCCGCGTACTGCGTGCCGTCGATCTCCGTGGTGATCTCGGAGTCGTCGACCACGCCCGGAATGTCGTCGATCGCCGCGATGCCCGGGAAGTCCACCCCGGCGGCACGCAGCCGCGCGAAGCCCTCCTCGGCCACCGAGCGCGGCACCCGGTTCCAGTAGATCTTGGAGATGGCATGCGCCTCCCCGAGACCGGGCCGGTAGTCGGGCTCGGCGGCCAGCTCGGCGGCGCGCATCGCGACCCGGTGGGCCTGGATGTGGTCGGGGTGTCCGTAGCCGCCGTCAGGGTCGTACGTCACCAGGACCTGCGGGCGCACCGAACGGATGATCCCGACGAGATACGGAGCGGCCTCATCCACGTCGGTGTTCCAGAACGCGCCCTCACGGCGGTTCTGCGGGGCGCCCATCATCCCGGAGTCCCGGAAGCGCCCGGGGCCGCCGAGGAAGCGGTGGTCGGTGACGCCCAGCTCCTTCATCGCGGCTGCCCGTTCGCCGACGCGATGGGGCCCGAGACGGTCGTCCCGGTCGGACGCGAGGTGGGCGAGGTCCGGCGGAATGACCTCGCCCTCCTCCCCGAGGGTGCAGGTCACCAGCGTGACCTGGGCGCCGTCGGCCACGTACTTGGCCATCGTCGCGCCGTTGTTGATCGACTCGTCGTCCGGGTGCGCGTGCACCAGCAGCAGACGACGGGCGGGAAGATCCTTCATGCGGGACAGCCTACGAGGGCGGACAGCCTACGAGGCCGGGCCCGAGGCGCTAAAACTTGATGCCACCGATCATCCCGGCCACGTTCGTGGTCAGTTCGTTGATGGTCGGGGCGATGGAAGAGCTTGCGAGATAAAACCCGAGCAACACGCAGACCGCCGCATGCCCACCCTTCAGCCCGGACTTCCGGACCAGCAGGAAGACGACGATCGCCAGCAGCACCACCGCCGAAATCGAGAGTGCCACGGCGGTTCACCTCCACAGATATTCGGTCGGGACGGGCAGGTTGCATGTGCCAGGGGGTTCATACCCACCTTGCGCTACGGATCATAACTATCCGTTCCCACGCATCGATCGGTGCACGGCAGCACACGGGGGCGCACGAACGCTAGGTTCGGTCGCATGACCACGAGGCTGCAGCTCTCCTTCCCGCGTCAGTACGCCAGGACCCAGCGCTTCACTCTCGGCGCACCGCGCGCCTTCACGGTGTCGCCGGACGGCTCCCGGGTGGTGTTCCTCCGGTCGTCCTCCGGGACCGACCGGGCGGGCAGGCTCTGGGTGCTGGATCTCGACGGCGAGGCCCGCAGGCCGCAGGAGCGGCCGGCGGCCGATCCTGAGGCGCTGCTCGGCGGGGCACACGAGAAGCTGTCGGCCGAGGAGCGGGCCCGGCGGGAGCGCAGCCGCGAGGGCTCGGCGGGGATCGTCGGCTATGCGGTGGACCAGGCGGTCGAGTTGGCGGCCTTCGCTCTCTCCGGGCGGCTGTTCACGGCGGAGCTGCGGGCCGGGACCGCGCGCGAACTGCCCGTGCCCGGACCGGTGATCGACCCCCGGCCCTCCCCCGACGGGCGGCACATCGCGTATGTGGCCAGGGGCGCGCTGCGGCTGACCGGCGCGGAGGGCGAGGGGGACAGGGCGCTGGCCGAGCCGGAGGACGAGCACACCACGTACGGCCTGGCGGAGTTCATCGCTGCCGAGGAGATGGACCGCTCGCGGGGCTTCTGGTGGGCGCCCGAGTCGGACCGGCTGCTCGTCGCGCGTGTGGACGAGCGGGAGGTACGGCGCTGGTGGATCTCCGATGCGGCGCATCCGGACCGGGAGCCGGAGCAGGTGGCGTATCCGGCGGCGGGCACGCCCAATGCCGAGGTGCGGCTGTTCCTGCTCACGCTGGACGGGGAACGCACGGAGGTGAGCTGGAACCGGTCCCGCTACCCGTATCTGGCCCGGGTGCACTGGTCGGCGGCGGGCGCTCCGCTGCTGCTCGTCCAGGCGCGTGACCAGAGGACCCAGCTGTATCTGGCGGTCGACCCGAAGACCGGCGCGACCCGGACGGTGCACGTCGACGAGGACGCGGTGTGGCTGGATCTGTTTCCCGGGGTGCCTGCCTGGGCGCCGGACGGGCGCCTGGTGCGGATCGCGGACGAGGGCGGCGCGCGCGTGCTCGCGGTGGGCGACCGGGCGCTGACGGGGGCACAGCTGCAGCTGCGGGCGGTGCTCGACATCGGCGAGAACGATGTTCTGGTGTCTGCGGCTGCGGGCGAGGAGGCCGCGGATCCGGAGATCGGCGAGATCCATGTGTACAGGGTCAATGAGCTGGGGATCGAGCGCATCTCGGAGGGGGCCGGGGTTCACTCGGCCGTACGCTCCGGCGGGGTGACGGTGCTGGCCTCGTCCCGTACGGAAGTGAGCGGAACGTCCGTACAGGTGCTGCGGAACGGGAAGCCGGTCGCGACGGTGGCCTCGTACGCCGAGCAGCCGGTACTCACCGCGCGCGTTCGGCTGATGGAGGGAGGACGGCGGCGGATTCCGTGCGGTGTGCTGCTGCCCTCCGGCCACCAGGACTCGGACGGTCTGCTGCCCGTGCTGATGGATCCGTACGGGGGACCCCACGGTCAGCGTGTGTACGCGGCGCACAATCCGTATCTCACCTCACAGTGGTTCGCCGACCAGGGCTTCGCGGTGATCGTCGCGGACGGCCGGGGCGCCCCCGGGCGCTCCCCCGGCTGGGAGAAGGCGATCAAGGACAACTTCCCGCTGACCCTCGACGACCAGATCGAGGCCCTGCAAGCCCTGGCCGGTGCGTTCCCGCTCGACCTCGACCGGGTCGCGATCCGCGGCTGGTCCTACGGCGGCTATCTGGCGGCACTCGCGGTGCTGCGCCGCCCCGATGTCTTCCACGCGGCGGTGGCGGGTGCGCCGGTGACCGACTTCCGGCTGTACGACACGCACTACACCGAGCGCTATCTCGGCGATCCGGCGGAGCAGCCGGAGGTGTACGCGGCCAACTCCCTGGTCACGGAGGACGGGTTGACGCTGCCGGAGAACCCGGCGAGGCCGTTGATGATCATTCATGGCCTGGCGGACGACAATGTGGTGATGGCGCATACGTTGCGGTTGTCGTCGGCGTTGCTGGCGGCGGGGAGGTCGCATGAGGTGCTGCCGCTGAGCGGGGTGACGCATATGACGCCGCAGGAACAGATTGCGGAGAACCTGCTTCTGCTCCAGGTGGACTTCCTGAAGCGGTCGTTGGGGTCGCGCTAGGCGGTCCCCGACCACTACCACCCCGGCGGGGGCGAAGAGGGCGGCGGTGGCCGGAAGCCTCCGCTCGCCCCCGCCGCCGCCCACGTCCCTCCCGCCACTCCGTCCCGTTCCCCCCGCCGCCCCAGCGCGATCAGCAGCACCAACCCTGCCGCCACCTCGAACAGCCAGGACAGCACCAGGAGTTGATCCCTCGTCGGCAGATCTCCGAGCCGGGTGAGCAGTTCGTTCCGTACGGCGATGTCGATGCCCCGTCCGCCCGTGCCGAGCAGGAACAGCCCCACCACCAGCCCCAGCGGCCGCGAGTAGACCGCGTGGAAGAGCGCTCCGCCCGCCGCCACCAGCGCGAGCGCGACGATGACCGCCGCCAGCCACCCCGGCGGCGTCCCGAGCAGCGGCATCAGGACCGTGTCACTGCCCTCGAAGCGGTCGAGATAGCGCGATCCGCCGATCTCCGTCGCCGTGTAGAGCTCCCAGGCCGCCAGAACTCCCGCCGCGGAGCCGAGCAGCAGAAAGGCGAGCACGGACACCCCCTGCGTCGGCCCGGTCGGCGTCAGCTCATGCGTGGCGTAGGCGTCTTGCGTGACGTAGGCGTCCTGCGTGACGTAGGCGTCCTGCGTGGTGTACGGCTCGTAGGTCCCCGGCGCCCTGGGGACCGGCGCCCTCCGCCCCGCCGCCGCCGTGATGATCAGCCCGACACCGAGCCCGAGCGCGGCGAACGTGCAGTACAGCGCCCGGGTGCGCAGTTCGTCGGTGGTCCGCAGACCCATCCAGGAGGAGCTGAGGACCCACAGCCCGGGCAGCCGTACGGCAAGAGTGACCACGCCCGCGGCGACCAGCGCGGCGCCGGCGACGGCCGAGCGCAGGGCTGCGATGCCGACCGCGACGTACACCGCGAGGAGCAGCAGATCCTCAAGGGTGGTGCTCAGCGGCGATGCGGCCCCGGCGCTGACGTTCCCGGTCCAGAACCGCCACAGGTCCAGCGGGGCGTCCACCGTGGTGAGATCCCGGCCGATCCAGCCGCCCACGACCAGAGCGAGCGCGGCGCACAGCACCGCTCCGGTAATTCTGGCCCCCCGCGTAAGAGTCACAGCTGCGATGGTGCATCGGTGCACAGAGTTGAACAAGGGCCCCGCACGGTGCACGGGCGACCGGCCGGAGCCACATGGCGTGCTCCGGCCGGTCTACGGCACCCGCACGGCCGTACGTTGTTCAGCGTGGCGCGTTCGTATATCGGAGCCGCGACGGCCAAGTTGCCTGCGTGTTAATGAAATTGATGCGCATTTACTCGTCTTTGTCGCCGGAGTCCGCCGACGGCACCACGTGCTTCTCCTCCGCGAAGTGGCATGCCGACGGATGCTTCGCCGGTCCCTCCGACAGCCGGAACACCGCGGGCACCTCGAGCAGCGGCACCTCCAGCTCGCACCTCTCCTGCGCCTTCCAGCATCGCGTACGAAAACGGCAGCCCGAGGGGATGTTCGCCGGTGACGGGACATCGCCGTGCAGGATGATCCGCTCCCGGTGCTCGCGCGCCTCCGGGTCCGGCACCGGGACCGCCGAGAGCAGCGCCTGTGTGTACGGGTGCGTCGGATGTTCGTAGATCTCCTCGTCCCTGCCGATCTCCACCACCCGCCCCAGATACATCACGCCGACCCGGTCCGAGATGTGCCGCACGATCGACAGGTCGTGCGCGATGAACACATAGCTCAGGCTGAACTCGCTCTGCAGACTGTCCAGCAGATTGATCACCTGCGCCTGGACGGACACGTCGAGCGCCGAGACCGGCTCGTCGGCCACGATGATCTCCGGCTGGAGCGCGAGCCCGCGCGCGATGCCGATGCGCTGCCGCTGACCGCCGCTGAACTGGTGCGGATAGCGGTTGATGTACTCGGGGTTGAGCCCCACGACGTCCAGCAGATCCTGCACCTTGCGCCGCCGGTCCCCCTTCGGCGCCACCTCGGGATGGATCTCGTACGGCTCGCCGATGATGTCCCCGACCGTCATCCGCGGATTGAGCGAGGTGTACGGATCCTGGAAGATCATCTGGATGTTCCGCCGCACCGTCTTCAGGGCCCGCCCGGACAGCCTGGTGACGTCCTCGCCCTTGTACCGGATCGTCCCTGCCGTCGGCTGCTCGAGGTGGACCAGCATCTTGGCAAGCGTGGACTTCCCGCAGCCCGACTCGCCCACGATGCCCAGCGTCTCGCCCGCCACCAGGTCGAGGTCGACGCCGTCCACCGCTCTGACCGCGCCGACCTGCTTCTTGAAGAGGATGCCCTGGGTGAGCGGATAGTGCTTGACCAGATCGCGGACCTCCAGGATCGCCTCAGGCATTGAGCTGCTCCTCCCAGAAGTGGCAGGCGCTCCTGCGGCTCTCGGACACCTCGTACAGCGGCGGCTCATCGGTCCGGCACACGTCCCGGGCCAGCGGACAGCGCGGATTGAAGGCACACCCGGGCGGGATCTTCATCAGGTTCGGCGGCAGGCCCTTGATCGCGTACAACTGCTCGCCCTTCTGGTCCAGGCGCGGGATCGAGTCGAGCAGGCCCCTGGTGTACGGATGGGCCGGGGCCTTGTAGATGTCGTGGACCGGGGCGGTCTCGACGATCCGTCCCGCGTACATAACGGCGATCTTGTCCGCGACGTCCGCGACGACGCCGAGGTCGTGGGTGATCAGGATGAGCCCCATGTTCAGCTCGGTCTGGAGCGTGGCCAGCAGGTCCATGACCTGCGCCTGGACGGTGACGTCCAGCGCGGTTGTCGGCTCGTCCGCGATGATCAGCGAGGGCTTGAGCGCGAGAGCCATGGCGATCATGATGCGCTGGCGCATACCGCCGCTGAACTGGTGCGGATACTGCCCCACCCGCTCCTTGGCCGCAGGAATGCCCACCCGCTCCATCAGCTCGATTGCCTGGGCGCGCGCGTCCTTCCTCGACATGCCGCGGTGGACGATGAACATCTCGCCGAGCTGGTCGCCGACGCTGAGCACCGGGTTCAGGGAGGAGAGCGCGTCCTGGAAGATCATGGCCATCCCGGCCCCGCGGACCTGGCGCCGCTCCTCCTCCTTGAACGTCAGCAGATCCTGTCCCTGGAAGAGGACCTCGCCGCCGGTGATCTTGCCCGGGGGCATGTCCAGGATGCCCATGACCGCCTGTGCGGTGACGGACTTGCCGGAGCCGGACTCGCCCAGCACGGCGAGGGTCTCGCCCTCGTCCACCGTGTAGTTGACGCCGTTGACGGCCTTGGCCACCCCGTCCTGGGTATGGAACTCCACATGCAGATCACGCACTTCGAGCAACATGGCGGGCTCCTCAGCGCAGCTTGGGGTCGAGGGCGTCGCGCACCGCGTCGCCCAGCATGATGAACGCGAGCACGGTGATCGCCAGCGCGCCGGCCGGCCAGAGCAGCATGTGCGGGGCATTGCGGATGTACGGCGACGCGGAGGAGATGTCGATGCCCCAGGACACCGACGGCGGCTTGAGGCCGACTCCGAGGAACGACAGGGTCGCCTCCAGGGAGATGTAGGTGCCGAGCGCGATGGTCGCCACGACGATGACCGGGGCGACGGCGTTGGGGGCGATGTGCCGCAGCAGCATCCGGGAGTTGGACGCGCCGAGCGCCCGGGCCGCCTGGACGTAGTCGTTCTGCTTCGCGGTGATGACCGAGCCACGCGCGATACGGGAGAGCTGGGGCCAGCCGAGCAGCACCATGAAGCCGATGACCGGCCAGACGGTGGAGCTGGTCACGACGGACAGGAAGACCAGACCGCCCAGGACCACCGGGATGCCGAAGAAGATGTCGGCGACACGGGACACGAGCCCGTCCCACCCTCCACCGTAGAAACCGGCGAGACCGCCGAGTACGGAACCGATCAGTGCGACACCGAGCGTGGCGCAGACGCCAACCGTGACCGAGGTGCGGGCGCCGTAGACCGTACGGGTGTACACGTCGCAGCCCTGCCCGTTGAAGCCGAAGGGGTGGCCGGGCTGGGAGCCCTGCTGGGCCTTGGCGAGGTCGCACGCGAGCGGACTCTGAGACGTGATCAGCGAGGGCCAGATGGAGATGATCACCAGGAAGAGGATGATCAGGCCGGAAATGATGAAGATCGGGTTGGTCCGCAGATCGCGCCAGGCGTCGGACCACAGGCTGCGGGGCTTCTCGGCGGGCCCGGTGCCCAACGGACCACCGGGGGTCTTCTCCAGCGTCTCCCCCTCGTCGGTCGCGAGGTCCATCGTGCCTCCCGCCCCCGTGGCGGCGATGGCCCCACCGTCGGAGTAGGGCTCTTGCGGCTCAGGCATAGCGGATCCTCGGGTCGAGAACGGCGTACAGAAGGTCGACCAGCAGATTGGCCAGCAGGAAGACGATGACGAGCACGGTCACGAAGCCGACGACGGTCTGGGTGTTCTGGCGCAGGATGCCCTGGTAGAGCTGGTAGCCGACGCCGTGGATGTTGAAGATGCGCTCGGTGACGATCGCGCCGCCCATCAGGGCGCCCACGTCGGTGCCGATGAAGGTGATCACCGGGATCAGTGAGTTCCGCAGCAGATGGCGGCGGATGACCCGCCACTTGGGGAGTCCCTTGGCCTTCGCCGTACGGACGTAGTCGGAGCGGGCGTTCTCGGCGATGGAGGTCCTGGTCAGCCGGGTGACGTACGCGAGTGACACGGACGCGAGCACGAGTCCCGGGATGATCAGCTCGTCCAGCGGCGCCTCCGAGGAGACGGCCGGTTTGATGACGCCCCACTCGACGCCGAGCAGCAGCTGGACGACGAGACCGGTGACGAAGGTCGGGATCGCGATGACCACCAGAGTGAGCACCAGCGCGCTGGTGTCGACGACATGGCCGCGCTTCAGGCCCGTGATCACACCGAGCGTGATGCCGATGACGATCTCGAAGAAGATCGCGACGAGGGTGAGCCGGATGGTGACCGGGAAGGCGTCGGCCATCAGCTCAGTGACCTTCTGCCCGTTGAAGGCGGTGCCGAAGTCACCGGTGAAGACGTTGCCCATGTACGTCAGGTATTGCTGCCACGCGGGCTTGTCGAGACCGAACTCCTTGCGCAGCTGGGCGGCCGTCGCCGGGTCGCACTGCCGGTCCCCGCACAGGCCCGCGATGGGGTCGCCCATCACATTCACCATGAGGAAGATCAGCAGCGTCGCGCCGAAGAAGACCGGGATCATCTGCAGCAGACGCCGGATCACATAACGTCCCATGAACGGCTCCGGGGGTCGTGGGAAGGGGGCGGCCCGGCGCGCGGGGAACGCCGGGCCGGAGGCCTTCCGTCGTCAGCTGACCTTGATCTCGTTGTAGACCGGGACGCTGAAGGGGTTCAGGGCGACATTGGAGACGCGCTCCGAGTAGCCGGCGCTGCCGTTCTGGTACCAGAGCGGGATGGCGCCCATGTCGTCCCGCAGGACCTCTTCGGCCTGCTTGAACAGGTCGACGGCCTTCGCCGTGTCGGTCTCGGCGTTGGCCTGGTCGACCAGCTTGTCGAACTCGGGGTTGCTGTACAGGCCGTCGTTGGACGAGGCGTTGGTGTAGTACAGCGGCTGCAGGAAGTTCTGGATCAGCGGGTAGTCCATCTGCCAGCCCGCCCGGAAGGGTCCGGGCATCTTGTGCTGCCCGATCTGGTTGCGGAAGTCGGCGAAGGTGCCGACCGGGTTTCCGACGCACGCCTTGTCGTTGCCCAGCGCGTTGTTGATGCTGTTGCAGAGCGCGTCGACCCATTCCTTGTGCGAGCCGGTGTCCGCGTTGTACGAGACCTTCAGCTGGCCGCCGGGGATGCCCCCGCCCTCGGTGATCAGCTTCTTCGCCTCGGCGGCGTTGTACTCGCAGGCACTACCGCACAGGGTGTCGTCGAAGCCGCCGTCCGCGCCGAGCACGGGCGAGGTCCAGTCCTTCGCGGGCGTACGCGTCTTCAGGAAGATCGTGTCGGTGATCTGCTGGCGGTTGATCGCCATGGACAGGCCCTTGCGGACCTTGGCGGCGTTCGGTGTGTTCCAGGCCGGGGTGTAGAAGGGGAATGCGAGGGTCTGGATGATGCCGGCGGGGGTGTTGATGTACCGGTCGCCCAGGTCCGCCTGCACGTTCTTGAGCTGCGAGGCCGGGACGTCGTCGACAAGGTCGAGGTTGCCGGCGGTCAGATCGGTGTACGCGGTGTTGTTGTCCGTGTACACGTTCAGGTCGATGCCGCCGTTCTGCGCCTTGTCGGAGCCCGGGTAGGCGTCCCAGCGGCGCATCTCCATCTTCGAGCCCTTGGTGTACGAGCTGACGGTGTACGGGCCGTTGCCGATCGGCTTGGAGAGCCAGGTGTCGTGGCTGTTGAAGAAGGCCGTGGGCAGCGGCGAGTAGGCGGAGTAGCCGAGGGTGTCGGGGAACGTGGAGAACTTCTGGTTGAGCTTGACCGTGAAGGTCTTGTCGTTGACGACCTTGAGCCCGGAGAGCGTCTGGGCGGTGGGCTGCCCCTTGTCCGGGTGGACCTGCGCGTAGCCCGCGATGTAGCCGAAGAAGTAGGCGTTCTTCTGGTTGTTCTTGAGGTTGGCGCCGTAGTTCCAGGCATCCACGAAGGACTTGGCGGTGACCTTCTCACCGTTGCTGAAGGTCCAGCCGTCCTTGACGGTGACCGTGAAGTTGACCGAGTCCGTCGTCACGATCTTCTCGGCGAGCATGTCTTCGGCCGCGCCGGTCTTCGCGTTGTACCGCTTGAGGCCGCGGAAGAGCATGTCGAGGACCTTGCCGCCCTGAACCTCGTTGGTGTTCGCGGGCTCAAGCGGGTTCTGCGGATCACCCCAGGAGGACTTCACGATCCCGTCGGCGCCACCGCCGCCGCCGCTGTCGCTGCCGCCGCCACAGGCCGTCGCCGCGAGGGCGACGGCCACCGCGCATGCGGCAAATCTGGCGTGCGTGGCTCCACGCATGGAGTGCCTCCCGTGTCCTAATTCTCACTTAGGACCGAATATCACCCCATACCATGACGGTCCGCACGTCAGCCTCGGCCGTCCGGACGAGCCGTGGAAGACAGGCCCTAGGGCCGCAGGGTCACCTCCCAGGTGTCCACGGCGAAGTAGAGGCTCATGCCGTGGGCCTCATACAGCCGCAGGGCGCCCGTCGCGTTCCCGGTGTCCACCCCGAGGGCGATGGTGTCGCGGCCACGGTCCGCGTAGACGCCGAAGGCATGGCGCAGCAGATGACTCGCGATCCCGCTGCCGCGGTGCTGCTTCCGTACGCCGAGGTACTGGATCCAGCCATGGGGCTCCCGGTCGTCCCGGGTCAGCACCACGGCGACATCGCCGGAGCCGGCGAGAGAGGCGATCCACACCAGGGACCAGTCGACGCCCTTGCCGCGGTCGTCGAGCCACTGCTGGTAGGTGCGTGGCTGATGGTCGTAGTGCTCGGCGAAGGTCTCCTCGATCAGTTCATGGGCGCGCCTGCGGTCGGCCTCGTCGCTGCAGTCGCGCAGGGTGAGTCCCGGCGGCGGCGCCGGGACGGGGTCGGCCGGGGGTGACAGCGGCCTGGTGAGGACGTTGTAGCGGCGTACGGTCCC
This sequence comes from Streptomyces sp. NPDC005408, assembly GCF_040606445.1. NCBI lineage: Bacteria > Bacillati > Actinomycetota > Actinomycetes > Kitasatosporales > Streptomycetaceae > Streptomyces > Streptomyces sp. NPDC005408. The sequence goes on along the minus strand of NZ_JBEXEX010000024.1, from coordinate 88,120 downwards.
CCAGCCGCGGCCGGTGAGCAGCGCGGTGTCCAGCGTGGGCCGGATGTTGAGGTGGAGATGGACGACGGCCCGGTCGGCCCCGTTGCCCTCGGCCCGCCGCAGGGCCCGCGTCTGCATCAGCTCCAGCAGCCGCTCCCCCGCGTCCTGGTGTCCGGGCAGGACGTAGTGGTCGATGTCGATGCGTTCGGCCCCGGAGTCGTCCCAGAGCAGTCCGTACGCGACGAGCTCCTCGTCGTGGAACGCCAGCCACGAGTTCTGTGCCAGATCGGCATCGGGATGGTTCAGATCGGTCTCGACCGAACCGAGGTCGGTCTCGGCCCGGCCGATTTCGAGGACATCGACGGCATTCAGCAAAGCGCAGACGGCGGGGGCATCCTCGGAGGTGGCCGGCCGGACAGTGAAGGACATGTCCCCACTCTTCGGGCCGGGACGCGGGTGCGCAAACGGTTTTAGCAGCGGCTGCCAGATTCTGTTCGACCGTCAACTTCCTTTAGCAGTACGGAAGTTAAGCTCAGCTTTTCCTCAAATGGATTCCAACTCACGAGCACGTGGGCCACAGTTGTCGGCGACCGGTCAAGCCGACACGGCGAGACCAAAAACGAGGGGAAAACCGGTATGAGGCGCGCACTCAGCACGACACTCGCCGCTGTCGTCATCGGCGCCGGCACCATTGTCGCGGCGGCGCCCGCGAATGCGGGTGTCCAGGGATGCGACTCGAACGGTACATACATCACCATCATCAACAAGAAGACGGTGTGGAAGGCCACCAACGTCCACAGCGACTGGGCCAGGCCGGGCGTCACCATCAGCTACGCGAAGAACAAGACCGGCAGCTGGACCGCCACCGGCACCGCGACCGTCGGCGCCGAGGCGGGCGTCATCTTCGCCAAGGCCAGCACGTCCTTCAGCGTCTCCCTCGCCAAGACCTGGTCCAAGTCCGACACCTGGACCTACGCGGCGACGGTGCAGCGGCAGGCGGGCAAGACCAAGGGCCGTCTGATGATGCACCACGAGGCCAAGAGCTTCACGGCGCACAAGTACCGCGTCTTCACCGGCCCCGGCGGCACCTGCAAGACCGAGACCATTTACAAGAAGCCCGGCACCATTCCGGTCAAGGCGAGCAGCAATTTGTGGGGCATTCAGTACTCCTGACGAATGGCCACGCATATTGCCACAGTCACCGGCTCCCCGGATTGAAATCACGGGGGAATCCACGGGGGCGGGAGCCGGAATACGAGAATGCCCCGGCCGCTGAACAGGCGGCCGGGGCATTCCTCGCGTGTACGCGTATACGCGCCTACGCGTCAGTCGTCGGAGCCGCTCTCGCCCTCCAGCGCCGCGAGCGCCGGGTCGAGAACGACGTCCTCGACGCGCCCCTCGATGGTCGGCTCCTCCGGGAAGTGGCAGGCCGTCAGGTGGCCGTCACGGTTCCCGGAGATCTGGACCAGCGGCGGCTCCTCGGTCGCGCATTTGTCCTGCGCCTTCCAGCAGCGGGTGCGGAAGCGGCAGCCGGACGGCGGCATGATCGGAGACGGGACGTCGCCGGAGAGACGGATCCGCTCCTTCTTGTCGGAGTCGACATCCGCCTCGGGCACGGCCGAGAGCAGGGCGTGCGTGTACGGGTGGCGGGGCCTGTTGTACAGGGAGTCACGGTCGGCGACCTCCACGACCTTGCCGAGGTACATCACGGCCACGCGCTGCGAGAAGTGCCGCACGACCGCCAGGTCGTGGGCGATGAACAGGAAGGCGATACCCAGCTCGTCCTGGACCTTCTGCAGCAGGTTGACGACCTGCGCCTGGATCGACACGTCCAGCGCGGAGACCGGCTCGTCGGCGATGATCAGCTTCGGCTCCAGCGCGAGGGCCCGCGCCACACCGATGCGCTGCCGCTGGCCGCCGGAGAACTCGTGCGGGAAGCGGTTGTAGTGCTCCGGGTTGAGACCGACGGTCTCCAGCAGCTCCCGTACGCGCTTCTCACGGCCGCCGGCCGGGTTGATGCCGTTGACCTCCATCGGGCTCTTGATGATGGTGCCGACGGTCTGCCGCGGGTTCAGCGACGAGTACGGGTCCTGGAAGATCATCTGGATCTCGGACCTGACCGGCGCAAGCTGCTTGCGGCTGGCGTGGGTGATGTCCTGCCCGGCGTAGGTGATCTTGCCGCCGGTCGGCTCGAGGAGCCGGGTGATCAGCCGTCCGGTGGTGGACTTGCCACAGCCGGACTCGCCGACGAGGCCGAGGGCCTCACCGGCGTGCACGGTCAGGTCGATCCCGTCGACCGCCTTGACGGCGCCGACCTGGCGCTTGAAGGGGAAGCCTCCATAGATCGGGAAATGCTTGGTCAGGCCCTCGACGTGGAGCAGTGCCTCGCCCCGGTCGCCGGACCCGTCTGGTGTTCCCTGCTGTTTAGGCAGAGTGACGTTTTCACTCATGTCTCTGCGTCTCCCTAGCCCAGCCGGGGCTTGATCTGATCGATGAAGATGGTCTGCTTCTGGTCCGCCGTCAGGTGGCAGGCAGCTGAACGTCCCTCGGCCAACTGCGGCCGCTCGCCCGAGCACCGCGAGTCGCTCACCTTGTCGGTGAACGTGCAGCGCGGGTGGAACGGGCAGCCGGACGGCGGGTTGAGCAGGCTCGGCGGGGAGCCGGGGATCGGCATGAGCGCCTCGTCGATGTCGCCACCGAGGCGCGGCATCGAGCTCAGCAGACCCCAGGTGTACGGGTGCTGGGGCGCCGTGAGCACCTCGCGGACGGTGCCGCGCTCCACCGCCCGTCCCGCGTACATCACCAGCAGGTCGTCGGCCATGTTGGCGATGACGCCCAGGTCGTGGGTGATGAAGATGATCGCCGACCCGAACTCCTGCTGGAGGTCCTTGAGCAGGTCGAGGATCTGCGCCTGCACGGTCACGTCGAGCGCGGTGGTCGGCTCGTCGGCGATCAGGAGGTCGGGGTTGCAGATCAGCGCCATGGCGATCATCGCGCGCTGGCGCATACCGCCGGAGAACTGGTGGGGGTAGTCGTTGAAGCGCATCGCGGGCTGCGGGATGCCGACCTTGTCGAGCATCTCGATGGCGCGCGCCTTCGCCTCCTTCTTGGAGGCGCCGGTGTGCTTCATGAACGGCTCGGCGATCTGCCGGCCCACGGTGTAGTACGGCGAGAGCGCCGTCAGCGGGTCCTGGAAGATCATCGCGACCTTGTTGCCGCGGAGCTTCTCCAGTTCCCTCTCGGGCGCGTCGGTCAGCTCCTGGCCGTCGAGGCGGATCTCTCCGTCGACGGTCGTGGTCTTGGGGCTGTGCAGACCGAGGACGGTCAGGTTGGTGACGGACTTGCCGGAGCCCGACTCGCCCACGATGCCGAGCGTCTTACCGCGCTCGACGTCGAAGGAGAGGCCGTCGACCGCGTTGACGATGCCGTCCTCGGTGGAGAACCGCACCCGCAGGTCGCGGACCGAGAGGAAGGCCTCCGGCCCGGTCGGGGCCGGTGTGTCTTCGGTCTTGGTCAGTGTGGTCACGGTCGTTCTCCTAGGCGAGGCGCACGCGCGGGTCGATGTAGGCGTAGGCGAGGTCCACGATGATGTTCAGGATCAGGATGAAGAAGGCCCCGAACAGCATCACGCCCATCGTCAGCGGAAGGTCCTTGGTCAGCGACGACACCACCGCCAGGCGGCCGACACCGGCCAGCTGGAAGGTGAACTCGGTGACCACGGCGCCCGCGAGGAGCGCGCTGAGGTCCATGCCGAGGATGGTGACGATGGGAGCGAGCGAGCCGCGCCAGGCGTAGCGGAAGAAGACGTACCGCTGTCGCATGCCCTTGGCCCGCGCGGTGCGGACATGCTCTTCCTGAAGCTGCTCGATCATGGTGGAGCGAGCCATACGCGTGTACTGGGCGGTGAAGATCGTCGCCATGACGGCCCAGGGAATCAACAGCCCGACGGCCCAGCCGACCGGATCGTCCGTGAACGGAACGTACTTGGGGTTGTCCATCCACCCTGTCTGGTAGACGAAGATGCCAAGAACGATCGGCCCCAGGAAGTAGATCTGGAACGAGCTGAGCACCATCGAGGCGCCACTGACTGCCTTGTCGACCGCGGTGCCGCGCTTCCACGCAGCGATGAGTCCGGAGGCGAGTCCGAGCACCAGGAAGATGATGAGTCCGCCGATGGTCAGCGACAGCGTCAGCGGGAAGCGGTCCATGATGGACGCCCAGACGAAGTCACCGGTGCTGAAGGAGACTCCGAGGCACGGTGCGGGGCAGTGACCGAGAGGGAAGTCCCGGCCGGTGACGATGCCGACCATGAAGTCCCAGAACTGGGTGGTGATCGGCTTGTCGAGGCCGAGGTTCTCGCGGATGACCGCGATGTTCTCCGGCGAGCAGTTCTTGCCGCAGGAGAGCTCGGCGAAGTCCTGAGGGATTGTGTAGAACAGGAAGAACGTGAACGCGCCGATCAGGAACATGATGACGACGGCGCCGGTCAACCTGCGGATGAGGAACTGAAGCATCGCGGGAGGCTGCTCTCTTCGGAATCGGCGGGGTTGTGAGGGGTGAAGGTCCGTGGGGGTGCGCTCCGCCTGGCGCACACCCCCACGGATCAGCCGTGATTCGGCGTTACGGCTGGATCAGGTACAGACGGTTGATGTCGATGTAGCTCGAGTTCGTGCTGTACCGGGCGCCACCGATGTTGGAGCCGAAGAGCTGGATCTGCTTCGAGTAGTAGACCGGAGCAGCCGGGTTGATCTCCTCGATGATGCGGTGGTGAGCCTCTTCCCACTTCTTGGCCGCGGCCTCGGGCTGCAGGACCAGAGCCTCCTGGATGAGGGTGTTGACCTTCTCATCGTTGATGTGGGAGTAGTTCGACGCGCCGTCGGAGATCAGCTTGCCGTCGTAGACCGGGGTGACGACCGTGGACGGGGAGGACCAGTCCTGGCCCCAGCCGGTCATGTACAGGTCGTACGGGTTCTTGACCTTGCCGATCTGCTCGTAGAAGCTGGCGCGCTCGATCTCCTTGGCCTGGATGTCGAAGCCGATGGCGTTGAGCGCGTCCTTGATGATGACCATCTGCTTCTGGCCACGCGGCGTGTTCGAGTAGGCGTAGGTGAGCTTCGTGCCCTTCTTGAAGCCCGCCTCCTCGAGGAGCTTCTTGGCCTTCGCCGGGTCACCGTTGGGCTTCTTCATCTTGCCGAACGGGTCGTACGCGGGGTCGAAGCCCGGCAGGGTCGGCGCGAACAGGCCGCCGGCCAGCTCGCCGCCGTACTTGCCGCCGTCAGCCTGGATCATGCGCTGGTTCGGGATGGCGTAGGTGATCGCGTCGCGGATCTTCTTGTCCTTGATGCGGTCCAGGTTGAAGCTCAGCTGCCACACGTAGGGCTGGTAGCCCTTGATCGTGCGCTTGTTGACCGCCGCGTTGGTGATCACGGACTGCATCTGGGCGGGGTCCACCGAGTCCGTGAACTGGATGGCGTTCTTGGCCTCGCCCTGGTCCGAGACCAGACGCTTGGTCTGGCTGGGCTGGTCGATCGTGGTCGTGAAGGCGTAACCGTCGACGTACTGGTGACGCACCGCGTCCGTCTTCGGGTCCCAGTTGGTGTTCTTGACCAGCTTCAGGGACTTGCCGGCCTTGTACTCGGCGACCTTGTACGGGCCGAGGGACTTCGGCGCCTTGTCGTACTTCTCCTTCGTGTCGTCCTTCTGCGGGACGATGCCGTAACCGGCCATGGCCAGCGCCTGCGGGAGGTCCGGGCGGGCCGTGTCGAAGTGGAAGACGACCGTCTTGGCGTCCGGGGTCGCAAGGACGGTGTCCGGAAGGTGCTTGCCCTTGTACGGGCCGTCCGGCAGCGCCTTGCGGTAGTCGGTGCCGGAGAGCCAGGTCTGGACGAAGGAGGGACCGTCGAAGATGACCTTCGAGTACTGGCGCTCGATCGTGTGACGGACGTCGGCCGAGGTGATGGCGTTGCCGTCCTCGTCCTTGATGCCGTCCTTCAGCGTGTACGTCCAGGTCTTGCCGCCGTCGGAGGCCTTGCCGGCGTCGGTGGCGATGTCACCGACGACCGTCAGGTTGCCCTTGTCGTCCTCCTGGTAGTTCGTCAGCTTGCGGTGAAGCAGGTTGGCGAACTGGCCCGCGTCACTGACGTAGATCTGACCCGGGTCCATGTGGGTCAGGTCCGACTGCGTGTAGACGCTGATGGTGCCGCCGGGCTTGGCGCCCGGGACCTCTGCCGCCGGGCCGTTGGACTGAGCCGCGGTGCCGTAGGCGACGGGCTTCGACTGAGCCGCAGCGTCATTCTGATTCTTGGACTGGTCCTTGGCGTCTTTACCGCTGTCCTTGGAGCAGCCGGTGAGCGCCAGCGAACCCGCCGCGACTGCGACGACTATGGCGCGTGCGGAGCGCGAGTTGAGGGGCTTCATAATGCTCGTTGCACCTACCTGTCGGTTGTTATCCACAAGAGCTGCCTGACCGTCCGGTTGCCCGGTGCGGGGGCGGCAGTTACCCCCACCCATGGACGTCACCGTCCGGTCTTGGGGTCGAACGCGTCCCGGACTGAGTCACCAAGGAGGTTGAAGCACAGAACGAAAACCACCAGGGCGACACCCGGGAAGATCATGAACGCCGGGTCCTGCTCGTAGATCCCGGAGCCGATCGCGAACATCCGCCCCCAGTCGGGGGTGGGTTCGACGAAGCCGACACCGACGTACGAGAGGAACGCGATGCTCAGAATGGAGCTGGGCAGCGTGTAGGTGCCCTGCACAAGGATCGGCGTGACGATGTTCGGCAGGATCTCCTTGCGCACGATCCGCCACCGCGAGGCGCCCGAAACCTTGGCCGCCTCCACGAACTCCCGCTCTCGCAGGGAGAGTACGGAGCTTCGAACCAGACGGGCCATGCCCATCCAGCCGAGGAACCACATCACCAGCAGGATCGCGACGGCGCGCAGGTAGGTGGGGGTCTCGTCCGCCGGAGAGACGAACAGCGCGGTCACGACGGGCATGAAGGCGATGAAGAACAGCTGGCTCGGGAAGGCGAGGAAGAAGTCCGTCGTCCGGCCCAGCCAGTAGTCCACCCGGCCGCCGAAGTAGCCGCCCACCATGCCGATGATCACGCCCGTGCCCACGCTGAGGAGCGTGAGGACGAGCGCCATGTACAGCGAGGTGCGCATGCCGTAGAGCAGCATGGTGAACACATCGCGGCCCAGGTTGGGTTCGACACCGAACCAGAAGTCGCCGGAGATGCCGCCGAAGCTGCCGGCGGGCATGGCGAAGTCGTCGAGCAGGTTCGCGTACTCCGGCTTCGTCGGGTAGAGCGTGTAGGGATCCTTGCCGTACAGGGCAGAGATCACCGGCGCCAGCGCCGCGACGACGAAGAAGAACAGCACCACCCAGGCGGAGATCACACCCGTGCGGTCGCGCTTGAAGCGCGTCCACATGAGCTGGCCGGGTGAACGGCCGGTGGGAGCCTTGGCACTGTCCGCGGCGTCGGTCTTGGTCGCGGTGTCTTTGTCCAAGGTGACAGAGGCGTCGGTGCCCTCGGTCTCAATTGGACTGGTCATGATGTGTCCATTCACGGGTGTCGGGTGACCCGCGATCCTGCACGCTGTGACGGCCGAGCGGTTTGCACTCGAAGGTCATGGCTGCTGTGTGACGATCCCCCGCTGCCGTCCGCCACCCTCGACGGGTGCGGCCGCGTTACCTCATGCCCGAGGGAGTACCCGGGGCATGAAGGCTGGAAAGAGCGTCAGTAGAGGTGGGTTCCACCCCTCAGGAGCGCGAGCCGAGCGGTTGACCGGGTCTCAGAATCGCCGGCCGCTGCCAGCGACCTGACCGGATGAATTGCGCTGGAAATGTCCGGCCGTACGAGCCATCTGTGACGACCCGACCCCACTGGCGCTCAAGGCACCGCGCATGGGTTCCTCCTCATGAGTCCACGTATTCACTGCAAGGTTGGGCACTTGACACCCGCCGACACCCCTGACGGCGAAGAGCAGTACCCCGTGTGCTCGTGAGTCGGCGCTCCCCAAAGCGCATGACCCGTTGACCCGAGCTCAGTGAAGCCAACTATTGGGTAAGTTCGGGCCGTAAACCACACTTAAAGCATCTCGTTTTGGCAACATCACCCCACCTCAGAGGCCCAAAATTCGGACAAAGGGATCGCAGACAGACACCCGCGAAACGGACTGTTAATACAGGTTTCCGGTGAGCAACGTCCGATAGCCGAACAAGTGGGGTAAGAAAACCTGTTGACGGACAGCCTGGGACTCAGGCACCGTTCGCCCGGTTTCCGGGGCGTCGGACACACGCAAACGGCCCGGACGACCCCCGCAGTGGGGTCGTCCGGGCCGTTCCCGTCGGACGGTCGGACATGCCGGCGCACGAGGGCGCCCGCGGTACGTCAGTTGCGCTTGGCGCGCGAGGCCGTGCGGCCGCGCTCCTTCTGGTCGAGGACGACTTTGCGGATACGCACGGTCTCCGGGGTCACCTCGATGCACTCGTCCTCGCGGCAGAACTCCAGGGACTGCTCCAGCGACAGCTTCCGTGCCGGCACCACGTTCTCGGTGGTGTCCGCGGAGGCGGCACGCATGTTGGTGAGCTTCTTCTCCTTGGTGATGTTCACGTCCATGTCGTCGGCACGCGAGTTCTCGCCGACGATCATGCCCTCGTACACCTCGGTACCGGCCTCGGTGAAGATGACACCGCGCTCCTGGAGGTTGACCATCGCGAACGGCGTCACCGAACCGGAGCGGTCCGCCACCAGCGAGCCGTTGTGACGGGTGCGCAGCTCGCCGAACCACGGCTCGTGGCCCTCGAAGATGGAGTGCGCGATGCCGGTGCCGCGGGTCTGGGTCAGGAACTCCGTACGGAAGCCGATGAGGCCGCGGGACGGGACGATCCACTCCATGCGGATCCAGCCCGAGCCGTGGTTGGTCATGGTCTCCATACGGCCCTTGCGGGTCGCCATCAGCTGCGTGATGGCGCCGAGGTGCTCTTCGGGGGAGTCGATCGTCATGCGCTCGATCGGCTCGTGCACCTTGCCGTTGATCTCCTTGGTGACCACCTCGGGCTTGCCGACGGTCAGCTCGAAGCCCTCACGGCGCATCTGCTCGACCAGGATCGCCAGCGCGAGCTCACCACGGCCCTGGACCTCCCAGGCGTCGGGGCGCTCGGTGTCCAGGACGCGGAGCGAGACGTTACCGATGAGCTCCCTGTCCAGGCGGTCCTTCACCTGGCGGGCCGTGACCTTGTGGCCCTTGCCGCCCTTGCCGACCAGCGGCGAGGTGTTCGTACCGATGGTCATCGAGATCGCGGGCTCGTCGACCGTGATCAGCGGGAGCGCGATCGGGTTCTCGGGGTCGGCCAGAGTCTCGCCGATCATGATGTCCGGGAATCCGGCGACCGCGCAGATGTCGCCCGGGCCCGCCTTCTCGGCCGCCCTACGGGTGAGCGCCTCGGTCATCATCAGCTCGGTGATGCGGACATTGGACTTCGTGCCGTCACGCTTGATCCACGTGACGGTCTGGCCCTTGCGCAGCTCGCCCTGCTCGACACGGCACAGCGCGATACGGCCGAGGAAGTTGTCGGCGTCCAGGTTGGTGACGTGGGCCTGGAGCGGCGCGGCCTCGTCGTACTCGGGAGCCGGGACGTGCTCGAGGATCGTGGTGAAGAACGGCTCCAGGTTCTCGCTGTCGGCCGGGACGGTGCCGTCCTCCGGCTTGGTCAGCGAGGCGACGCCGTCACGGGCACAGGCGTAGACGATCGGGAACTCGATCTGGTCCTCGTCCGCGTCCAGGTCCAGGAACAGGTCGTAGGTCTCGTTGACGACCTCGTCGATCCGGGAGTCCGGGCGGTCCGTCTTGTTGATGCAGAGGATGACGGGCATCCGGGCCTGCAGCGCCTTGCGGAGCACGAAGCGGGTCTGCGGAAGCGGGCCCTCGGAGGCGTCGACGAGCAGGACGACCGCGTCGACCATCGACAGACCGCGCTCCACCTCGCCGCCGAAGTCGGCGTGGCCGGGGGTGTCGATGATGTTGATCGTGATCGGGGCCCCGCCGGCCTTGGGGTGGTACTTCACGGCGGTGTTCTTCGCCAGGATCGTGATGCCCTTCTCACGCTCCAAGTCGTTCGAGTCCATCATGCGGTCGTCGAGGTGCTCGGCATCGTGCGCGGCGAAGGCGCCGGCCTGCTTCAGCATGGCGTCGACCAGGGTGGTCTTGCCGTGGTCGACGTGGGCGACGATGGCAACGTTACGGATGTCGTGGCGCGTGGGCATGCTGGCTGGCGCTTCTCTCGATCGTGGGATCAGGCGTCTGACTGTCGTAGCCTCGTCCGCCCGCCGGGCGGACACGCCACGGCTAGTCCCATGGTACGGGGCCGCCGCGTCGGGGGCTTCCCGGGCCGATCGGGAGCGGGATCCTGCGTCAGTGGGGAGCGGTGGAACCGGGATGAAAAAGCCTGGGTCAAGGGTGAAACGATCCTGCCCGCCGGCGGCACCGGCGGGCAAGGAACTTGAGCCACTTCTGAGGTTGTGACCCGCTACTTCTTGGTGTTCTTCGGCGCTCCCGAGGTGGGCTTCTTGAAGCCGATGTCCTGGTAGCGGGGTGCGCCGAAGCCGAAGGCCCCGGCGTTGGCCACTCCGGTCCTGGCCGCGACCAGCTCGGGGCGCTGATAGAGCGGGATGGACCCGGCCGCCGCCCAGATCCGGGCGTCGGCCCTGCGCACCAGGTCACGGGCCGCGTCCTCGTCCAGCTCGGCGACCGCCTGGTCGAAGAGCTGGTCGATGTAGTCCGAGCCGACACGGGTGTAGTTCTGCTCCACCAGCAGCGAGCCGTCGGTGGCGGGCTCGGGCTTGGCGTAGATCGGGCGGGCGTCCGTCGCCGGGTAGGCGGTGGCGGGCCAGGAGTACAGCGCCATGTCGTAGTCGCCCGATGCGATGTGGTCCTTGAAGTAGCTGTCGTCGGAGACCTTGGTGATCTCGGTGTGCACGCCGATGCGGTCCAGCATCTGCGCGATCTTGTCGCCGACGGTGCGCAGCGCCTCGGAACCGGGGCCCGAGGGGAGGACGAAGCGCAGGTTGAGCGGCTTGCCGTCCTTGCCGATGGGGCCGCCGGCGCGGGCGGGGGCGGCGGTGCCGCGCGGTGCGTACGCCCCGGCGACCGGGCCCTTCCCCTCCTGGGCGCTCGTCCTCGGCCCGGTGGCTCCGTCGTCCAGCGACTCGGCCTGGCGCTGCACGGCCATGCCCTGGAAGGCAGCGGCAGGTGCGGGGGCGAGGATGTGCGTACCGGCTGCGCCGCCCTCGTGGCCGTGGCCGGTGCTTGCGGGCTTGTTGTCGTCGCCGACGATGTACAGCCCGTCGTCGGAGGCGACGTCCTCTTCCTTCTTGGCCGCTGCCTTGGCCGTTTCCTTGACGGCTTCCTTCGGCGCCTGCTTGGAACCCGCCTTGGGTACTGCCGTGCCGGGAGCCGCGCTGCCGACAGCCTTCTTCTTGTCGGTTCCGCCCTCGCCGCCCGCCTTGGCCGGGGCGGGCTTCATCCGCGCACCGGCGGGCGTCCAGCCCGCGTCGGCGAGCAGTGCCTGCGCCTCCTCGGTGTTCTGATCGCCGAGCGCCCCGCTGTTGTCCTTGTACGCGCGCTGACCGGCCAGCGCCAGATGGCTCCCGGGCGGGGTGGCGGGCAGGCCGAGCGGGGTCAGTACGGCCTCGGCCAGCTCCTTGCGGTTCAGCGCACGGGCCACGGCCCGGCGCACCCGGTCGTCGGCGAGCGGCCCGGACTCACCGTTCAGCGCTAGCTGGGTGTAGGCGGGCTCCAGCGACTTGCGCACCACATAGCCGCGCAGGGTCTTCTGCTCGGTGGCGTACTCACTGATCGCCTCGGCGGTCTGCCTGCGGGCCTTCTGGGCGGCCTGGGCCTTCGCCTCGTTCGAGCCGTTCGCCAGTGCCCAGGACTTGAGCGCCGCGGACGGGGTGACGGCGGCGCCGGGACCATGGGCGGGCTGCTGGCCGCCGGCGCCCTTGTCCTTCCGCGCAAGGGCGATGCGGTCCGCCGTGCCCCGGTCGATCTCCGCGAGATCGAGGCTGCCCGCCGCGAGGGCCGCCGCGCGCTTGTCGCGCGGCACGGCGGTCAGTACCAGCTGCTCGAGCTTGGCCTCCTGCCCCCACCAGCGCGGATTGCGTACGAGTGTGGCCGTCCCCGCCTTGGGGTCGAGGCCCTTCAGCTGGAAGGGACCGGCGGTCGCCTTGAGCATGGTGCGTGCGCCGTCGTTGAAGGAGGCGGGGGTCCCGGTCACGTCCTTGGGGTAGAGCGGCGTGAAGAGGGACTGCCAGTCCGCGTACGGCTTCTTGAAGGTGATCTTGACTTCGAGGTCGTTGGCGCCGCGCTCGATCTTCTCGATCCGCTCGTAGCCGGCGTTGCGGGCCGTCCAGTACGCCGAGTCCTTGCCGCTCAGCGCCCTCCACTGCGCGACGAAGTCGGCCGCGCCGATCTCCCGGCCGTCACTCCACACCGCCTTCTGGTTGAGCTTGTAGAGGACGACCTGCTTGGGCTCACGCTTGACGATCTTCGCCGACTCGACGAAGTCGGGATTGCGCTGCGGGCGGCCGCTCCGGTCGAGGGTGAAGAGCGAGGGCAGCACCGCCCCGGCGATACGCGTCGTGGCGGCGTCGGCATCCGCCTGGAAGGTGTTGAGCGTGGTGGGCATCGCGTCGATCGCCCAGCGCAGCGTGCCTCCCTCGGCGACAAGGTCCCGCCCGGCGGGCGCGATGTCCTGCGCAGCGGCAGTGGCATCGCTCTCAGCTTCGCCCGAGCTGCAGCCCGACAGGACGGGCAGGGCGAGCACCCCGCTTGTGAGCAGCGCGACGGAACGGAGCGTCCGGGAGCATGTCCTCCCGCGTGGCGCGTCGACCTCGGACATGGCTTGTACCTCATCGTCCTGTTTTGCGGAATTTAGAGATGATCACACCGATTCCCGTCCACTGAAGTGGACGAAGCGCGACACTCGGCGACGACACGACGTGAGCCACTTCAAGGCCACCCGTGCGGCCCAACGAAGAAGCGGACACAGTGCGGCCAAAGGGGACAAAATGGGGGGAGTGAGGTTCGAACCACAAGGGGCGCGCTGACAGCGCATGCGCCAGGAATCCCTGCACGTCCCTTCACAAGCGGGGATGTGACGCGCGACACTCGCAGGCGCATGAGCGATGCCACCGCACCCTGCGGAAGTGAGGGCAAGTCATGTCCCAGCAGGAAGATCTGACGGCGATCCAGCAGCGCCTCGACGAGCTCGTCCAGCGTGTAGGCGACCTGGAGCGGACCGTCGATCAGCTGCGTGGCGCCGGACCGGCCGCGTCCGCCGAGTCGAAGAAACCCGAGCGCCCCGAGCTGGTCACCATCCCCGACGTGCCGTACAACCACGCCCTGTGGACGGACTCCGACGACGAGGGCCTGGGCGTCCAAGACCGGCACGCCCCCTAGGAGATCTCGTTGGCCACAGGCACTGAACCACCACAAATCAATACAGGCGTGCATGGCGCGACGCGCGCCGCCATCAGCCCCCGACATCTGCGGACCGACCGCTGGTGGCTGGCGCCCGCGCTGACCGCAGCCGGGCTGCTCGCCTTCATCGTCTACTCGACCTGGCGTGCATTCGCCAACGCCGACTACTACGCGGCGCCGTATGTCTCGCCGTTCTACTCCCCCTGCCTCGCGGAGAACTGCGAGACGATGCGGGGCGGCCCCAACTGGGAGATCTTCGGCAGCTGGTGGGGCCTGTCCCCCGCGCTGCTGATCCTGATCTTCCCGCTCGGCTTCCGGCTGACCTGCTACTACTACCGCAAGGCCTATTACCGGGGCTTCTGGGCCTCACCACCGGCCTGCGCGGTCGCCGAGCCGCACAAGAAGTACACCGGCGAGACCCGCTTCCCGCTCATCCTGCAGAACATCCACCGGTACTTCTTCTACGCGGCGGTACCAGTCGCCTCGATCCTCACGTACGACACCGTGCTCGCCTTCCGCGACGAGCACTACGCGTGGGGACACATGGGCCTCGGCACGGTCGTCTTCGTGGTCAACATCGTGCTGATCTGGGCGTACACCTTCTCGTGCCACTCCTGCCGGCACATCATCGGCGGCCGGCTCAAGCACTTCTCCAAACACCCGGTGCGCTATCGGCTGTGGGGCTGGGTCGGCAGGCTGAACGAACGGCACATGCTCCTCGCATGGGCGTCGTTGATCAGCGTCGCGCTCGCCGACTTCTACGTCTATCTCGTCGCGTCCGGTGCCTTCGACGATCCGAGGTTCTTCTGATGGGTGGGGCGTTCTGACATGACGCAACTCGAACGGCAGCAGTGGGACGTCGTGGTGGTGGGCGCGGGCGGCGCGGGTCTGCGGGCCGCCATCGAGGCGCGCGAGCGGGGCGCCCGTACGGCGGTGATCTGCAAGTCCCTCTTCGGCAAGGCCCACACCGTGATGGCCGAGGGCGGCATCGCCGCCTCCATGGGCAATGTGAACGCCGGTGACAACTGGCAGGTGCACTTCCGCGACACCATGCGCGGCGGGAAGTTCCTCAACCAGTGGCGGATGGCCGAGCTACACGCGCGCGAGGCGCCCGACCGGGTGTGGGAGCTGGAGACCTGGGGCGCACTTTTCGACCGTACGGCCGACGGAAAGATCTCCCAGCGCAACTTCGGCGGGCACGAGTACCCGCGCCTGGCGCACGTGGGCGACCGGACGGGCCTGGAGCTGATCCGTACGCTCCAGCAGAAGATCGTCTCACTGCAGCAGGAGGACTACAAGGAGACCGGCGACTACGAGTCGCGTCTGAAGGTCTTCCAGGAGTGCACGGTCACCCGCGTCCTCAAGGACGGGGGGAGGGTGAGCGGCACCTTCTGTTACGAGCGGGAGTCCGGGCGCTTCTTCGTCCTGGAGGCGCCGGCGGTCGTCCTCGCCACCGGCGGGATCGGCAAGTCCTTCAAGGTGACGTCGAACTCCTGGGAGTACACCGGCGACGGGCACGCTCTGGCGCTGCTCGCGGGCGCTCCGCTGCTCAACATGGAGTTCGTGCAGTTCCATCCGACCGGGATGGTCTGGCCGCCGTCGGTGAAGGGGATCCTCGTCACCGAGTCGGTGCGCGGCGACGGCGGGGTGCTGCGCAACTCCGAGGGCAAGCGGTTCATGTTCGACTACGTCCCCGACGTCTTCAAGGAGAAGTACGCACAGTCGGAGGAGGAGGGCGACCGCTGGTACGAGGACCCGGACAACAACCGGCGTCCTCCTGAGCTGCTGCCCCGCGACGAGGTGGCCCGCGCCATCAACTCCGAGGTGAAGGCGGGCCGCGGCTCCCCGCACGGCGGCGTGTTCCTGGATGTCTCCACCCGGATGCCCGCCGAGGTGATCCGGCGCCGGCTGCCGTCGATGTACCACCAGTTCAAGGAGCTGGCGGACGTCGACATCACGGCGGAGGCCATGGAGGTCGGACCGACCTGCCACTACGTGATGGGCGGCATCGCCGTCGAGTCCGACACTGCGGCGGCGGTCGGGGTTCCCGGCCTCTTCGCCTCGGGCGAGGTCGCGGGCGGGATGCACGGCTCCAACCGGCTCGGCGGGAACTCGCTCTCCGACCTGCTGGTCTTCGGCCGGCGGGCAGGTCTGCACGCGGCCGAGTACGCCGACGGGCTGGCCGAGCGGCCGCCGGTGGAGGAGTCCCAGATCGACGCGGCCGCGGCGGAGGCACTGCGTCCGTTCAGCGCCGAGGGCCCCGAGGCGGGCGCGCAGCCCGAGAATCCGTACACCCTCCACCAGGAACTCCAGCAGACGATGAACGACCTGGTCGGCATCATCCGGCGCGAGGCGGAGATGGAGCAGGCGCTCGACAAGCTGGCGGATCTGCGCGTGCGGGCGCGGCGCGCCGGGGTCGAGGGCCACCGGCAGTTCAACCCCGGCTGGCACCTCTCGCTCGACCTGCGGAACATGCTGCTCGTCAGCGAGTGCATCGCGCGGGCCGCGCTGGAGCGCACCGAGAGCCGCGGCGGACACACCCGCGAGGACTGCCCGGCCATGGAACGCGACTGGCGGCGGGTCAATCTGATCTGCCAACTGATCGATTCCACGGGCGGGTTGGCGGCCACCGATCCGGTGCGCGGCCAGATCGACCTCGTACGGAAGACGACCGATCCCATCCGTCCCGACCTGCTCGCCCTCTTCGAGAAGGAGGAGCTGGTCAAGTACCTCGCCGAAGAGGAGCTCTACGAGTGAGCAGCTACACAGCGGCCTTCAGGGTCTGGCGGGGCGATCAGGAGGGCGGGGATCTTGAGGACTTCTCCGTCGAGGTCAACGACGGCGAGGTCGTCCTCGACATCATCCACCGCCTCCAGGCCACCCAGGCCTCCGATCTCGCGGTCCGCTGGAACTGCAAGGCGGGCAAGTGCGGTTCGTGCAGCGCGGAGATCAATGGTCGGCCGCGGCTGATGTGCATGACCCGGATGTCGGTCTTCTCGCGCGAGGAGACGATCACGGTGACGCCGCTGCGGGCGTTCCCGGTGGTGCGGGACCTGGTGACGGATGTGTCCTTCAACTACACGAAGGCACGGGAGGTCCCCTCCTTCGTGCCGCCGCCGGGCGTGAAGGCGGGTGAGTACCGCATGCAGCAGATGGATGTGGACCGCTCGCAGGAGTTCCGCAAGTGCATCGAGTGCTTCCTGTGCCAGGACACCTGCCATGTGGTGCGCGACCACGACGAGAACAAGGCGGCCTTCGCCGGTCCGCGCTTTCTGATGCGGGTGGCGGAGCTGGACATGCATCCGCTGGACGCGGCCGCCGAGACGGGCCTGGACCGCAAGAAGACCGCCCAGGACGAGCACGGACTCGGCTACTGCAACATCACGAAGTGCTGCACGGAGGTGTGCCCCGAGGGCATCAAGATCACTGACAATGCGCTGATCCCGCTGAAGGAGCGGGCGGTGGACAAGAAGTACGACCCGCTGGTCTGGCTGGGCAACAAGATCCGCCGGCGGGAGGAATCGTGACGGTGCCGGTCGGGCAGCGTCCGGCACGGCACCGTCCCGGCGGGCACCGTCCGGTCGCGGAGGTTCACCGGCCGACATAGCCTCCCAAATGTGACGCGAATAGCCACCCGGGCCCTCCTGGCCGCGCTGGTGGCGGCGTGGTGGCTGGTCGTGCCCGCCGCTCGATGCGCGCTCGCCGACGACCCGGTCAGCCTGTCCCGTGAGGGTCAGGCCACCGACCGGGTCGGGGCCCTGGGCGACCGGAAACCGCAGGTCACCGAGGCGCTCGACCGGCTCTACGACGATCGTCGGCTGCAGCTGTTCGTCGTGTACGTACGGGACTTCTCCGGCCGGTCCGCGCAGGAATGGGCGAACGCCACCGCGCAGAAGAACGGCCTCGGCCAGAACGACATCCTCCTCGCGGTCGCGACGCACGACCGGCAGTACGCGTACTACGTGGACGCCGACTCGCAGCTCACCGACGCACAGCTCGCGGACGTCGCGGGCACCGCGATCGAGCCCGCGCTGCGGCAGAACGACTGGGCGGGCGCGGCGATCGGGGCCGCGAACGGCTATGACGCCGAGGTGGGCGGACAGCCCGTGCCCGCGCCCGCCATCACCCCCGGCGAGGCCGACCCGGGCGGCACGGGGGCCGGGACGGGGGCCGGTGACCTGGTGCTGCCGATCGCGGTCCTCGGCGGGGCCGGCGCGCTCGCCGCGTACAGCTTCGCCAAGCGCAGAAAGCGGGCCGCGACCCGGACCACGCCCCAGGGCGGCCAGGAGGGCTGGGGCACACCGCAGCAGGCGCGGGAGAAGCCGCTGGCCGAACTCGACGCCGAGGCCAGGCAGACACTCGTCGACACGGACGACGCCCTGCGCACCAGCCAGGAGGAACTCGGCTTCGCCACCGCCCAGTTCGGGGAGGAGGCGGCCAAGCCCTTCCATGAGGCGGTCGACTACGCGAAGAGTGAGCTGACGGCGGCGTTCCGGCTGCGTCAGCAGCTCGACGACGCCTACCCGGAGGACGACGCGACCCGCCGCCGGATGCTCGACGAGATCGTTTCGCGGTGCGCGGAGGCCAACAGGCGCCTCGACGCGGAGTCGGAGGACTTCGACCGGCTGCGGGCCCTGGAACACAACGCGCCGCAGGCCCTCGCCACGGCCGAGGCTGCCTACGACGACCTCGGCGGACGCGTCGTCACGACGCAAGCGACGCTCGGAGTGATGCGCGAGCGGTACGCACCCTCCGCGGCCGCACCCGTCGCGAGCGACGTCGAACAGGCCAAGGACCGGCTCGTCTTCGCGAAATCCAGCCTCGACGAGGCGCGCACAGCGGTCGACGCGGCCGACAACGGCGCGGCCGCCGTGCAGATACGGGCGGCCGAGGGCGCACTCGCGCAGGCGACCCGGCTCATCGAGGCCGTGGACCGGCGGGCGCAGGAGCTGGCGGAGGCGGCCGGCAAGCTGCCCGGCGCGCTCACCGAGGCGGACACCGATCTGGCCGAGGCGCGCGGACTGCTGAAGGGCACGCCGGAGGGGGTGTCGACGGCCGACCTGCAGGGGCGGATCGCCCGCGCCGAGACGGTGGTCGCGGAGGTACGCAGGGAACAGGAAGCGGGGCCGTACGACCCGATCGACGCGTTGCGCCGGGTCGAGGAGGCGGACGCGGCACTGGACGAGGCGCTGGCGGGGGCGCGGGAGAACGAGCAGGGGCCGCGGCGTGCCCGGGCGCTGCTGGACCAGGCGATGCTGGGCGCGCGGTCGACGGTCGGCGCGGCGGCCGACTACATCACCACGCATCGTGGGGCGGTCGGCAGCGAGGCCCGGACGCGGCTGACGGAGGCACAGAGGCGGCTCGAGCGGGCGCGGGAACTGGCGGGAGCGGACGCTTCGGGCGGCCCGGGTTCGGGTTCGGGTTCGGGTTCGGGTTCGGGTTCGGGTTCGGGTTCGGGTTCGGGCGATCCGCAGGGTGCGCTGGCCGAGGTGCAGCAGGCGGACGCGCTGGCGCGGCAGGCGCAGAGCCTGGCGGAAAACGATGTGCGGGCGTACGGGAACCCATTCGGCCCGGGCGGTGTACAAGAAGCAGGAAGCGCGCGGGGCGGGCTCGGGGGCGCGGTGCTCGGCGGGATCATCCTCGGCGGACTGTTCGGCGGCGGAGGAAGGGGCGGGGGATATGGCGGGGGTTTCGGAGGGGGTCGTGGAGGGGGCTTCGGGGGTGGCGGCTTCGGCGGCGGGCCCGGCAGCTTCGGCGGCGGGGGCACGCGCGGCCGGATGGGCGGCGGCCGCTTCTGATCCAACTCCCCATTTCCATAAGGTGTTCAAGGAGAAGTGCCATGACCAAGCAGACCATCCTCGGCCGTGTCGCCCAGCTGGCGAAGGCCAATATCAATGCCCTGCTCGACGAGGCGGAGGATCCGCAGAAAATGCTGGACCAGCTCATCCGGGACTACACGGACAACATCAGGGAGGCGGAGCAGGCGGTGGCCACGACCATCGGCAATCTGCGCCTGATGGAGCAGGACCACCAGGAGGACGTGGACGCGGCCAAGGAGTGGGGCGAGAAGGCGCTCGCGGCCAGCAGGAAGGCGGACGAGCTGCGCGGCGCGGGGCAGAGCGCGGACGCGGACAAGTTCGACAATCTGGCGAAGGTGGCGCTGGGCCGCCAGCTCCAGTCCGAGAAGGAGGCGAAGACCGCCGAGCCGACCATCGCCTCTCAGACGGAGGTCGTGGACAAGCTCAAGTCGGGCCTGGACCAGATGAAGACGAAGCTGACCGAGCTGCAGGCGAAGCGGGACGAGCTGGTGGCGCGGGCCAAGTCCGCGCAGGCGCAGAACCGGATGATGGACGCCGCCAAGAACATCAATGTGCTCGACCCGACGAGCGAGTTGAGCCGGTTCGAGGACAAGGTGCGGCGCGAGGAGGCGAAGGCGATGGGCAAGCAGGAGCTCGCCGCGTCGTCGCTGGACGCCCAGTTCGAGCAGCTGGACAGCCTGGGCGACAGTGCCGAGATCGACGCTCGCCTGGCTGCCCTCAAGGCGGCGTAGCGCGGTCAGAACATGCTCAGAAGCTGTTCGACCGTGGGTTCCGCCGTCGAGTCCCCGTCGGGCAGGGCGAGTTCGAACCAGACCGTCTTGCCGCGCGGGGTCCGGCGCGAGCCCCAGGCCGCGCTCAGCAGCCCGACCAGCTGCAGTCCACGGCCGCCCTCGTCGGTCTCGCGCGCTCGTCGCCGTCTCGGCTGTACGAGGCCCGCGTCCCAGACCTCGCAGACGAGGGTGCGGTCGCGCAGCAGGCGAAGCCGTATCTCGCCCTCGCCGTACCGCAGGGCGTTGGTGACGAGCTCGCTCACCAGCAGCTCGACCGTGTCCACGAGCGCCTCGAGGTCCCAGGTGACGAGCTGGGCGCGGGCCAGCTCGCGGGCCCGGCCCACCGAGCGGGGCTCGCGTGGCAGCCGCCAGTCGCCGACGGCGTCCACGGGCAGCCCCTGGATACGGGCCATCAGCAGCGCGATGTCGTCCTCGCCGTGCCGGGTGTCGAGGGTGTTCAGCACATGGTCACAGACGTCTTCGAGCGGGCGCACGGGATCGGTGAGTGCGGTGCGGAAGGCACGCAGTCCCTCGTCGAGAGGGTGGTCGCGGGATTCGACGAGCCCGTCGGTGTAGAGAGCGAGGAGCGCGCCCTCCGGGAGCTCTACCTCGACCTCCTCGAAGGGTTCGCCGCCCACGCCGAGCGGCATCCCCGGCGGCACATCGAGCAGCAGCGCCTCCTCGCCCGGTTCGACCAGGACGGGCGGCAGATGGCCGGCGTTGGCGAAGGTGCAGCGCCGGGTGACCGGGTCGTAGACGGCGTAGACACAGGTCGCGAGATAGACCTCGGAGAGGTCGGCGTCGCGGGACTTGTGGGCGACGCGGGAGGCCTGCTGGGCGCCGCTGGGGCTGCCGAGACCGCGGGCGATCTCGTCGAGCGCGGAGAGCACCTCGGCGGGCTCCAGGTCGAGCAGCGCCAAGGTCCGTACGGCGGTGCGCAGTTCACCCATGGCAACCGCGGCCCGCAGACCGCGGCCCATTACATCGCCCACGACCAGGGCGGTGCGGTGGCCGGGCAGTTCGATGACGTCGAACCAGTCACCGCCGACCTCGGTGGCCGTGTTGCCGGGGAGATAGCGGCAGGCGATGTCCAGACCCGCGGCCTCGGGGTCGCCGGGCGGGAGCAGGCTGCGCTGGAGGATGAGTGCCCGCTCGTGCTCCCTGCGGTAGAGCCGCGCGTTGTCGATGCAGACGGCGGCGCGGGCGGCGAGCTCGATGGCGAGCGCCTGGTCCCGCTCCCCGAAGGGCTCGCTCCCCTTCGTACGGGAGAACTGCGCCATGCCGACGACGGTGTCGTGCGCGACCATCGGCACGGCGAGCGTGGACTGGACGAGACTGCCGTCCTCGCCCGGGATCGACTGGACGCGGGCCGTGCGCAGGGCTCTCGCGCAGGGCGAGTTGAAGGTGTAGCGATGGACCGCGCCGACCTCGGTGGGGGCGCTGCCCTCGGGGCTGCAGCCCGGAGTGGCCACCAGCGGTGCGTCGGAGACGGCGCTGGCGAAGGCGACCCGGCGCAGTTCGGCGCTCCCGGCGCCGCCGCCGTAGCCCTCGGCGTGCGGGGACCCCCATCTGCCGGGAGGGGCCTCGTCGCCGGTCAGAAGCCCCTGAAGGAGGTCGACGGCGGCGAGGTCGCAGAAGCCGGGGACGGCGACGTCGAGCAGTTCGCGGGCCGTGGTCTCCAGGTCGAGGGAGTTGCCGATGCGCGCGCTCGCCTCATTGAGGAGGGCGAGATTGCGGCGGGCGCTGGCGGCCTCGCGGGCGGCGATATGACGGCGGGTGACATCGGTGCCGATCCCGGCGACGCCTATGGGCCGCCCGGATCCGCTGTGCACGCGGTAGAGGTTGATCGACCAGTGCCTGCGGTCCGTGCTGCCGGGTGCCGCGCCGACGATCTGGAGGTCGATGGCGGATTCGCCGGTCTCGAGCACCCGGCGCAGCGAGGCGTTCATCCGGTCGCCCTCGGCGCGGGAGAGATAGTCGTGGACGGTGCGTCCGCGGTGATCGTCGGCGGCACCTCCGAAGACGGTCGCGAAGCGCTGATTGGCGCGCTGCACGGTCAGATCCGTACCGAACAGGAGGAAGCCAAAAGGAGATTGGCCGAAAATGGCCTGCGAAGCGGCAAGATCGGTCTCGATCCGTCGCAGGGCGCGGACGTCGACGACGATACAGAGCGCAGCCTTGTCGCCGCTCTCCGTCTCACTCGGCATCACATAGACCTCGGCGATACCGTGCCCGCCGCCCGCCCCAGGCATCCGGAAGGGGACGAGGCCCGTCCACTCCTTGCCGTCGAGTATCTCGGCAACGTGCCGGTGGCCGCGCGGGCGCAGCTCGGCGGGCATGAAGACCTCGACCGGGTCCTTGCCCCTGACCTCGTCTGCAGTGATGCCGAAGAGATCAACCGCGCGCCGGCTCCACTGGTCGACCAGCCCGTCGGGGCCGATCGAGAAGGAAGCCACCTTGATGTAGTCATAGATCGAGCCAGGCGGGCTGCTCTGCCATACGACATTGCTCGCCGTCTCAGGTATTTCGCTCACGCGACCGTCCCCTCCAGCTCACCGCACCGGACCGGCCATGACCGCAGTATTCAGTACTACGGGCGCGACCGACACGGCGTTCACGATCACAGCACGGTCTCGTTCATTTTCGGCCTTGTCCCGGCCAGGTCGGACCCGTGCGCGGCGAGATCGTCGTCCCCCCACACTTCTAACCAGTCAGAGCGAGCTCGAACCACACGGTCTTGCCCGTTCTCCCCCGCCTGGTTCCCCACCTACGAGCGGAACAAGCCACCAGTTGAAGCCCGCGTCCGCCCTCGTCGTCGGGGAGCGCGCTGCGCTCGGTGGGCGGATCCGGAAGGGGATCGGAGACTTCCACCAGCAGCGTGGGGGTGGTGTCGCCCGGTTCGGGCCGGACCAGCCGGACCCCGATGGGGCCCGATGCGTACCGCAGAGAGTTGGTCACCAGCTCGCTGACCAGCAGTACGGTCATGTCGCCGATCACCGAATCCAGTCCCCAGCGTCGCAGGGTGTCGCGCACGGCGTGCCGGGCGATGCGCACGGCGTCGGGCTCCGCAGGGAAGGCCCATTCGACGCATTCACCTTCGGTGTCGATCACGCCGCTCACTTCCCCAGACCAGCCCCAGACCCAGCAGACCCGCGTCCTATTTAGGGGGGTTAATCAGCACATACCCGATATTCGGGGGGAGGTATCGCGACCGGCGCAGCAATGGGCGCACCGTGGCACGAACGGCGTAGGCGTCGGTCGCGCGCGCCGTCCCGCCCACTTTCGCGCAGCTCACCGTTCAGGCAGCTCACCCCTCAGGCAGCTCACCTTCACGAAGGAGGCGCGCGGCCTCCGCCACGGCGGGCCGGTCCGGGTCGAGCCAGTCGACGGCATCGGTCTCGTGCGGCGCGAGCCAGCGCAGCTCGTCATGGTCCTCCAGCGGCCGGGGCTCCCCGGAGAGCAGCCGGGCCGTCCACACCTGAAGGACATAGCCGGGCTTGAGCGGCCACTCGCCGGGGATCCGCTCCAGCGGCTCGGTCTCGACGCCCAGCTCCTCGCGCAGCTCGCGCACCAGCGCCTGCTCGGGGCTCTCCCCCGGCTCCAGCTTGCCGCCGGGCAGTTCCCAGCGGCCGGCGAGCTCCTCGGGTGCGCTGCGGCGCGCGGCCAGCAGCCGCCCCTTTTCGCACACCGCTCCGGCCACCACGACACGATCCTTCATGCGCCGGAGCGTACTGGGCTAGTGCGTCGTCTGGCCTATGCGCTCGACCCAGTAGAGCTGCTTGTGTCCACGGCCGTCGAGAGTGTCCACGATCTGCTGGGCCTCGTCCTGAGTGGCGTACCGCCCGACGCGGTAGCGGTTGCCGTTGTCGTCCTGCCGTATGACAAGCCAGGGGAGCAGAGCGCCGCCGCCCTCGTTCATCGCGCCCCTCCCTCGGCCGGCCCGGATGTCTGTAAGGATCGCCAGGAAACCGCAGTACGCATATGCCCGAGCCTACGCCTGACCTTTACTCACCGGATACGGATTTACACAAAGAGATATGAAAGAGGGGCGCACCCGTCTGGATGCGCCCCTGCTGGCCGATTCCGGCCCTGTTTACGCCCCGCGGGCCGGCATCGTCGGCACCGGCATCAGTACCGGACCGGCCGCCGGGCTTTCCGCCGAACCGCCCGCCGGATCCTTGCGGCAGATGTCCCCGCACTCCGAGTCCAGCGAGCAGCACAGCGAGCAGATCGGGCCCGAGTGGACCGGGCAGTCCGCGATGTCGGGCAGCTCGTAGGCGGTCTCGCACACGGCGCAGGTGTGGGTGGCGGTGATGTCGTCGATCTCGACGCCGGGGCCGTTCACCGGATTCGGGCGCGCCAGGTAGTACTTCCCCTTGGTCGCCCAGGCGATCAACGGGCAGAGGACGAGGGCGAGTCCGGCGGCGATGAAGGTCGAGAACGCCTCGGCGTACGTACCGAAGAGCCCGAAGAAGGCCAGAATCGATACGGTCGACGCGATCACCATCGCGCCGAAGCCGGCCGGGTTCACCGAGTACAGATACGCCCGCTTGAACTCGATGTAGCTGGGGCTCAGCCCGATCCGCTTGTTGATGACAAGATCCGCGGCCACTGCCGCGATCCAGGCGATGCCCACGTTCGAGTAGAAGCCGAGCAGCTTGCCCAGCATCGCGAACATGTTCATCTCCATCAGCGTCAGCGCGATGGCGAGGTTGAGGAAGATGTACCAGACCCGGCCCGGGTGCTTGTGGGTGATACGGGAGAAGAAGTTCGACCAGGACAGCGAGCCGCTGTAGGCGTTGGTCACGTTGATCTTGATCTGGGAGACGATCACGAACAGCGCGGCGGCGGGCAGGGCGACCGAGCCGAGCCAGGGCTTGAGCGCCTCGATCTGCGGGGCGATCGGCTCCAGGGCGTGCGTCTTGCCGACGGCCTCCAGCGCGACGAAGGCGAGGAATGCGCCGCCGATCTGCTTGGCGGCCCCGATGATGACCCAGCCTGGCCCGGCGCCGAGGACGGCGAGGTTCCAGCGGCGCTTGTTGGCCTCGGTCTTGGCGGGCATGAAGCGCAGATAGTCGGCCTGTTCGCCGATCTGGGCGATGAGGGAGAGCGCGACGCCCGTGCCGAGGCCGAAGCCGATCCAGGAGAAGCCCGAGCCCGCCCCCTCCGTACCGCCGAAGGAACCGAACGCACCCCAGGCGTCCGGGGCTTCGAAGGCCAGCACCACGAAGGGCAGCACCAGGCCGATGATCCAGACCGGCTGGGTCCATGCCTGCACCTTCGCCAGCGCGCCCATCCCCCGGAAGACGATCGGGATGACGATCAGCGTGGTGACCAGATAGCCGAACTCGACGGGCAGTCCGACGGCCTGGTGCATGGCCTGGGCCATGATCGAGCCTTCGAGCGCGAAGAAGATGAAGGTGAAGGAGGCGTAGATGAGGGAGGTGAGGGTCGAGCCGAAGTAGCCGAAGCCGGCGCCGCGCGTGACGAGGTCCATGTCCAGGCCGTACGTCGCACAGGCCCGGGCGATCGGTATCCCGGTGAGGAAGATGATCACCGCGGCGGTGAGGATCGAGGCGAGGCCGCTGGTGAATCCGTAGGTGAAGACGATCGACGCACCGATCGCGAAGTCCGCGAGATAGGCGATGCCGCCGAGCGCGGTGCCCGCGACCATCGCGGGCGACCAGCGCCGGAACGAGTGCGGTGCATAGCGCAGCGAGTAGTCCTCGCGGCTCTCGTCGGCGGCGAGCTTCGCGTAACTGCGCCCGGGCGGCTGCTCCGGAGCCTTTGTGGTGGGGGTGGCAGTGTCCGTCATCTGTGACATCCCGTTCGTCAGTCCGGTACGCGGGTACGGACGGGAAGGTAGGAGCGGGACATGACGGCACGTCGCAGGGGGCGATTGCCCCTGCGTTACGGGAGGCGGGGCACTGTTAACTCGTGATCACGGGAGCCGGACGTGCTGTCCGCCTACCGGTCACTTCACCGGCAGGTGGTATGCGATCCGGTAGCGGTCCGCCGGGACCACGACGTCCGCCGTCTCGACCGCCCGTCCCGATGCGTAGTACGTCCGCTCGACCACCATCACCACATGGCCGGGTACACCGCCGAGCGCCAGGAGCTCCTCCGCAAGCCCCGGCCGGGCGCCGACCTCCTCCGCCACGTTGTCGACGACGACGTCGATGGCCGCCATGCGCTCGACGACTCCGCAGCCGCCGAGCGGACCCTCCTCGGGCAGCATCACCGGTGTGCGGCCGGTGACTTCGAGCGGCTCCCACGAGGTGGAGAGCATCACCGCCTCGCCCGCGTCGCGGAACACATAGCGCGTACGCATCACCCGGTCACCGAGCGGGATGCCGAGGCGGACGGCGATCTCCGGGCTTGCGCCCTCCTGTTCGCTGCTGGACTCCCAGGTGCCCCGGGTCCCCTCCTCGGCCTGTTCCTGACGAAAGGGATTGGCTCCGGACGGCGGGCGGTAGCCCGAGCGGGAGACCCGGCGCGGGACGGGGCGCTCGCGGACATAGGTGCCTGAGCCCGAGCGGCCCTCGACCAGACCTTCCGCCATCAGGACCTTGCGTGCCTCCAGGGCGACGGTGTCCGAGACTCCGTACTCCTCGCGGATGCGGGCCTGCGAGGGAAGCCGGGTGTGCGGCGGCAGCGAGCCGTTGACGATCTTCTGGCGAAGGTCGCTCGCAACGCGCAGATAGGCGGGCTGCTCACCGAATGTCACTGGCCACTCCCAACAGGTTGACAGACAGCAACAGCGTGGCAACCGACAGTTGATGACCGCAAGCATGGGCCAAAGTTTCACTCGAAGTGATGACTTGCCTTTACGCAGGCGCTTACCGCGGGTATGGCCGTCAATTCCCGCACTCACCCTTGACCGCAATGGTCCAGACCAATACGTTCCTGGCCATGCGTCGAAACTGCCGAAGATCCCTTGCCAGGGCGGCTGTTGCCGCCTGCTCCCTCTCCCTCCTCGCCGCGCTCGCGCCCAGCGCCTCGGCGCAGGGAAGCCACCACGAGTCGTACAAGCGCGTCGGCTACTTCACCCAATGGGGCGTCTACGGCCGGGACTTCCAGGTCAAGGACATGGACACCAGCGGCCAGGCCGCCAAGCTCACCCACATCAACTACGCCTTCGGAAATGTGAGTTCCGACGGCAAGTGCTTCACCGGCAGCATCCCCGGCGAGGCGGACGCCTGGGCCGACTACGCCCGTCCGCTCGACGCCGCCGACTCGGTGGACGGTGTCGCCGACACGGCCGAGCAACCGCTCGCCGGCAACTTCAACCAGCTGCGCGAGCTCAAGGCCAAGCACCCCGGCCTCAAGGTCCTGATCTCCCTGGGCGGCTGGAGCTGGTCCACCCACTTCTCGGACGCGGCCCGTACCGCGGCCTCCCGCAAGGCGTTCGTCTCCTCCTGCGTCGACCTGTACATCAAGGGGAATCTGCCCGTCGACGGAGCACGCGGCGGAGCCGGCGCCGCGGCCGGGCTCTTCGACGGCGTCGACCTCGACTGGGAGTGGCCCGGCTCGGCGGGCGACACGGACACGGTGTTCCGGCCGGAGGACAAGCAGAACTTCACGGCGCTCGTGCACGAATTCCGTACGCAGCTCGACGCGTACGCGAAATCGCAGCACGGCAAGCGCAAGCACTACGAGCTGTCCGCCTTCGTACCGACCGCCCCCGCCAAGATCGACGCCGGTTTCGAGGTCCGCAGGATCATGTGCGACCTGGACTTCGTGAACCTCCAGGGTTACGACTTCCATGTCTCGGGCGAGAAGTCGACCGCCCAGCAGTCCGCCCTGCACGCACGCGGCGACTTCAGCGTCGACCAGACCGTCCGCGAGTGGCTGCGCCGCGGCGCACCCGCCCGCAAACTGGTGATGGGCATGCCCTTCTACGGCCAGGGCTGGACCGGCGTGACCGGCGGCGGCGACGGCCTGAACCAGCCGGCGACGGCGCCCGCGCCTGCGACCTGGGCAGCGGGTTACGAGGACTACAAGGCGCTCAAGAAGCTCGCCGACTCGGGGACGTACACGCTCCACCGGGACCGGCGGAACGGCCACGCGTGGCTCTTCGACGGCACCACGCTGTGGACGTACGACGATCCTCAGGTGCTGCGCACCAAGACCTCGTACATCCGTGAACGGGGCCTCGGCGGCGCCATGTTCTGGTCCCTGGACGGGGACACGGCGGACGGCGAGCTGATGAGCGCGGTCGACGGCGGACTCTCGCGCCGCTAGCGGTTCCGGCGCACCATGCGGCGGGCCGCGCAACGGACCCCCGCAGCAGAGAGGGGCGGTCGCCGTCGCGACCGCCCCTCCCGCTCAGGCAGGGCCTAGAACTGAAGCGCCCAGGAGTCGATCTTGCCGACATCCACCGCCGCGTTGTCGCTCACCCGCAGCTTCCAGGTGCCGTTCGCGACCTCGGACGACGCGTTCACCGTGTACGTCGTGATCACGTTGTCCGCGCTGCCGCCCGACCCGTACGCCTTCAGGTTGTAGACCGAACCGTCCGGCGCGACCAGGTCGATGCGCAGGTCGCCGATGTACGTGTGCTTGATGTCCACCGGCACGCTCAGGCTCGCCGGCGCGTTACCGGTGACGCCGCTGACCGTGATCGGCGACTCCACCGTGGAGTTGTCGTTGATCGCGTAGTCCGCGGTGTTCTCGAACTTCGGTCCCGGAGGCTGCGTCGAGCCGGTGCCGACGTTCAGCAGGCGGTTCGGGGAGCCCGTGCCCGGATTGCCCACCACGCCGCTCGACGCGGCCGAGGCCAGCGCCGAGGAGACCTGCGCCGGGGTCGCCGTCTTGTTCGCCGCGAGGTACAGCGCGGCCGCGCCGGTGACGTGCGGGGTCGCCATCGACGTGCCGGAGATCGTGTTCGTCGCCGTGTCGCTGGTGTTCCAGGCCGACGTGATCGACGAGCCCGGAGCGAAGATGTCCAGGATGCTGCCGTAGTTGGAGAAGCTGGAGCGCGCGTCCGTGCTGGTCGTCGAACCGACCGTGATGGCCTCGGCCACTCGCGCGGGCGAGTAGTTGGAGGCGTTGGCGCCGTCGTTGCCCGCGGCGACCGCGTAGGTGACGCCGGAGGCGATGGAGTTGCGTACCGCCGTGTCGAGCGCGGTGTCCACCCCGCCGCCGAGGCTCATGTTGGCGACGGCCGGCTTGACGGCGTGCTGGGTCACCCAGTCGATGCCCGCGACGACCTGCTCGGTCGTGCCCGAGCCCGAGTTGTCGAGCACACGGACGCCGACGATCTTGGCCTTCTTGGCCACGCCGTAGGACGAACCGGCGACGTTCGCGGCGACGTGCGTGCCGTGGCCGTTGCCGTCCTGCGCCGTGTTGTCGTTGTCGATGGCGTCATAGCCGTACGACGCCCGGCCGCCGAAGTCGGTGTGGGTGATGCGTACACCGGTGTCGATGATGTACGCGGTCACCCCCTCGCCCGCGGTGTCCGGGTAGGTGTAGCTCTGGTTCAGGGGGAGGGCCTTCTGGTCGATCCGGTCCAGGCCCCAGGACGGCGGGTTCGGCTGTGTGCCGGTCGCCTTGAAGACACGGTTCTGGACGACGGACTCGACCGCCGGGTCCGCGGCGAACTTCTTCGCCTGTGCCTCCGAGAGCTGGACGGAGTACCCGTTGAGCGCCGCGTTGTACGTCTTCTTGATCTTCGCGCCGTACTCCGCCGCGAGCGCCTTGCCCGCCGTGGAGCCCGCGTCGGGCGCCGAATCGTCGAGGGTGACGATATAGCTGCCCGCGATGGCTCCGGGCACGCCCGCGTTCTCGATCACGCCTACCGGAGCCGACTCGGCCGCGGTGGCCGTGAGGGCGGAAGCCGCACCCAGCGAGAGCGCGGCGGCGGCTATGACGCCGCCCGCCGCAAATCTTCGACGCGAATTACGCATCACAGACATGTGAGGGGTCCTCCTCATTGGTGGTGCGCTGCTGTGGGGGAAATCGACAGGCGCATGACAATGAATGGCAACTGAATCTCCCCTGCCGTTGTCTCGCCTGCCGAGCGAAAGATTGGCCGATCCATAGGAATCACACAAGAGTCCGGGACGGTGCGTAACAGATGTGCCACACAACTGCCATGCTGGCGACCCATGAGCTCGTACAACTGCCCCGAGTGCGGCACCCGCTCCCCCGTCGAATCGGCCAACTGGCGCTGCCCGAACTGCCGCAGCCCCTGGGACCTCGACTTCTCGGCGTCGGCGATCAGGCTCACGTCCCTTTCCGGCAGGACCAATTCACTGTGGCGTTACGAGGAGGCGCTGCCTCTTGCCGCGCCTGCCGTCTCGCTCGGCGAGGGCCG
The DNA here is from genome assembly GCF_040606445.1 of Streptomyces sp. NPDC005408. NCBI lineage: Bacteria > Bacillati > Actinomycetota > Actinomycetes > Kitasatosporales > Streptomycetaceae > Streptomyces > Streptomyces sp. NPDC005408. Next base: position 57,750 of record NZ_JBEXEX010000024.1, on the reverse strand, counting down.
CACCCCGCTCGTCGCGCTCACCGAAACCGTCTCCGCCAAGCTCGACTTCCTGATGCCGACGCTCTCGTTCAAGGACCGCGGCGCGGTGATGCTGGCGGAGCTGGCCCGCCGACTCGCGCCCCGCCGGGTCATCGCCGACAGCAGCGGCAACGCGGGCACGGCGATCGCCGCGTACTGCGCACGCGCCGGTCTGGACTGCACGGTGTACGTCCCCGAGGACACCTCCGCCAAGAAGGTGGAGCAGATCCGGGCACACGGAGCGCACCTCGAACTCGTCCCCGGCGACCGCGAGTCCACCGCGCAGGCTGCCCGCGCGGCAGCGGACGAGCCGGGCACCTTCTATGCGAGCCACGTCTACAACCCGTACTTCCTGCACGGCACGAAGACGTACGTCTACGAACTGTGGGAGGACCTCGGCGGCACCCTGCCCGACGCGATCGTCGTCCCCGTCGGCAACGGCACGCTGCTGCTGGGCGCCGCCCTCGCCGTTGGCGAACTCCACGCGAACGGCCTGATCTCCGAACGCCCCGCACTGATCGCGGTCCAGGCCGAGGCCGTCTCCCCACTGGCCGCCGCCTTCCACGCCGGAGCCGATGCGTTGCCCGACGAGCCCGCGCCGCTCGCGCCGACGCTCGCCGAGGGCATCGCGATCCCCCGTCCGCCACGGGCCCGGCAGATCCTGCGCGCCGTCCGCGCTTCGGGCGGCACCTTCCTCACGGTGACGGAGGATCAGATCCGGGCCGCACAGCTGGACCTCGCTGCCCGCGGACTGTTCGTCGAGTCCACGGGCGTCGCGTGCTGGGCGGCCGCTGGGGCCTGGAGCGAGGGAACGGCTGTCGTCCCGCTCTGCGGCGCGGGCCTGAAGACGGGCCTCGCGCCTCAGTCGGTCCAGTAGGTGTCGTGCTTGATGAAGAACTCGGCCTGCTGCTCGGGCGACCACTCGGTCGCGACCTCGGCCACCTTCTCGAAGTACTCCTCGCGCGGAGCGCCCGGCGTGAAGAGCAGCAGCATCGAGGCGAGGGCGTCCGAGTCGTTGCGGAAGGCGTGCAGTCCGCCCTGGGGCACGTAGAGGAAGTCGCCCGCTGTGGCGTCGATCCAGCTCTCGCCGTTGTAGAGCCGTACCGTCCCCTCGATGATGAAGAACGACTCCGAGATCGACTTGTGGAAGTGCGTCTTCGGGCCGCCCGCCTTGGGGGCCATGTCCATCCGGTAGAGCCCGAACTCCCCGCCCGTGGAGGCGGAGGTGGCCAGATAGTGCGTACCGCTGCCGGTGCGCGACCGCAGGTTCGGTTCCGTGTCCGCGGGCCGGAACTCAGCGCTGATCTCGCCCTTGCCCTCGATGTACTTCGGGTCGGGGTACGACATGTCCCTCTCCTCTTCCTCGCGCCCCCGGCCGGGGACCGGATCAGCTTAGGGAGGTGTCGCCGCAGAAGAAGAGGAGGCGCCTCCACCGCTTCCAGGGCCATGAGGTTGGATGACGGGCGTGACCGTCATCGATGTCGCCCGGCAACTGCCCGCCGTCCCCGCCCTGCGCGACCTGTGCCGCTCGATCGCCATGCTGGAGGCGATCCTGAGCCCCGAGTGGGAGCACCGGCTCTACTCCTTCGACGCACACTGGTCCTCGTCGGAGGAGATGGCCTCGATGCGGACCGGCTCGGGCGACGAGTACGCGATCGTCTTCTCGCCAGTCGGCGCGTTCGTCCGGGGCTTTGCACACGAGTCCCCGATGAGCCCGTACGCCTCCGACGGCCCGTGGCCCGGTGTACTCGACGAAGTCCCCGAGGTCTTCCGCCCCTGCGTCCAGGAACCTGCCTTCACGGACGAGGACGGTATGCCCGTCGCGACGGCCTGCCTGTGGCGCGAGCCCGCCGACGACGGCTGGCGGACGGGGACGATCGACTTCCCGGAGGACTACGAAGACGCGGACGGCGCCGGGGAGTTGTTCGCGATACTGACGGCCGGGACCCCTACGGCGTACAAGGAGTTCGCCGAGGACTACTACGAGGTCCCGGTCGACCTGGCGGCCGTACGCCATGTGTACGCGCTCGAGCCGCTGACCCCCGACGTGGTCGCGGCGCTCAGTCCGCACCTCACGCTCGCCGAACTCGCCGAGGACATCGCCTCGATCGGCTACCCGCAGCAGCTCTGACTCGGACGAGCGCCGACTCAGAGGCGTTCGATGATGGTCGCGTTGGCCATTCCTCCGGCCTCGCACATCGTCTGCAGCCCGTACCGCCCGCCACGGTCCTCCAGGTTGTGCAGCAGCGTCGTCATGATGCGCGCCCCGCTGCCGCCGAGCGGATGTCCGATCGCGATCGCGCCGCCGCGCACATTCAGCCGGTCCGCCTCCACACCGGTCTCCCGCTGCCAGGCGAGCACCACCGAGGCGAAGGCCTCGTTCACCTCGAACAGATCGATGTCGTCGATGCTCAGCCCGGCCCTGGCCAGTACCTTCTCGGTCGCCGGCATGATCGCCGTCAGCATCAGCAGCGGATCGTCGCCCACCACCGCGAAGGAGTGGAAGCGGGCGCGCGGCCGCAGCCCCAGTCGATCCGCGACATCCGCGCCCATGATCAGCAGCGCCGCCGCGCCGTCGTTGACGGGTGAGCTGTTGCCCGCCGTGACCTGCCAGCCGATCTCGGGGAACCGCCGCTCCATGACCGGGTCGTAGTACGCCGGCTTGAGCCCGCCGAGCACCTCGGCCGAGGTTCCCGGCCGTACGGACTCGTCCCGCTGCCCGGTCCAGGCGACCTCCCGGTCGAACTCCCCGCGCTCCCACGCGCCCGAGGCCCTGCGGTGCGACTCCAGCGCGTAGGCGTCCAGTTCCTGGCGGGTGATCTTCCAGCGGGCCGCGATCAGTTCGGCGCTGATCCCCTGCCCGACCAGACCCCCCGGATACCGCTCGCCCAGCCTCGGCCCGAACGGGTCGCTGCCGGGCAGCACATTGGATCCCATCGGCACCCGGGACATCGACTCCACGCCGCAGGCGATCGCGATGTCGTACGCACCGCTGATCACGCCCTGCGCCGCGATGTGCGCGGCCTGCTGGGACGAGCCGCACTGCCGGTCCACGGTCATGCCCGGCACCGACTCGGGGAACCCGGCGGCCAGTACGGCGTTGCGGGTGATGTTGAGCGACTGGTCCCCGACCTGGGTGACGCAGCCGCCGATGACGTCGTCGACGCGTGCGGGATCGATCCCGGCCCGTTCGACGAGCGCCACGAGTGTGCGGGCCAGCAGGTCCACGGGGGGCTCGACGTGCAGCGCCCCTCCCGGCTTGCCCCGGCCCACCGGCGTACGAACCGCCTCGACGATCACCGCGTCCCGCATCACGACAGCCTCCCCAGCCGACTGGTTTGAAATTCAAACCCTCATGCAGCCAGCCTGCCGCGCGGGAGGGAGAGTTGTCAATTCAAACCAATGAGCTCGGAGTGGTCGTCAGCGGCCGCGCAGGGCACCCGCCGTACTGCCAGTGCGCTCGCGCAGCAGGATCCGCAGCGTGTTCGCGTGCTCGTAGCCGACCTTGCGGGCGATGGAGTCCAGGGACAGATCGGTCGTGCGCAGCAGGTGCGAGGCCTGCTCGACCCGCAGGTCCTGGACGAATCGCACGGGAGAGGTGCCGAGTACCCGGCGTACCGTCCGCTGAAGGGTGCGCTCGCTGACGCCCAGCGAACGCGCCGCGTCGACGACACTGACCGGCTCCTCCAGATGCAGCCTGGCCCAGCGCTCGAAGGCCGCCACGAGCGGATCGCTCTGGGCCAGCGCGCTGGGGATGGTGTACGCGGACTGCGAGGGCCGCTCGTCGACGACCAGGTAGCGCGCCACGAGATCGGCCAGGGCCGGGCTGCTCATCCGTACGATCGCGAGCGCCAGATCGACGTGCCCGAAGGCCGCGCCGGCCGTCGTCACCCCGTCCGACGTGGTGACCATCGTGGTCTCGTCGATCGTGACGGCGGGGTAGCGCTGACGGAAGAGCGGCGCCAGCCACCAGCTCGTCGTCGCCTTCCGTCCGTCGAGCACCCCCGACTCGGCCAGCAGGAAGGTTCCCGTACAGGCGGACGCGACGGGTGTGCCCCGCTCGCGGGTGCCGGCCACCAGCTCCCGTACCGCGGCCGTCGCGGGGCCGGAGACATGCCCGAGCAGCTCGTCCGGCCGCCGCTCGGCGAGCGCGGGCACCAGGAGGAGGTCGGCACGCTTGGCCTCGGCGGCGGGTTCGGTGGTGACGATGTGTCCCGCGCCGGTCCGCACACGGCGGCGGAAGCCGACGGTGGTGACCTGCCAGGCGGGCGGCGGCTGGGGGAGCTCACCCCGCATGGCGTTCGCGCCGTCGAGCACGTCGAGGATCGCCGAGAGTCCGGAGTCGAACACGCCGTCGTAGACCAGCACCGCAACATCCATGACGGAAACCGTATCCGACACGTCGTTTACGACACTGCCGACGGCATCGGTCACCGGCCTAGTTTGGGGGTGTCCCCGAAGACGAGGACACCGACGCCGACCTACGGAGTGACTCACGATGAACATCGGTCTGCTGGCTCGCATCGAGGCCAAGCCGGAGTACGCAGACAAGGTGGAGGCGCTGCTGCGCGGCGCACTCCAGCTCGCCCGCGAGGAGGAGCACACCGTCACCTGGTTCGCGTTCCGCGAGAGCGCCACGACCTTCGGTGTCTTCGACACCTTCGAGAACGAGGAGGGCCGGTCCGGTCATCTGCAGGGCCGGATCGCCGCCGCGCTGATGGAGGCGGCGGAGACGATGCTGAGTTCGGCCCCGGACATCCGCCCGGTGGATCTCCTGGCCGTCAAGCTTCCCTGAACCACGCGTACATGAGGTCACGCGGGCCGCGACCAGCGGCCCGCCCGACCCTGGTCCGCCCGGTACGCGCCTTCCTCGCGTTGCCGGGCGCGGCCCGAGACCGGAGGATCCAGCACATGGGCAGGACAACCGTCGTCAACCTCAAGGGCCACCGCGACGACCCGGAGTACGCGGACGTGGTCTATGTGGGCCGCGCGATGCACCGCGGCGGCTGGCACCTGGATGCCTCCCCGCTGGCCAGCCCCTTCCGCCCGGGCCCGGACGGCACCCGCGAAGAGGTCGTCGAGAAGTACCGCGCGTATCTCCTCGCCCGGCCCGAGCTCCTCGCCCGCCTCCCGTCCCTGCGCGGCCACCGCCTGGGCTGCTGGTGCGTCCCGGAACGCTGCCACGCGGAGGTCCTGGCGGAACTGGCGGACGGGACGGAGCCGGGCGACGGCCGCTGAGCCCGGTGCGGGCGCGGGTTCGCGTTCTGGTGTGGGGGTCACCCGGGTGGGATTATTTATGTAGAACCTCACCCAGGAGGCGAAATGTCCACCATTAAGGAGAGCGTAGACATCTCCCGCCGACCCGAGGATGTCTACTCCTACGTGACTGACCCCTCCCACCTCACCGAGTGGCAGGAGAGCGCCGTATCCGTACGGCCGCTCGGCGACGCTCCGATGGCTGTGGGGTCGAAGATGGTCGTGACCCGGCGCATCGGCCGCCGCGAGTTCCCGATGACCATGGAGGTGGTCGAGCTCGACCCTCCGCGCAGCTGGCACATGAAGGGCATCGACGGTCCCGTCAGGGGCGATGTCCACGGCACGATCGAGCCGCTCGGTGACGGCGACCGGTCACGGTTGACGCTCGACCTCGACTTCGAGTCCCACGGGATGGGCAAGTTGCTTGTTCCGCTGGTCGTGCGTCCGCACGCGCGGAAGGAGATGCCGAAGAACGAGCAGAAGCTCAAGGGCCTGCTCGAAAGCGGTGCTGCGTAGGGCCTCAGGGGCTTCCACGGACATGACGAAGGGGCGGACCCCAAGGACCCGCCCCTCCCCAGCACGTCACACGTTGAAGCGGAATGCCTGAAGCCAGATCCTGACCTGCGGCGGAGCCTCCTCCAGGGCTCTGACCTGGGATTTCCTCGTTGGCGTGCGTTGGCTCCCGACGGCCGTTTACGGGTGTCCTGCGGACTGGCTGCGGACTGGCCGGGGGTACCGGGGCAGAGAAATCCATGGCGCACCGGCCGGACCAGCAACGAGACTGCGCAGGTGAGCGACCGCTACCCCTGCCCCTGCTGCGGGCACCGCGTGCTCGACGCCATGCCCGGCTCCTACGAGATCTGCCCCGTCTGCTTCTGGGAGGACGACGGGGTCCAGTTCCGCTGGCCGACCATGGGCGGCGGCGCGAACAAGGTCTCCCTGATCGAGGCCCAGCGCAACTACCAGGACTTCGGCGCCTGCGACCAGCACGGCCGGCGGTACGTCCGCCCTCCGGCTGAGGACGAGCCGCTCGACCCCGCCTGGCGCCCCATCGACCTGACGCGCGACTCCCTCGAGGACTGGGCAGCCGAGGACCGCGCCCCGTGGCCCGACGACAGCTCGGTGCTCTGCTGGTGGCTCCCCACCTTCTGGCGCCAGGACCACCCATGACCACCCACATCGAGAGACTCATCCAGCAGCTCGATGACTCGACCGGCCCGTCGTACGACGCCCGAGCGGAACTGATCGGCATCGGCTCCGACGCCATCCCCGCCATCATCGACGGTCTTCCCTCCCTCGGCGGCTTCGGGCAGCTGACCGCCATCGAGGTCTTCGAAGAGGTGGCGGACCCGCGCTGCGGCCCCGCTCTGATCGCCCTCCTGGGCAGCGACGACCCCACCGTCCGGGAATGGGCGGCGATGGCCCTGGCGAGCCTGGAGATCGACGGCGCGGTCGAGCCCCTGCGCCGCGCCTATCGCGCCTGCCTGGAACGGGCGACACCACCGGACTGGAGCGAGCCCGACGGCATCCGCTGGGCCCTGACCGAACTCGGCGCCCGCACCCCTGTAGTCCCACCGTCACCGCGCGCCTACGCGCCACCACCGCGGACGACGCCCCCGGCTGGCCCTCGGCCCACTTCACCGAGATCATCAACGACCTGGCCGACCACGCCCAGGTGATCCTCTACTCCCAGTTCTGGCGGGTGGACGCCGACCGCACGTACGGCATCTCCGGCACCGCCCTGGACCGGGAACTCGACTGGACCGCACCCTGGGGCCCTCCTCGCGTACGAATGGCGCGCGCGCCTCACCGCCGCCTGACTGATCGGCATCGACCACCGCGAAGCGTTCCGCGAGCACATCGGTGAGCTACTCCGGCGGCGCCTACTGCTTCGCCCTGGCCCGCTTCGGCACGCACCCGAGCGAGCGGGGCGTGGGCGGGCACGGAGGCGGTACGCGGATGCCGAGATCCTCACCGCCTACCTCGACCGATACCTCCCCCGCACCGACCTCCACTACGACCAGCCCGACGCCCTCGGCGCCCTCCTCCACCTCGACGGCCGCCTCGGCACCCACAACGCCGACCGCTTCACCCGCCCCGCCGGCCTCTGGGACCAGTGGCTCGAGGGCATGGGACGCCTCTCGCCAACGGCTGGTCACGCCCGTAGGTCGAGGTACAGCCGCCGCGCGTCTCGACACCCCGGCACAGGGACCACAGCAAAAGCCCCTGGCGCGCTGAGTGTTCTCGGTTGACACCCAGCTACCAGGAGCTTTGCTGTCTTTTCATCTCAACCCCGCTGCCCCGCAGGCAGGTTGGGATCACAGCGAGGTGAAGGCCATGATCAGGACGTCGCGGTACCCCGGCTCCCCGTCATCCTCGGGGCGCACCGCCGTGACCGCGTGAAGGGTGCGGCGGTCTTCACCGAGCAGGATGTCGCCGGGCTCGGAGAGCGTCGTGGTGACGAGGAGTTCGCCGTCTTCCGTGTAGACGGTGCTCTCCCCACCGGTCACGTTGCTGCGACCGATCATCAGCGACGTGATGAAGGTGACGCCGTCCTTGTGCCGGCCCTCCGGAGTCGGCTCACCGGCCTGATCCTTCGTAGCGACGGTGCGGATGGGGGTCACCTTGATGTTCCACTTCTTGGTGCCGTCGACTCCGCTGAAGATCTCGGCCAGGCTCATCAGCACTCTGCGCAGGACGGGTCCGCTCACGAACGTCTCGGTGAGCGGTTCGTAGAACCGGTCCACGCCGCCGTGCAGCTTGTTGACGTCTGCCTCCTGGCGGTACGGACCGTGCGGAAGCTCAGTGAGGTCGCCGGACTCCATGTCGAGCTCGAACTGGCCGTACCTGCGGTAGCGGTAGGTACCGCCGTCGGCCATGTAGGGGTCGCGCTGGAGAACCTCCCAGTTCTCGGAGAAACGTGCCCAGTCGTCACGCGAGATGCCCGTCAGCGACGAGAAGTCGTTGTGCCGAACAAGGTGGGCACCGGATTCGGACAAGTCCTTCGTCGCGGCAAGCGCGACGTCGCCGGCCGACTCTACAGTGATCATCGTTACTCTCCCCAGTCCTCTTCGACCTCGGGCGCGAGCGCGAGCACCACGGGGCTCAGCGCTATGATCTCCAGCTCGATGCGACAGCCCGCGCACTCCAGAATCTCGTTGAGTCGCACCGAATCGCCGATCTGCACCGACTCCTCGCACTCCGGGCAGGCGTGCACAATGGCCGTGGTCATGAGATGTGCTCCTTCCGATCGGTCAGCCTTGGTCTCCGCAGCAGCAGAGGCGGCTGGATTTTTTGTAACGACCGGAGATATCCACCGGTACACAGATCACTTTTCTGACGGGAGGGCATCGGAATGCCCTTCAAGTGACCCACCTGGTTGACGCACCGTCTTGGGTCCGAACCTAGCCCGGCCATTCAAGGCTTTCGTCCGCATCGCAACTACGCTGAGCGTGCAGATCACTGACCGGCTCACGTGTCGGGTAATCATGCCGACTATTCCGGTTGGCACGGTCATGGCTGGAGCGCGAAGGCGCGCAGCGTTTCAGTCGTTGCCATGATTGTCGCGAGGCTCGGCGACGATCCCGGCCGGCGCCTCGGCGGACGGGGCGGGCTGCTGGACCGTCGCCGACGCCTGGGTTGCGTACGAGGCGGTGAAGCAGCCCGCCGGCGCACTGAGAACGAGTACCGAGGCGGCGCACAGAGCGATACGGCGTATGAGCTGACCCCTTCGTAGAAGCCGATCAGGGCTCACCGTGCGGTCTCCGGCACGTTCATGAGAGAGAACAGGTCATCCGCAGCTGAGCGGTGCTTTCGGGCCAGCTCCAGCTGCCCCCAGGTCTCGGCGGTGCGGGCGAGGCCCCACAGCGCGCACGCCTCGTCGTAGCGCAACTCCATGCGGCAGGCGAGCTCGTGGGCCAGCAGCTGCTGGGCGCGCGCGAGCTCCAGCTCCCCCTGCGCGTACCGGACCCGCCCCACCGTGAGGTGAACGCCGGCCCGGTGGATGTCGCCGGTGCCCCTGGCGGCCTTCATGAGGGCCTGGTCGGCGCTGTGCGCCGCCTCCTTCAGCTCCCCCATGCGTGTCAGCACGTCGGCCCGGCGGGCGAGGACGAGGGGCAGCACCGACGGCATGCTGATCCGCTCGCACCGTTCCAGCGCCGCGTCGGCCCGGGCGAGCGCCTCCTCCAGGCGGCCCAGACCCTCCATCGCCTGGGAGAGGTTGCTCAGCGCGTCCACGGACAGCTGGACCTCCTGGATCGAGTCGAAGACGGACAGCGCCTGCTCCGCCGACTCCGCCGCCTCGTCGAAGCGCCCCAGGCGCACCTGGATCAGGCTCAGCATGCTGAGCGACGAGCCGCCGAGCCGGGTGAGACCGAGCTCCTTGGCGCGCCGGTTGACCTCCTGGTTCAGCTGCAGCGCGCGTTCCAGCTCCCCCATGCTGTTGTACGCCTGTCCCAGCCGCGCCTGGCACGCGGCCTCGCTGTGCTCGTCGGCCATCTGCCGGGACAGCTCCACGGCCTCCTCCAGCCGGGCGATCGCGTCGCTCAACTGCCCGAGGCGCCACTTGCCCATGGCGAGATTCGTCAGGTTCAGCCGGGTCAGGGACAGGTCCCCGAGTCGTCTCGCCGCGCTCAACCCCTTCTCCAGGGCGGCGTTCGCGCTGGCGTCGTAGGCGCGGACGCTGGAGTGGAAGCCCAGTTCGCGCGGCAGCCGTGCCGCGTGCCACAGCAGGCCCTCGTCGTACGCGGCGTCCACCGCCGCGAGCATGCCGTCGCGGTGCTGGTCGAGCCAGTGGAGCGCCTTGTCCTTGTGGTCGAACTCCGTGTGCGCGCCGCCCGCTTCGTCGCCCTCACCCATGCTGCGCCGACCGGGGAACAGCGTGTCGCCCGCGCGCTCCGCCATGTGCACGTAGTGGTCGAGCAGCCGGCGCAGCGCCCGTCCGGTCTCCCACGTCCGCTCGCCCCGAGCGACCCGGTGGACGAAGCTGCGCACCAGGTCGTGCAGGGCGTACACCCCCGACTCCCTGGCCTCCAGCAGCCTGACGTCGACGAGTTCCTCCAGCACGCCCTCGGCCGTCAGGGCGTCCGTGTCCAGGAGTGCCGCGGCCTCCTCGGTGTCCAGGTAGCGTCCGGGGTGGTGTCCCAGCAGCAGGAAGGCGGTGCGCTGGTCGTCGGGCATGGACTGGTACGACAGCAGCAGCGCGCCGGCGACTCCCCTGCCCTCGCTGGTGAGTTCGTCCAGACGCCGGTTGTGGTCCCGCAGCTTCTCGGCGAGCCGCCGTATGGTCCAGTGCGGGCGGTTCGCCAGCCGGGCCGCGGCGATCCTGACCGCCAGCGGCAGTCCTCCGCACAGGTGCAGCAGCTCGCGGGCCGCGTCCGGCTCGTTCCGGACCCGTTCGCTGCCCAGCGTCCTCAGCAGGATCTGGTGGCTGTCGGACTCCGACAGAGCGCCCACGGAGAGCCACTCGGCTCCGTCGAGCCCGGTCAGCCGCGGTCGGCTGGTGATCAGGACCAGGCTGTCGGACGAGGCGGGGATCAGCCCGCGTACCTGCTCGGACGCGGCGGCGTTGTCCAGGAGCAGCAGCATGCGGCGTCCCCGGATGTACGACTGCCACCGTGCGGCGCGTCCCGCCGGCACCGTCGAGATCTCGTCGCTGGGAACGCCGGCGGCGGCGAGCAGGTCCCCCTGGGCGTCGAACGCGCTGAGCGGTGTCTTGCCCGGGGTGAAGCCGTGCAGGTCGATGAAGAGGCTGCCGTCCGGATACTGCTCGGCCAGTCGATGGGCGGCGCGCACGGCCAGCGCCGTCTTGCCGCTGCCTCCCATGCCGTCGAGGGCGAGGACCGTCGGCACCCGGGGCAGGGCGCGTCCGGCCGCGTCGCGGACCCACTGCAGCTCGGCGTCGCGGCCCGAGAAGTCCCGTACGTCGAAGGGGAGGGCGTACGGCACCTCGGGCGGTTCGGCCGGGGCGGGGGAAGGCGGGCGTGCCGGGTGGTGGATGAGCGACCGGTCCTGGCGCAGGATGCGTTCATGCAGCTCGGTGAGCTCGACCCCCGGATCGATGCCGAGCTCGTCGGCGAGGTGTTTGCGGGCGCGGGCGAACTCCGCGAGTGCGGCGGCCTGGTGGCCCGAGCGGTAGAGGGCGAGCATCAGCCGCCTGCGCAGCGTCTCGCGCAGCGGGTGCTCCTCGACGAGGGCCCGCAGCTCGCCCGTGACCTCGGCGGCCGCACCCGCGGCGATGCACAGGTCGTAGAGCTGTTCGGCCGCGGTGAGGCGCTGCTCCTCCAGGGCCGCCGAGGCGGCGTCGATCACCCGGCCGCCGTCACCGGAGAGCACCGGTCCCCGCCACAGGGCCAGAGCCTCGCGGAACCGTGCGGCGGCCCGCTCCGGTTCCCCGGCCTCCAGCGCTGCCCTGGCCTGGCCCAGCAGCTGCTGGTGGCGCAGCAGGTCGAGCTGGTCGGTGTCGACGTCCGCGCGGTATCCGGGCCCGTCGGTGACGATGAAGTGCGGGCCGCACGGGATGCGGCTGCGCAGCTTGGCGACCACCTTGCGCACCTGGTGCTCGGCGCTGTCCGGGGGCTCCTCGTTCCAGCCGACCGCCACGAGGCGGGAGACGGGCACGACGCGCCCGGCCTCCAGCAGCAGGGTCACCAGGACGCGCCGCTGCAGCGCTCCGCTGACCGGCACGGGCTCACCGCCGCTGCGGACCTCCAGAGATCCCAGCACGGCGAACTCCGGCCTGCGACCGGTGTCGTCTCGATTACGCCTCGACGTCGCAGCCTGCACCCTTTAGCCTCCCCCCGGACGGCATACCTGACCTCGAGAGAGTAGATCATCTCGTGCAGCGCATCACCAGGTGTCGCAGCGCGGACTTGTCAACTAGGACCGGACCGGGGGGCGCAGGCGCAGGCCGTGCATGCCGTTGTCCACGGCGAGCACGGTGCCCACCGTCGCGGTCGACAGGGGGCTGGCCAGGTAGGCGATCGCGCCCGCGATCTCGTCGGCCGTCACCAGGCGTCCGGTCGGCTGGAAGGCGTCGAGGGCGGCCCGGGCGGCCACGGGGTCGGGCGTGTCCTGGAGCGAGCGGCCGATCCACGGGGTGTCGGCGGAGCCGGGGGCGACGCAGTTGACCCGGATGCCCTCGCGGACGTGGTCAGCCGCCATGGCCAGGGTCAGTGCCTGGACCGCGCCCTTGCTCGCCGAGTAGAGCGCCCGCTGCTGCACTCCGGCCCAGGCCACGATCGAGCAGGTGTTGACGATCGCCGCGGCGGGCGAGCGCCGCAGGTGCGGCACGGCGTGCCGGGCGACCCTGACCATCCCGATCACGTTGACGTCCAGGACCCGCGCCCACTCCTCGTCGCTGTTCTCCGTCACGTCCCCGACCGCGCCGATGCCGGCGTTGTTCACCACGACGTCCAGCCTGCCGAATCGCTCGACCACAGCGTCCACAGCGGACTTGACCTGGGCGTCGTTGCTGACGTCGGCCTCGATACCCATGATGTCGTCCGGGAGCCCATCCGGCTTGAAATCGAGTACGGCAACCGAGGCTCCCCTGCTGTTCAGCAGTTTCGCAGTGGCCAGACCGATTCCCGACGCACCGCCGGTAACGATCGCGACCAGTCCCGTGAAGTCACTCACTAGTTCTCCCCTGTGCATTTCGAGGCATTTGGTGATGAGAGAAAAGGAACCAACGCAACGTCGGAAATTCGATCCAAGACTTCTCAAGTCCTAAACTTAGCCCGGACATTCACTCCTTTCATCCACGCCCTGATTACCTTGAATGCTCCAAACGCCAACCTGTGCACTCGCCGGATAATCATGCTGACCATTCCTGCCAGCATGCTCATGGTCGGAGCGCGACAGCGCGCAGCTTCTCGTAGTACGGCAAGTGGTAGTCGCGGTAGGCCCTCAGTGACGGGTCCGCCGCGACGTAACTGTTCAGGGGTTTCAGCTGGTTGCGGGCAGCGTCCATGGCCGCCCGGCGAAGAGGTCGCGTAGGGCGGTGAGGGGGTTGATGCCGCACGATCTACTCCATCGGGGGCCGCTCGGCCATATCGGCTCGTCATGTCGGGCGCCGGCCCGTCAATCGAACCAACTCAATCAAGGTCACGAGAGCTGTGAGTGGTTACTTCGCGTCGACACAGTTCGTGGAGCGCAGCACGAGCGATCATGTCGTTCTGTCGGAAGAATTCATCATTACTCTGCGGGGACGGGAACCGGCCGGATGCCAGCACACTTCCCGAAAACAGGATTCCTGCCCCGAAGCGACTCTTGTGGGGGGTTCCATCAGCACGCTTTAGGCGATTCAAAGAATCGGTATCGATGAGACCCGCGGTATCGATAAGACCAGTGGGATACCGGTCGCCGCCGTCGGGGGCCGATTGGATCTCTTCCCTGATCTCATTGCGTTGGATGAGCTTGCACAGCAATGGGTCATTCACGCGAAGCATTGTCCGCTCTGGGAGCCGGGCCTCGATGAGGGATCGGGCTGTGATCGATACGTTTACGTTGCATGACCGCGCGTGGAAGAGCCCCTCGTGGGCGGTCACCGTCATCTCCGAACCAAGGAATCTGACGATACCGGCACGGGTCAGGGCAAGGAGCTCCTCCAGCCGCGGTCCAGGCGGTCCGCTGGTGAGAAATCGGCAGAGATCAAGGAACGCGGGCAGATCGTGCTCCCATGCGGCGGGAGAGAGTCTTTCTTCGTTGACGAGTTCGACCAGCCTGTAGAAGGCAGAGCTTAGACCGTGCAGCATCGCCAGGCTCGCGCTGTAACGAGGATCGCGCCCGCGTCGAACTCCTGTAGCGATATGATTGATCATCCAGTTCTGCAGGGTATCCAGGTCGGGGAAGTGGCGACCGGCCAGCGGATGGGCTGTTTCCTCCAGGTCGATCCGGTCCTCGTCGAACCGCACTGCCTGATCGACCAGCTCCTTGAGTTCCGGTCCATCCCAATCGAGGATATCGAGGCGGTGAATAAACTGACGAGTGTCGATGTCCAGGAGTTCTTGGTGCGATTCGGCAAGCTCGCGATAGCCCGCGTGGGTGACTTCGCGGGCAATCAACGGCCAGATGTCCATGGCGAAGTCCAGGGGGCGGTCGCCGAGGGCGGCCACGGCCGCGGCGTTGAGGTGGCCGAACGGTTCCGGGGGTGATCCGGTCAGGTTGTAGTGCATCTTCGACCAGTACGGTACGCCGCGCCGCGAGCCCACGAAGAGGACGGGTTCATTACCGGATGGCTTGTAATGCAGCTCGCCGGAGTCGTCACGATGGAATGTGCCGCCGCGTCCGGAGGTCAGCAGCACGGCGGTGTCAATGAAACACAATCCAAGCCCACGTACAATCACCGGTTCGCCGGCGGGTATCTGGTCAAAGCAATGATCGACGGTCGATCCCGATGGCAGATAATACAGGTCATGGGCGGCCGCGTATTCCGTCAGACGCACCTCTTCCGCATTCGGCGCGATATCGACGTTGCCTTGTGCGAACAGTACGATGTCGGCGTCCACCGGGGGAAGGTCGTCCGCCATGATGACGCGTTGCCCGCCAAGAGGAAGGTCGTGCACATCGACAGCCCGGCCTACGTGTGAATGGACCTGTACCTGGGGCATGCCGTTCTTCGCCGACTGCCAGAATACCCACGACAGATAGTCGCTCTGCGTCTGACGAGTAGTGAACCAGCTATCCTGCATCCTCCTTGCCTCGGCCGACGTGGAGGGAGCGAGCCGGAATCCCGGGGGCGACGACAGGCTGCCCGTGGCCAGCTTCTGGGCCCATTCGCTGAGCGTGGGACCGGAGACGATTGGGCCTTCGCATTCGACGGTCTCGTCGGTGAACATTGTGCATTCGTCGGTTGTGGTGTTCATCCATAGCAGCGGTGACTGCTGGGACCGCCAGATGCGACCGCCCCCTGGCGGATAAGGATCAATGACGTGGACGGCGATCGTCCGGTCCGGCGCACACTCGGCAGCGTTGGCGATGAGACGTTCGAGAAGTGAGGTGCCACGTGGGCCAGCACCAATGATTGCCACGGTCAGTGTCCTGGTCATATTCCGTTCCTACGCCTCGGTGAGGGTTGGGTCATGTCGCATGCGTTTGGCTGACGCGTCACGGTGCCGGCGCGAATGGTTCTGTCGCGAAGAGTGGCGATGAGTCGGCTCCTCACGGACGGGAGTTCTGAAAACCGAGGTCAAGGTCTCCGGCACCATGCGCGCACGATGACGGGCTCCGGATACATCTCCTCGGCGTGCAAGAGGTGTCACGGCCTGGGAAGCCTTGCTCGGCCCGTTCCAGGGGTGACCCGTGGCAGGCAGGTCTCATTCATGTGACCGGCGCACAGAAGGCGGTGCCGTACGGGATCTATGCCATCCACAGCGGCCGGGAGCCGGAGTTGACGGACGTCGACTCCGGCTCCCGGCCGCATCACCGACGAATTGGGGAAGGCAGCGTCAGCCCGGCACGCCGGTCAGCTGCGTGCCGGGCCGCTGTGCCGGAGCGGCGGGCGCGGAGTCGGCCGCGAGCATCATGAGCTGGGCGAAGGTCGGGTTCGACCCGGCGGGGTCGCCACCGGCCTGGCGCCACCGGCGGTACTTGGCGGCGTAACTGATGACGGTCTCCTTGCCCTTGCGCGAGCGGGGGGTGGTGAACGCGCCGGCCCACAGGCCGTCCCAGGCGGCGTACCCGGGGTCCTGGAGCATGACCCGGTGGGCCCGGCCCAGGTTCCAGTGGGGGATGCCGGTGTTCAGGTGGTGGACCAGGTGGTACCGGTCGTTGTGGCGGCTGATCAGGAACCGCTCCAGGAAGCGGCCGTGGCGGTTGCGGGTGAGCAGCACCGGCTGCTGCTCGCTCTCCGGCATCGGGTAGTGCTCGGCCAGTTCGGCGAGCCAGCCGATGGCCGCGTTGGTGGTGAACAGCGGGACGAACCAGAACAGGGCCAGCTCCGGCAGCCACCCGAACCAGGCGCAGATCCCGACGATGGCCGCCCACTGGGCGAGCACGACGACGCGCTCCACCCGGAGCGACACCGGTACGGAGACCGTGACCTGGGAGGCGTCGAAGAAGAGCCGTTCACGGGCCACGTACCGGATGTAGCTGAAGGCGCGCAGTCCGAGGGCCGAGAGCACGAGGTGCTTGTAGAAGAAGTACCGGTCGGAGCGCTCGGTGTCGTACAGACCGCACTCGATGTGGAAGCTGTAGTCGGGGTCGTTCTCGGCGTCACCCAGGTTGCGGTGGTGGTTGCCGACGTGCGAGCTGCGGTAGGGGCCGAGCAGGTGCCACACCAGGTATCCGGAGAGCACCGTGCCGCCGATGAGGTTCAGCGTCCGGTTCCGGGCGAGCACCTTGTGGGACGACTCGTGCAGGAAGTGGGCGAGGAAGCGCTGGGTCGAGCCGATGACGACCAGGGCCACCGGATAGAGCCAGTACGAGCCCGCGACGCAGAGAGCTACGGATCCGGCGATCAGTGCGTACTCGAAGAGAATTGCCAGCGGGCCGTGGTGGTTGTCGAGCCGGCAGAGCTCCCGGAGTTCCTTTCTGACTCCGGGAGCCAGTCGGTCGAAGGTCAGTTGCTCTATTGCGGACATGCCCGTCCTTCGGTCTGTACGCACTGTGCAATGCGTTCTTTCGGATGGAGGGAGGCGCCGGACGGCGCCGTCGGACGGACGCTATACGCGCAATGTCTCCGGGCACGTCTGCCGCAGGTTTATCCACGGGGGATCAAGGCATTTACCAGACCGCCGACGACTAGTCATCTCGCTTATTCGGTACGACCTCCGGCTGTGCCAGCATTGGCGCCCGCGTGTCATCAGACACCCCTTCTTGAAAGCCTCCGGAGGTCCGCGACATGAAATCCGTGCTCGTCCTTTCCTGGATAGCCATCGGCAACGTGCCCGCTGCGGTCGAGGAGCTCCGGTCCCGCGGTCTGCGACCGGTGCTGGTCTCGAACCTGCCGGACGACCCCAATGCCGGCCTCTGCGACGACCACCTCGTGTTCGACTGGAACGGCGAGGAGCTCTCGGCCCTCACGGCCCGGATCGACGAGCGCGGCATCGTGCCGATCGCCGTCGTCAGCATGATCGAGAAGCTGATCGAGTGGAACATCGCGCTCACCACGCACTACGGCCTTCCGGGCGGCGGCACCGGCCGCGCCGTGCTGGCGAGCAAGAACCTGGTCCGGGAGCACATGCGGGCCCTGGGCCTGTCCGGGATCAAGTTCACCGACGACCCGGCGACCGTGGACTTCTTCCCCGCCATCGTCAAGCCCGCGCGGGAGTCCTCGGCCTCGTACCTGGTCAAGCGGGTGGACGACCGGGCGGAGCTGCTCGCCCACCTGAAGCACCTGGAGGAGTCCGGGGCGGGCGGCGTGGAGCTGATCGCCGAGGAGTTCCTGCCGGGCACCGAGTTCTCCGTCGACGGGCCCGTGCTGAACGGCCGCTTCCACCCGCTCCTCGCGGTCGAGAAGCCCGACCACGACGACGTCAGGCACCATGACGCGGGCCTCGAGTTCCACCCGCCGCAGCAGGACCACGTGCGCGAAGGGGTGCGGGTCCTGTGCGAGGCGATCGACAAGCTGTGCGCCGACCGCGGCCTCGACCAGCTCTGGCTGCACTTCGAGGGCCGGAGCTCGGAGGACGGCAGGACCGAGCTCATCGAGATCAACGTCCGGGCCGGCGGCGGCGAGATCCCCCGGTCGATCCAGGAGCTGTACGGCATCGACGTGTTCGCGGTGATCGTCTCCATGGCGCTGGGCGAGTACGCGCCGCAGGAGCTGCCGGCGCTGCGCGAGCGGCCGTTCATCGGCTGGATGGACGTGGAGGCCGAGGAGATCGGCACGGTGGAGGTCGTCACGACCGAAGCCGAGCTGCTCGCCCTGCCCGGCGTCCTCCACGTGCGGCTGGCCGACGGATTCCGGGTCACCCGCCTGGACATGGAGAACTTCTTCCTCACCTTCTCGATGACCGGCGACTCCGTGGACCAGCTGCGCGAGCACGCGGCGCGGGTCCTCGACACCGTCGAGTACCGCGTCAGGCCGTGACCGGCTCCCCCGGGAACGCCTGAAGCCCGGTCCATCACCCGCGGGGTGTGGTGGACCGGGCTTCGTGCTTCCCGCTCAGCTCTCCGCCGCGACCATGCCCGCCGTCAGCGTGGCTCCGTCAGCCTCGTCGACCAGCAGGAACGAGCCGGTGCGCCGGTGGTCGGCGTAGTCGTCGAGCGGCAGCGGCGAGGCCGTGCGCAGCGTGACGCGGCCGATGTCGTTGGCCCGCAGGGCCCCCGGGCCCGGCAGCCGGCGCAGCGTCTCCAGATCGAGGACCGAGTCGAGCGAGCGGACCACGGCCTTGACGACGGCGGTGCCGTGGCGCAGCAGGACGCGGTCGCCGGCGCGCAGCGGCCGGTCGGCGATGTGGCAGACGGTCGCGGTCACCTCCTGGGTCACCCGGGGAGCCTGGTCGACGGCGGCGATGAGGTCGCCGCGCGCGACGTCCACGTCGTCGGCCAGGCGGATCGTCACCGACTCCTCGGCGCGGGCGACGTCGACGTCGCGCTCGCCGAGCCGGTCGATCCCGGCGATCGACGTCCGCCTGCCCGAGGGCAGCACGACCACGTCGTCGCCCGCGCGGAAGACCCCCGAGGTGATCTGGCCCGCGTAGCCGCGGTAGTCGCGGAACTCGGCGCTCTGCGGGCGCAGCACGTACTGCACCGGCAGTCGCGCCGGGGAGGCCGAGGCGTCGCGGTCGGCGTCGACCGTCTCCAGGTGTTCGAGCAGGGTCGGGCCGGTGTGCCAGTCCATCCGCCCGGACGGCTGCACGACGTTGTCCCCGCGCAGTGCACTGATCGGGATCGTCGTCATGGCGGCGATGCCGAGCGCCCGGGCGTACCCCGTGAACTCGTCCGCGATCCGGGCGAAGCGGTCCTCGGCGTAGCCGACGAGATCCATCTTGTTGACGGCCAGGACGACGTGCGGCACCTTCAGCAGTGCGGCGACGGCGGCGTGCCGGCGGGTCTGCTCGACCACGCCGTGGCGCGCGTCCACCAGCACGACGGCGACCTGCGCGGTCGACGCGCCGGTGACCATGTTCCGGGTGTACTGCACGTGTCCCGGCGTGTCGGCCAGGATGAAGCGGCGCCTGGGCGTCGCGAAGTAGCGGTAGGCGACGTCGATCGTGATGCCCTGCTCCCGTTCGGCGCGCAGTCCGTCGGTCAGCAGTGCGAGGTCCACGGTCTCCAGTCCGCGCTCGCGGGAGACCCGCTCGACGGCGTCGAGCTGGTCGGCGAAGACCTGTTTGGTGTCGTGCAGCAGTCGGCCGACGAGCGTCGACTTGCCGTCGTCGACCGAGCCTGCCGTGGCGAGCCGGAGCAGTGAGCCCGGCCGTGTGGCATCCGTGTTCCCGGCCGCGAGCGGCACCGTAGGCATGCTCATCTAGAAATACCCCTCGCGCTTGCGATCTTCCATGGCCGCCTCGGACAGTCTGTCGTCGGCTCGGGTCGCGCCGCGCTCGGTCAGCGTCGAGGCGGCGATCTCCGCGATGATCTCCTGCACCGTCACGGCGTCGGATTCGACGGCGCCGGTGCAGGACATGTCGCCGACGGTGCGGTAGCGCACCCGGCGGGTCCGGACCGTCTCGCCCTGCGCCGGGCCGCCCCAGGCGCCGGCGGTGAGCCACATGCCGCCGCGCCGGAAGACCTCGCGCTCGTGGGCGAAGTAGATCGAGGGCAGTTCGATCCGCTCGCGCTCGATGTACTGCCACACGTCCAGTTCGGTGAAGTTGCTCAGCGGGAAGACCCGCACGTGCTCGCCGGGGCTGTGCCGCCCGTTGTACAGCGACCACAGCTCCGGGCGCTGGCGCCGCGGGTCCCACTGCCCGAACTCGTCGCGCAGCGAGAAGACGCGTTCCTTGGCCCGGGCCTTCTCCTCGTCGCGCCGTCCGCCGCCGAAGAGGGCGTCGAAGCGGTGCGTGGTCACGGCGTCGAGCAGCGGCACGGTCTGCAGCGGATTGCGGGTGCCGTCCGGGCGTTCGCGCAGCCGCCCGTCGTCGATGTAGTCCTGGACCCGTGCCACGTCCAGCCGGACGCCGGCCCGGGCGGCGGCGCGGTCGCGGAACTCCAGCACCTCGGGGAAGTTGTGCCCGGTGTCCACGTGCAGCAGGCCGAAGGGCACCTTCGCGGGCCAGAAGGCCTTGGCCGCGATGTGCAGCATGACGATCGAGTCCTTGCCCCCGGAGAAGAGCAGTACCGGTAGCTCGAACTGGGCCGCGGCCTCGCGGAAGATGTGCACCGCCTCGGCTTCGAGGGCGTCGAGGTGGTCCGGCGGCGCCGGGCGCGGCGGGCGCAGCGTGCCGGCGGTGTCGACAACAGTCATGTCAGTCTCCTTCGTCACAGTCCCCGTGCAGCGAGCAGCGCACGCACCTGCCGGACCGACTCGTCGATCGTGTTGTGTTGCGTGTGGATGCGCAGATCGGGGTCGACCGGCGCTTCGTAGGGGTCGTCCGCACCGGTGAGACCGCTGATCTCGCCCGCTGCCTGTCTGGCGTAGAGGCCCTTGACGTCCCGGGCGGCGCAGTTCTCCACCGGGGTCGCCACGTGCACCTCCAGGTAGCCGACGCCGCGCGCCGCGTGCTGGTCCCGCACCGCGGCCCGGGACTCCGCGTAGGGGGCGATGACCGGTGCCAGCACGGTGACGCCGTGCTCGGCGAGGAGCCGGGCCAGGAACCCGATGCGCCGCACACTGGTGTCCCGGTCGGCCTTCGAGAATCCGAGGTCAGGGGAGAGGGCGGCGCGGACCTCGTCACCGTCGAGGACCTGCACCCGGTGTCCTTCGGCCGACAGCCGTTCGGCGAGACCGACCGCGATGGTCGACTTGCCCGCGCTCGGCAGCCCGGTCAGCCAGACCGTGCCGCCCCGCCATCCGGCCGGCCTGTCGTCGGCTTCGCTCATGCCCGGACCTCCTCCTTGCGTGGACCGCCCCGCGCCGCGCCGGCGTCGGCCTCGGCGAGGTGCACGGTGGTGCCGGCCCCGGCGAGCGCCCGGCTGACGGGATCCGGGGTGCGTCCGTCCGCGATGCGTACGGTGGTGACCCCGCCCGCCAGCGCCTCGCGGGCGGCGATGAGCTTGAGCGCCATGCCGCCGGTGGCCGACGGGTCGGGCGCCCCGCTGGGGGTGATCCCGATGCTGTCGCGCACGCTGGTGGGGTCGCCGGGATCGGCGAGCACCCCGGGTGCGCCGGTGAGCAGCAGCAGCTGGTCGGCGCCGAGGGCGGCGGCCAGTGCGGCGGCGGCCCGGTCGGCGTCGACGTTGACGGGCTGGTCGTGCTCGTCGATGGCCGGAGGCGAGACCACCGGTACGTAGCCGGCCCGCAGCAGGTTCCGGGGGAGTTCGGGGCGCACGGTGGCGATCCGGCCGCTGTGGTTGTCGCGGACCAGGACGGTGCGGCCGTCGACGACGGCGCGGACGGCGGCCTTCCGGCGGGCCCGCAGCATGCCGCCGTCCATGCCGGTGAGGCCGACGGCGGGCACGCGGTGGCGGGAGAGTTCCGCCACCAGCCGGGGCTTGACCGAACCGGCCAGGGCGAGGACGACCACGTCAAGGGTGTCCGGGTCGGTGTAGCGGGTGGACACGCCGTCCGGTGCGACCAGGGTGCGTTGCGGGACGTCGAGCCGGCCGGACAGCCGGGCGATCTCGCCGGAGCCGCCGTGGACGAGCAGGATGGAGTGGCCCTCGTGGACCAGGCGGGCGATGTCGGCGCAGATGCCTGCGGCGTCGACGGCGGGATTGCCGCCGCACTTGACGACGGTCAAGGGTTGGGTGAACACGCTCTCTCCGGTTCGGCCGGGGCTACAGCGGGTGCAGGCCGGGGAAGGTGAGGCCGAGGGTCTCGGGGAGACCCATGCGGACGTTGAGGGACTGCACGGCGTTGCCGGCACCGCCCTTGACCAGGTTGTCCAGGGCTCCGATGGCGCTCAGCCGGCGGGTGTCCTCGTCGAGGGCGAAGCCGACGTCGCAGAAGTTCGATCCGAGCAGGATCTTCGGGTCGGGGTAGCGGTAGATGCCGCGCTGGTGGGCGACGACGCGGACGAAGGGCTCGGCCGCGTAGCACTCGCGGAAGGCCCGGCGGACGGCCTTGGTGTCGACGCCGGGGCGCAGGGTGGCGTGGCAGAGGGTCTGGGCTCCGCGGACCGCCTCGACGCCGGTGGCGGTCATGGCGGTCGGCAGGCCGAGGTGCTGGGCGATCTCGGCCTCGTGCCGGTGCCGGGTGGGCGCGAAGACGCGCATCGCGCCGCTGCGTTCGGCGTGCAGGTTGGCCGGTCCCGCGGTGGCGCCCGAGCCGCTGGAGCCGGTCTTCGCGTCGACCTGGGCGCCTCGTTCGAGGTCGATCAGGTCGTGCGCCACCAGGGGGTGGAGGGCGAGCACGGCGGCCGTGGCCATGCAGCCGGGCACGCTGATCAGGTCGGCGGTGCGCAGGCGCTCGCGGTAGAGCTCCGGCAGACCGGGGACGAAGTCGTCCAGCAGCTTCGGCGCCAGGTGCTCCTCGCCGTAGTAGCGCCGGAAGACCTCGGTGTCGTAGAGCCGGAAGTCGCCGGTCAGGTCGAGGACGACGCCGGCGCGCGAGCGCCAGTGCTCGATCTGGGTCATCGCCACCCGGTGCGGCAGCGCCAGGAACACCGCGTCGCTCTCCGGTGCGTCCTCGGCCGAGCAGAACGTCAGATCGGTGACGGAGCGCAGATTGGGATGCACACCGTCGATCCGCTTGCCGGGGAAGCGGGACGACACGGCGCCCACCACCTCGACCTCGGGGTGCCCCAGCAACAGCCGCAGCAGTTCCCCGCCGATGTAGCCGGCCGCACCGACCACCGTCACTCGCAGCACGGCCACGCCCTCCTCACCTGCACGCTCCGAAGCGCCTCCACCACGTCCTCCAATTCGAACGGTCTTGACCTCAAAGGGAATTCACGTACGCGGCCGGTCCGGCCCGCGGGCCCGTCAGCCGTCGCTCTCGGCGGCCAGGACGCCGAAGTTGCGGCGGGCGATCGACACGGCGAGGTCCTGTACGGCGAAGGCCGTCATGTAGTAGCCGTGCGGCGGGATGCCGGGGTCCAGCGTCAGGGTGAACGTCGTCTCGCCGGTCCCGTCCGGGGCGATCCTGACCTTGCGCAGGTCCGGTTCGATCGTGCAGCCGGCGCGCCCGTAGCTGGCGAAGAAGAGGCCGAGGCGCAGGATGCCGGGCCGGGCGTCGCGCACGGCCACCCGCACCTCGTTGGTGGTCCCCTTCTCGGCGCCGTCCTCGGCGTGGATCAGCAGCGACGGGGAGTCGAAGAGCCGGAAGGCGACGTCACCGCAGCGGGTGCAGACGACGCCCTCGAAGTCGAGCGAGGTGGGGACGAGGGCACGCCGGCTGTAGCGCTCGGCGGGCCGGCCGCACTGGCAGCGCACGTGGCTGACGTCGGACATGTC
Source organism: Streptomyces sp. NPDC005408 (assembly GCF_040606445.1). Classification (NCBI taxonomy): domain Bacteria; kingdom Bacillati; phylum Actinomycetota; class Actinomycetes; order Kitasatosporales; family Streptomycetaceae; genus Streptomyces; species Streptomyces sp. NPDC005408. The sequence continues at coordinate 34,035 of NZ_JBEXEX010000024.1, read as the reverse complement.
GATCCGGCTGCGCTCGCCGAAGTAGGCGAAGCAGTTGCTGAGTTCGTTCTCCGGGTCCTTGGTGAACTGGGTGGCGATCGCCATGTCCAGCGACTGCAGGTCGTCCATCAGACCGCGGAGCACCGGGGTGCGGTCCTGGTGGACCGCCAGGTCGCGCCGGGAGACCTGGCTCTCGACCTTGATGGCGAGCTTGCCCAGGCGGGGGCGGAGCGGGTGGTTGGGGGCCAGCACCCCGCCGGCCAGGTACGCGGTGAGGCGGGCGGAGGCGGTGAGGAGCAGCGGCTCCGGCTCGACGGCGGGCAACTCGGGCGTACGGCCCGCGTCCTCGCCCGTGCCGAACTGGACGTAGGCGGGGTACGGCTCCGAGGTGCCGATGCTCGCGTTGAGCGCCTCGGCCGAGGAGGCCCCCGCCAGGGCGGCGTCCGTCCAGACGAGGTTCTCCGGGCGGCCGGAGGCGTGGACGGTGATCGCGCCGACGACGTTCTTGGCGGTCCCGTCGATCGCGTTGAGCATCAGCTGGTACTTCGGGTCGAACACGGCGGCGTCGGCGAAGGGAGCGTTGTTGCAGGAGCTCAGCACCACCTCGGCGGCGCGGATGTCCCTGAGCTGGATCAGCTTGTCCACGGGCTTGTAGCAGGTGGAGGTGGCGCAGATCGGGGCGACCAGGGACGGGTTCCGTCCGACGGTCTCGTTCAGACCGCAGATGGTGAAGTCGGCGAGGTTGATCGAGTCGTCCTTGCCGTGCCCCTGGAGCATCAGCCGCCGCCAACGGGTTCCGAGGATCTCGGACTTGACGTCCGTGTTCCCCACCTCGCCCTCGTTGCGCAGGTGGATGCCGTCGCGGGTGAGGCCGCGGTCGACGGCGGTGAAGAGACCGAGCTCGTGCACGTCCGGGGCCGGCGCGACGTACTGCTTGGCGGTGAACCAGGCGAGGGAGGCGGCGTCGCGGCCGGTGAGGAACGACAGCCGCACGTCCGGCCGGCGCGAGGCGGCGCGGACCAGCGGCCAGATGAGGTCCACCGTGAAGTGCTCGTAGAGACCGGCGATCAGGAGGGAGTACGTCTCGGGGCGGCCGTTCTCCTCCGGGGCGAGCCGGTCGAGCAGGGCGGGGGCGAGCTCTTCCTGGTCGAGCCAGGTGAGGGCACAGGGCGCGATCAGCGCGTGCAGTCCGGCCGGCAGGGACTCGGGCCTGAGCACGACGCCGTACGTGCGGGCGGCCGGGCGGGTCACCTCCCCGTAGAGGGTGGCCGCGCGCTCGGCGGAGGCGGCCAGGTCGGCCCGTCCGCCGGTCCACACCGGGACGGACGCGGGCGTGTCCGCGGCGAGGAACTCGTCGACGGCGGCGGCGTACGGACCCGCGTCGTCGAGGACCGAGAACGGCGAGCGCGTCAAGGTTGCCGTCCCGACGCCGGGACCGTGGGGCTCGGACTGCATGAGGTGGGGCTCCTTCGGGGAAGTCGTGCGCTTCTGGGCTTTGCGGAAGGTCCGGAACGCGGCGCGCCCCGGCGTACACAGCGCGCCGGGGCGGGCCACTGCCTGGGACGGCTACTCGCCCCAGTCCTCTTCGACCTCGGGGGCGAGGGCGAGCACCATGGGGTCGAGCGCGACGACCTCCAGCTCGCTCCGGCAACCCCCGCATTCCAGAATCTCGTTGAGCCGGACCGAGTCGCCGATGGTCACCGGCTCCTCGCACTCCGGGCAGGACAGGGCAGTCGTGGTGGTCAAGAGACGTGTTCCTTTCGGCCGGTTCTTCCCGTGCGGGCCGCGGTGTCGAGGGCGGTACGGACCGTCCTCACGACCCGTTCCGCGGTGAGGTCGTAGTGCGCGACGAGGTGTTCCTGGTGGCCGACCTGGGTGACGAAGGTGTCGGGCACACCCAGCCGCACCACCCGTACCGGCTCGCGCTCGGCCAGCGTCTCGGCCACCGCTCCGCCGAGTCCGCCGCCCCGCCAGTGCTCCTCCAGCGTCACGACGAGGTCGGCCGGGCGGGCCGCGGCGATCAGCGTCTCGGTGTCGAGCGGTCGCAGCGTGTGCATGTTGAGCACGGTGGCCTCGATGCCGTGCCCGGCGAGCGCGTCCGCCGCGGCGAGGCAGGCGAGCACCGGGTACGGGCCGCAGCTCGCGAGGACGACGTCGCCGCCCTCCCGCAGCGTCTGCGCCTGCCCGATGACGGGGGGCGGGCCGACGGGCAGCGGCGGGGTCGCCTTGCGGCCGAGGCGGACGTAGAGCGGTCCGGGCAGGTTCAGGCTCTGTTCGACGAACGCCTCCGTGGCGGCGGCGTCGGCCGGCACCACCACGGTCATGCCGGGCAGCACCCGCATCACGGCGAGGTCTTCCAGGGCCTGGTGGGTGGGGCCGAGGTGGCCCGCGGCCAGGCCGCCGTGGGTGGCCATGATGCGGACCGGCAGCCGGTTGTAGGCGATGTCGATCTTGATGGCCTCCAGCGCGCGGGAGGTGGCGAAGGCGGCCATCGTGTTGACGAACGGAACCCGTCCGCAGGCCGCCATGCCGGCGGCCACGCCCATCAGGTTCTGCTCGGCGATACCGACGTTGAGGTACTGCTCGCCGGCGGCCGCCGCGTGGTCCGCGCCGAACAGTCCGGTGTCGGAGTCCAGGCACATCAGCTCGGGATGGCGCGCCAGCAGCGGAAGCAGGGTGTCCCGGTACGCCTCGCGGGTCGCACGGCTCATCCCAGGGCCTCCGTGGCTCGTAGTGCGTTCAGCGCCCGCGAGTGGTTGCGGGGCGAGAGGGTGACGTAGTGGCTCGCCGGGCGGCCGGCCAGGAAGGGCAGGCCGTGGCCCTTGACCGTGCGGGCGATCAGCACGCTCGGCTTGCCCGGCTCCCACGGCGCGCCGTCGAGGTGCTCGGCGAGCAGCGCCGGGTCGTGGCCGTCCACCTCGCGCACCGACCATCCGAAGCTGCGCCAGCGTTCGGCCAGCGGCTCCATCGGTGCGATGCCCTGGGTCGGTCCGGTCAGCTGCAGGCCGTTGCAGTCCACGACGGCGACCAGCCGGTCGAGGCGCAGGCTGGCGGCCGCGATCGCGGCCTCCCACACCGAACCCTCCTGCAGCTCGCCGTCGCCGAGCAGGACGAAGCTGCGCGCCGGGCTCTGCGCGTAGCGGGCGGCCAGCGCGAAGCCGCAGCCCAGGGCGAGCCCGTGGCCGAGCGAGCCGGTCGGCAGCTCCACGCCGGGCACCGCCCGGACCGGGTGGCCCATCAGCCGGCTGCCGGGGCGGCCGAACTCGGCGAGCTCCTCGACCGGGAAGTAGCCGCGCTCGGCAAGGGTCGCGTACAGCGCGACGGCGGCGTGGCCCTTGCTGAGCAGGAAGCGGTCGCGGTGCGGATCGTCCGGCCGGCTCGGGTCCACGTCGAGGACGGAGAAGTACAGTGCGGTGAGCACGTCGGTGCAGGAGAGCCCGCCACCGAGGTGGCCGCCCTCGGGCCCGGCGCACATGTCGACCACGTGCCGGCGGATGCGGGCGGCGATCGCGTCGAGCGTCCCGAGTGCGTCCCGCTCCAGCAGTTGGGTTCCAGTCATGACGCCACCTTCGCGAGCGTGGCCACCATGTCCTTGTTGGCCCACACCTTCTCGAAGGCGTCGGCGTACAGCGAGAGCAGCTCGCCCGCCCCGGGGTTGAGGTGGCGCTTCTGGATGGTCAGCGAGTCCGCGATGACCTCGCGGGTCACCGGGTAGCCCTCGCCCTGGACCGTGCCGGGCGCGCCGGTCACGGCCCACGGCTGGCCCGAGCCGAAGCCGAGGCGGTCGACGAACACCTTCTGGTCGGGCAGCGGCATCAGCTGGTACTGCGACATCGGGACGCCCTCGGCGCGCAGCAGCCGGCGCAGGGCCGAGCGCAGCGCCTGCGGGCTCACGCCGTCCAGGCCGAACGCGGCCGGGTCGAAGCGGAAGCGCAGGATGTGCCAGACGTGGGTGGTGTCCGGGAGCGCGGTGGGCGCCTGGAGGCCGGGCAGCCCCGCGAGCCGGGCGAGGAACTCGGTGATGTTCCGCTGCCGGCGCTCCTCGTACCCGTCGAAGCGGGCGAGCTGCGCGGAGGTGAACGCGGCCTGGAGGGCGTTCATCTTGTGGTTCCAGCCGAGGCCGTACGAGACGTAGTCGCGGTCGCGGCCGGCCTCGATCACCTCGCCGAACTGCCGGCCCCGGCGCATCGCCCCGGCCAGCTCGTCGCTGCCGGTCACGAGCAGTCCGCCCTCGCCGCAGGTCGGGATGTTCTTGCTGACCTGGAGGCTGAAGGAGCCCGCGTCGCCGATCCCGCCGACCGGCCGGCCGCGGTGGGTCGCCCCGGGGGCCTGTGCGGCGTCCTCGACCACCGCGAGGTCGTGCTTGCGGGCGATCGCCATGATGCGGTCCATGTCGGCGGGCGCGCCGTGCAGGTGTACGGGGATGATCGCCCGGGTCCTGGGCGTGATCCGCCGCTCGATGTCGTCCGGGTCGATGTTGAAGGTGACCGGGTCGATGTCGGCGAAGACCGGGACGGCCATCTGGTGCACCGGCGCGAGCCCGGTGGCGATGAAGCTGAGCGCGGGCACGATCACCTCGTCCCCCGGTCCGACGCCGAGCGCGGACAGCGCCAGGGACAGCGCGGCGGTGCCGTTGGACACCGCGACGCACTGCGCGAAGCCGAAGCGGCGGGCCCAGTCGTGCTCCAGCTCGGAGACCGGGTTCACGCCGTCGGTGTCGGACACCAGCCGTGCGCCGTCGAGGGCGTCGAGAACGGCCTTGCGGTCCTCGTCCTCGACCAGGGGCCACTGCACATGACGTCGGTCTTTCGGCACGGCCGGCGTACCGCCGAGCGCTGCCAGCTTGCTGCTCACTCTTCACTCCGGGAGGTCACGAGGGTCGATGCGTACACGATCAGAGCCGGGCCGCCACCGCGCCGACGGCGTCGACCGCGCGGGCGTAGGCGCTGCGCAGCAGCGTGGTGTGGTGCGCTATGTCGAGGGCGGCCGCGCGCGGGTCCTCGAGCCCGTGCGCGCCGGTGAAGCGCAGCCCGGTCCAGGCGTGCGCCACGGTCTCGACCGCGCGGCCCGCTCCGGCCAGCGCCGGGTCGCGCCACTCACCGCCGCAGCGGCGCAGCAGTTCACCGTGGAGCGAGGCCTGCGCCTGCATGGCCCAGCCGAACGGGTAGAGCTCGCGCAGCGCTCCGGCGTCGCCCGCCCGGCACCGTTCGAGGAGTTCCGCGGCGAACTGGTCGAAGCCCGCGAGACCGGTGCGGACCGGGCCCGCGGTGGTGAAGTCCTCGGTGTTGGAGCGGAGGAAGCCGCCGAGCAGTTCGGGCGTCAGCGGGGCGGGCGCGGCGTCCAGCCGGACGTCGAGGCAGCGCCGGCCGATCCGGGAGTCGCTGAAGAAGGCGTCCTGGACGTCGGTCGGGTTCTCCGAGTTCCAGCTGCGCAGGAACTGCTCGATCGGGACCGCGCCGCGGAAGGACGGCGGCATCGCGTCCGAGACGTAGACGACGCCACGGGTCTCGTCCAGACCGTAGATCACCACCTGGTGCGCGGCGTGCACGTCTCCGTACGCGGGCCGGAACGGCAGGTGGAAGTTGTCGACGGCGGCGATGACCGGCCGGTCCTCGGCGAGCGAGGCGCGCACCTCGCTCCAGACGTCCTGCTCGTCGGCCGGCTGCCACCAGCGCACGCTCAGTGCGTGGTGCGGTGCCAGCGCGGTGCCGAGGTCGATCGTCCCGGACTCGTCGGGCAGGCACGGGTAGTAGAACTCCTCGTGCCGGACGTCGCCCGGCAGGTGCAGGAACCGCCACCCCGCGCCCAGCACGGCCAGGGGGTCGACGCCCTGGCGCGCCAGCACCGAACCGATGGTGGCCTGCAGGCAGCTGATGAGGTCGCGGTACCACAGCTCGGGTTCCGGACCGTTGATCGTGTACGTGCGCGCGGTCGTTTCGACGGTCATGTCAGAGCTCCGTCCGCTGGAGGGTGACGGCGAAGATGTGCACCGCGACGTTGCGCGGCAGCAGGATGCCGGTGAGGTCGGCCCGCCGGGTCACGGCCACCCGCTGCGCCCACATCACCGCGGGGACGCCCCGCTGCACGTGGTGCGGGTAGTGCATGGCCAGGCTCTCGAAGGCCTTGACCTCGCCGAACCACGCCGGGGCCGCCCAGAAGTCGGAGACCCGCAGCGGTTCCGCGTCGACCGAGCCGTCCGCGAAGGTCAGCTCGACGGTGTCCTCGGAGCGCCGTTCGGACGCGGCCAGGACGTGGATCCAGTCGTACCGGTCCCGGGGGACCTTGATGAACTGGCCGGCGCAGCGGATGTTGTCGGACCCCTCGCGGACCGGAGGGAACTCGAAGGGAACCCCGTCCACGTGGACGAGGCTCCCGCCCGCCGGCAGGTACTCCGCCGCGAACGAGTTCCGCCACACATTGAATGCCCCTGCTCCGGTCTCCGCCGCCGAAGAGATTGCCGCATTGTTGCGGTGCTCGGAAATGTCGATCCGATCGAACAGAAACCTTGTGGCTGAGGACGTCGAGATCCCCGTCAAGTGCCCCACCTCGCTGGAACGGAATTTACGACTCGAACGTAGTCTGCTGATTCGCGCTCATCGTCCGCGTGGCGATTACCCTGCACATCCGAATGCGGATGCAGCGTACGCGCCGGGTAATCATGCGGGCGGTTCCGCCGGACGTCACGGGCGGAGTGCGACGGCGCGCAGCTTCTCGTAGTACGGCTGGTGGTGGTCGCGGAAGGCGCGCAGCACCGGGTCCGCCTCCACCTTCTCCGCTCCGTCGGTCCTGCCGCGGGCGAAGCCGGAGGTCTCGCTGGTCGCCCGGTGCCATTTGTTGGTCGACCGCCACTCCGAGCGCATGCCCGGCTGCCAGCTCAGCGCCTCGGGGCGGAAGGGGATGCCCACCGCCTCGCAGTAGGCCCGCACGGTCTCGGCGGGGCGGTCGAGCAGGTCGTCGGAGTCGATCACGACCGGCGTGGCGCCGGTGACGGCCTGCACGGCGCCGAAGATCTCGTACAGCCGGGCGAAGCCGATCTCGTCCTGGCCCAGCTCCGGGTTGAGCGCGTGGTGCGAGGCGATCGCCTCGGCCGGGTCGCGGATGATGAAGGTGTGGGTCGCGGCGGCGAGGAAGGCCTCGTCGGCGAGGAGCGCCGGGTAGTGGAAGTCCGTGGTGTCCTTGAAGAACACCGGCTGACGGGTCCCCATGGCGCGCAGCTGGGCGAGCACGTCCCGCTCGTCGTGCGCGACGCGGTCGCCGACCTCCACCTCGCCGAAGTCGAGCACCCGGGAGAAGGGCTCGTGCACGACGGCGTGGTCGCCCCGCTCCGTCATCATCCGCGCGAACGCGGTCGAACGGCAGCGCGGCGCGCTCCACAGGGCGAGCACCGGAATCCGTTCCGACGTTCTTTCCACGACTTCCCCCTCTTTGCCTCGCGGCGGTCAACGCTTTCCGCCGGGTTCCCGAATGCGGTCAACAATGACACGGCACCGGCCTGGGCCGGGTAATCAGAATTCGCAATCGCGGCGGCCCGACTCCCTGCGATACGTCCTCGCGATTCCATTCGGCGCGGACGCGCAGGCCGGCCCCGCCCTCTTATCTTTTCCTCCACGAGGCGGGCTCGCCCTGCCGTCCGGCCCAGCAGTGGTGCTTCATACGGAGGTCACGTGTCAGCAACGCCCGAGCGCCCAGACGCCCGCAGGATCGCCGTGCTCGCCAGCAGGATCGGCGCTGACGAGAAGCGGCTGTTCGACGCCTTCGAGCGGCGCGGTGTCCCCTACGAGCACCTCGACCCGCGGCGGCAGTGGTTCCCCGCCGGGCGGCGCGAGCTGCCCTGGGGCCTCGCGCTGAACCGGGAGATCGGCCAGACGCGCGCGGTGTACGCGGCCCGCTGCCTCGCCGCGGCGGGGAACGACGTGGTCAACAGCGTGTCCGCGACCGAGGTGTGCGGCGACAAGTGGCTCACCACCCAGGCCCTGGCGGCGGCCCGCGTACCGACGCCGCGCACCGCGCTCGCCCTCACCCCGCAGGCCGCCCTGGACGCCCTGGACTCCCTCGGCTACCCGGCGGTGCTCAAGCCGCTGGTCGGCTCGTGGGGGCGGCTGGTGGTCCAGCTCCCCGACCGCGTCGCGGCGGAGGGCGTGCTGGAGTACGCCGGCGCGCTGCCCGGACCGCAGTCGCACCTCGCGTACGTGCAGGAGCTGGTCGACAAGCCGGACCGGGACATCCGCGTGATCGTGATCGGCGGACAGGTGGTCGGCGCGATCTACCGGACCGGTGAGGCCCTGCGCACCAATGTGGCGCTCGGCGGCCGGACGCTGCCGTGCGAGGTGACGCCGGAGATCGAGAAGCTCTCCCTCGAAGCGGCCGTCGCCGTCGGCGCGGACATCGCCGGCGTCGACCTGATCGAGGACCGCGACGGCCGGCTGATGGTCCTCGAGGTCAACCACCGGGTGGAGTTCTCCGGTTTCCAGTCCGTCCTCGGCGACCGGGTCAGTGTCGCGGACCGCATCCTCGACCACCTGCTGGAACGGAGTCAGCGATGAACTGGCCCTTCACCCCGGGCAGAGTCACCGAGACGTACGCCGCCGGGCTGCTGCGCAAGATGCTGGAGACCTCCTCCCCCTCGTACCACGAGCGCGAGCTGGCCGACTTCCTCGTCGAGGCGATGACGGGCCTGGGCTTCGCCACGCACATCGACGACGTGGGCAACGTGATCGGCGTGATCGAGCGCGGTGACGGCCCGACCCTGATGCTGCTCGGACACATGGACACCGTCTCGGGCCACGTCCCGGTCCGGTCCGAGGACGGCCGGCTGTACGGCCGGGGCGCGGTGGACGCAAAGGGGCCGCTGGCGGCGATGATCTGCGCCGCGGCCGGCGCGGTGGACTTCCCCGGCAGGATCGTGGTGATCGGCGTCGTCGAGGAGGAGACCCCGGCCTCGCGGGGCGCGATGGCGATCCGGGCCCGCCACGAGCGGCCGGACGCGCTGATCATCGGCGAGCCGAGCGGCTGGTCGAGCGTGGTGCTCGGCTACAAGGGGAAGCTCGACCTCCGCTACACCGTCAAGTGCCCCGCCACGCACCCGAGCAACCCGGTGCCGAAGGCGTCCGAACTGGCCGTCGCCTGCTGGAACGCGCTGCTCGACCTGCTCGGGCCGGACGCGAGCCACGCCGTCTTCGACCGGCCGGGCCCGACGCTGTGCCGGCTCAACGCCGACCTGACCTCGGCGTCGATGGACCTCAGCATCCGCACCCCGCCGGGATTCGACGACGAGAAGCTGGTGCGCGAGCTGCGCGAGCGGCTGGCCGACGGTGAGCTCAAGGTGCTGAACGCGGTGTCGGCCTGCCGCGTGGGCCGGGCCGACCCCGCGGTACGCGCCCTGGTCACCGGCATCCGTCAACTGCACGCCCAGCCGCGGCTCGTGCTGAAGACGGCCACCTCGGACATGAACACCCTCGCCGAGGAGTGGGACATCCCCATGGCCACCTACGGTCCGGGCGACAGCAGCCTCGACCACGCCGACGACGAGCACATCGTCCTCGCGGACTACCTGCGCGGCATCGACGTGCTGACCATCGCCATCGCGGAGCTGGCCCACCTGCCCGGCCGCCCGGGCGACCGGGTGAGCGCCGCGCCGCCGCCGCTGAGGAGCATCAAGTGACCGACATGACCCAGCGCCTCGCCGCGCTGCCCGAGGAACGCCGCGCGCGTTTCCTGGCCCGGGTACGGCGGCAGGCGGCGGCGGAACCCGGCCTGGTCCCGCGCGGGCACACGGGCCCGGCCCCGCTCTCGCCCGCGCAGGAGCCGCTCCGCTTCCTCGACCGCGCCGCCGCGCCGGGCGGCGGCCCCGCCGGCGGCACTCCCCTGCTGCTGCGCCTGCGGGGCGAGCTCGACCAGGACGCGCTGCACTCGGCGCTGGCCTCGCTGGTGGCCCGGCACGAGGCGCTGCGGACCACGATCGTGGAGCACGAGGACGGCCCGGTCCAGGTGGTCGCGCCCGGGGTCCCGGTGAGGCTTCCGCTGATCGAGGCCGACGGCGAGGACCACGAGCAGCGGCTCCGCGCCGCGCGGGAACTGATCGCGCGCCGCACCCGCGAGCCGTTCGACCCGGCCGGCACGCCGGCCTGGCGCGCGCTGCTGGTCCGGGTGGCGGCCGACGATCACCTGTTCCTGCTCGACGTCCCCCCGATCCACTGCGGCCCGGAGTCGCACGGCCTCCTGCTCCGCGACCTCGCCGAGCACTACCGGTCGGCGCGCGAGTGCGACGCCGTCCGGCTGCCCGAACTCGCGGTGCAGTACCCGGACTTCGCGCTGTGGCAGCACGAGCGGCGCGGCGCCGACGAGCTGGACCGGCTCACCGCGTACTGGCGCGAGCGGCTGGCCGGCGCCGAGGTGCTGGAGTTCCCGGCCGACCGGCCCCGCGGTGAGACCCGGGGCGTCGAGGGCGACGCCCGCCGCTTCGCGATCGGACGGCAGGCCCTGGAGCGGGCGGCGGAACTGGCCCGGCAGGAGGGCGCGGCCACGGCCGATGTGCTCACCGCCGCGTTCCTCATGCTGCTGCACCGGTACTGCGGCGTGGACGACCTGGTGATCGGCTCGCCGTACACCGACCGGCCCCACACCGCCCTGTCCTCGACCGTCGGGCTCTTCACCGCACCGCGGGTGCTGCGCGCGGACCTCTCCGGCGACCCGGACTTCCGCACCCTGGTCCGGCGGGTCGCCCGCGAGTCGGCCGAGGCGTCGGCCCACGGCGGCCTGCCGTTCGACCGGCTCGTCGAGGCGGTCGAACCGGTCGTCGACCCGTCGCGCCCGCCGGTCTTCCCGATCGAGTTCGGTGTGCGGTACGAGGAGGCCGCCGCCACCCTGCCCGGTCTCACCACCTCGGTGGAGACGGTCCGGGCAGGCGTCCCGCGGACCGACATGAGCTGGACCCTGACCTGCCCGCCCGAGGCCGGCACCGACGGCTCCCTGGACATCGGTTTCGACAGCGGTCTGTTCGACGCCGAGAGCGTCGCCACGTTCGCCCGGCACTACGACGGCCTGCTGCACACCCTGACCGCCGACCCGGACGCCCCGCTGTCGGCCGCCGAGCTGCTCGGCCCGGCCGACCTGGCATTCCTGGCCGAGGTCGGCAGCGGACCGGCGCGGCCGATCCGCGAGTCCACCATCGTGCGGGAGTTCGAGGCGCGCGTCGAGGAGGCCCCGGACAGCGTGGCGGTCGTCGTCGCCGGCGCCGAGACCGGCTACGCCGAGCTCAACCTCCGGGCGAACCGGCTCGCCGCCCTGCTGCGCGGACGCGGTGTCGGCCCGGGCATGCGGGTCGGTCTGTGCCTGCGCAGGAACGTGGACCTGCCGACCGCGATCCTCGCGGTGCTCAAGACCGGCGCGGCCTACGTGCCGCTCGACCCGGCGAGCCCCGCCGGGCGGGTCGCGGAGATCGCCGCCGACGCGGAGGTGCGGGTGGTGGTCGCCCACGCCGAGGCCGGCCAGGCCGTACGCGAGGTCGGCGCGCCCGTCGTGGTGCTGGACGAGGTCCGCGCCGAACTGGCGGCGCTGCCCGGCCACAACCCGCCGCTCGCGGCGCAGCCCGACGACGTCGCGTACGTCATCTACACCTCCGGCAGCACCGGCAAGCCGAAGGGCGTGCTGCTGGAGCACCGCGGCGTGGTGAACTTCATCGACTCCACTCGGGAGCTGTTCGAGCTGACGCCGGCCGACCGGGTGCTCGGCTTCGCCTCGGCGACCTTCGACGTCTCCGTGTTCGAGACCTTCTCCGCCCTGCTGACCGGGGCACGGCTGTACGTGGCGACCGACGAGGAACGGCTCTCCGTCGACCGGCTCCAGTCGCTGATGGAGCGGCACGGCATCACCGTCATCGACCTTCCCCCGACCGTCATGCCGCTGCTGGCCCCGGAGCGGTTCGCCGCGCTGCGGATCGCCTTCGTGGGCGGCGAGAGCTTCAGCGGCGAGCTGGTGAACCGGTGGAACCCCGGGCGCCGGCTGTTCAACGGCTACGGGCCGACCGAGTGCACGGTGACGATGATCGTCGAGGAGTGCCCGGGCAGCTGGGAGACCTCGCCGCCGATCGGCCTGCCGATGACCAACCACGTGGCGCACGTGCTCGACCGCGAGCTGCGCCCGGTGCCGGTCGGCGTGCCGGGCGAACTGGTGATCGGCGGCGCCGGGCTGGCCCGCGGCTACCTCAACCGGGACGAGCTGACCGCGCAGAAGTTCATCGCCGACCCGTTCGGCACCGCGCCCGGCGGCCGGCTGTACCGGACCGGCGACCTGGTGAAGCGGCTGCCGGACGGCCGCCTCGTCTTCCTCGGCCGGATCGACCAGCAGGTCAAGATCCGCGGCCTGCGGATCGAACTGGGCGAGGTGGAGTCGGCGCTGACCGGCTTCGACGGCATCGGTCCGGTCTGCGTGGTGGCCTGGACCGACGACCACGGGGCGAGGCACCTGGTGGGCTACCTGACCGGAGTGACCGAGCAGCAGGTGCCGGCGGTGCGCGAGCACCTGGGCGCGATCCTGCCCGCGTACATGATCCCGTCCTACTTCGTGGTCCTCGACGAGCTGCCGGTCACCTCCAGCGGCAAGGTCGACCGGCGCAGGCTGCCCGCGCCGGACCCGAGCCGCGCGGGCGAGGAGCGGGGCGAGCGCCGTGCGCTGACCGCGACCGAACGCCGGCTGTTGCGCGAGGTGCTCGCCCCGCTGCTGGGCGAGGACCGGGTCGGCGTGCACGACGACTTCTTCCTGGCCGGCGGCAACAGCCTCCAGGCGGTCCAGCTGATGTCGGCGATCAAGCGCCGGTTCGGGGTGGAGATCGCGCTCGGCGACTTCTTCGCCTCGCCCACCGTCGCCCACCTGGCCGCCACCGTCGACTCCCGCCGCGCCGTCCGGCCGGACGCCGGCCGGGCACCGGTGGCGATGCGCGCGTCGGGCCCGGCGCAGGTGATCCTCATGCACCCCTCGGGAGGTGCGCTGTTCTGCTACGTACCGCTGCTCAGGGCGCTGCCGGAGTCCGTCTCGGTGACCGGGTTCGCCGCCGATCCGCAGGACTGCGCACTGCCTCCGCAGGAGGGCCTGACGGCGTCCGCCGCCAGGATCGCGCACCGGCTGCTGGAGACCGGGCTGCCGGACGCGTACTGCCTGGCCGGCTGGTCGTACGGCGGGGTGCTCGCCTTCGAGGTCGCCCGGCAGATCGAGGAGAAGACCGGGCAGCGGGCTCCGGTCGTCCTGCTGGACTCCGCCTACGACGAGGATCCCGTCCCGCTCGACGAGGCGACGGTGCGGGAACGCTTCGTGCACGACCTCGCCAGGCTGACCGGACGCGACCCGAAGGACATCGAGCCGGAGCTCGACGACGGGGAGGTGGCCGACAGCTACCGGACCTTCCGGTTCTGCGCCCTGGCGATGCATGAGTACCGCCCGCCGAGCCCGTACGGCGGACCGGTGACCCTGCTCACCGCCTCGCCGCGGATCGCCATGGAAGAGCAGTGGCGGGCGGTGTGCAGCGGCCCGTTCCGGGCCGAGAACGTGCCCGGCGACCACTACACCCTGTTCACGGAGCCGGCGTTGAGCCGGGTCGTCGCGGCGCTCGAAGCGACGCTCCCCAGTTGAGGAGACCACCATGCGGTTCGGATTCACCGAGGACCAGCAACAGTTCCGGGCGCACGTGCGCGAGGCGCTGCGCTCACCCGAGGTGCGCGCCGCCGCGGCGGAGGCCACCGGCGCGGACGGCGTCGAGCCGGACGCGCGCCCGCTGTACCGGCTGCTCGGGCGGCTGGGCCTGCTCGCCGTGCACTGGCCGGCCGAGTACGGCGGATCGGGCCGCCCGCCGACGGACGCGGCGATCGTGGCCGAGGAACTGGTGCGGGCCGGTGTGCCGGACACCTTCCACGTCAACACCATCCAGATCGTGGGCCAGTTCCTGCTGATGGCGGGCAGCGAGGAGCAGAAGCAGCGGTACCTGCCGGCGATGGCCCGCGGTGAGAGCTTCGCCTCGGTGCTCTACACCGAGCCGGACGCGGCGTCGGATCTCGGGGCACTGCGCGCCGTGGCCCGGCCCGAGGGCGACGACTACCGGATCACCGGAACGAAGGTGTTCAGCCTCAAGACCCGCTTCGTCGACCTCGGGCTGTGCGCGGCCCGGACCACGCCGGGCGCCGGGAAGTACCAGGGGATCAGTCTGTTCCTGGTCGACATGACGGACCCCGGCGTCACGGTGTCGGTGATACCCGGCATCGGCGACGAGCACTTCCACCGGGTGGACCTCGACGCGGTGCCGGTACCGGGCGGCGACCTGATCGGGCCGCGCGACGGCGGCTGGCCGCTGCTCAACGAGGCCCTGGCCGTCGAGCGCACCGGCCTCGACTACTACCTCAAGGCCGAGCGCTGGTTCGGCGCGGCGCTCGACGCGCTGCTCGACGACGACCCCGACACGGGGCACGAGGACCGTCTGGAGCAGATCGGCCGGTGGCACGGGGCGCTGACGGCCGACCACGTGCTCTCCTGGGAGGTTCTCACCGGCCTCGCCGCCGGCCGGGTCGACCAGCTCGCGGCGGCCGTCGCCAAGTACCACAGCAGCGAACTCGCGCAGTCCGTGGCGGCCTGGGCCGTCGGCATCCCGGCCCCCCGGCAGCGGGCCGACCGCACCGGGGAGGCGCTGGTCCTGGACTCCGCCTACCGGGAGGCCCCGGGGCTCACGCTGTCGGCGGGGACCTCCGAGGTGATGCTCCAGATCGTGACCGCCGCGTTCGACTCCCTCGGACAGGAAGAGCACTGACATGAACCTGAACCCCGATCCGCTCCTCACCGAACTGCGCAAGGCACTGCGCAAGGGCCTGGCCGGCGTCGAGGCCCGGAAGGACCTGCACGGTACGCCGGTCACCGACGGATCCTCCGGCCCGACCCGGCCGGTCCTCGACGCGCTGGACGCGGCCGCCTTCGAGCGTCCGGTCTCCGCCGGCGGCCTCGGTCTCGGCCTCACCGCCGGAGTGCTGGTCAGCGAGGAACTCGGCCGCGCGGCCCGCGGCAACTCCTACCGCGCCGACGCGCTGGCGGCCGACCTGGGTCACCCGGCGGGCGCGGCCCTGGCCGGGTTCGAGACCCTGCCGGCCGGCGGCCGGGTCACCGCGGTCCCGGTGGCGGGCGGCTGGGAACTCACCGGCACGGCCACGGTCGACGACGTCACGGCCGGCCACATCCTGGTGGCCACCCGGACCGGCGACGGGTCGGTGCTCCTCGCGGTGGGGCGCGGGGCGCCCGGTCTCTCCGTCGAGGACGCCTGCTGGCCGCCGGCCGTCCGCTTCGACCGCACGCCGGTGTCCGTCGGGGAGGTGGCCGGGCCGCTGGACGACGCGCCGGCAGGCCCGCTCTCCCGGGCACGGCTGCGGCAGGCCGGCTACCTGCTGGGCATCGCCGCCGGCGCGCACCGGACCGCCGTCGAGTACGCCGGATTCCGGCGCCAGTTCGGCACCCGGCTGCGCGACCTGCCGGCCGTCTCCTTCCCGCTGGCGCGGGCCCTGGTGGCGGTGCGCGCCAGCCGGGCGGCGGTGTACCAGGGCGCCTGGCTGGTCGACTCCGAGCCCGACGCGGTCGGCACCGCGCCGGCCGTGGCGCTGGCGATGGCCGCCGAGACCGCGCGCGACGTGGTGCGGCTGAGCATGCAGACCTGCGGCGTACGCGCGATGACGTCGGAACTGGGCCTGCACCGGTACTACCGGCTGGCCGCGGCCGAGTTCGCCCGGTACGGCGATCCCGCCGCCCAGTGGCGGGCGGTCGGCGCGGACCGCGTCCGCGCGGCGCGCCGGAGCCGGGCCGCGGCGGTGTTCCCCGGGTGAGCCGGGCGGCGGGCGGGCCGCAGCCGCCGCGCGCCCCGGCGGATCAGCTGGCTCTGAGGCCGCCGGGCGACAGCGCCGGCTCGCCGCCGAACGACCGCTCCCCCGAGCGGATCAGTCCGGTCCGGTACGCCAGGGACACGAGCTCGGCGCGGTCGCGGACGCCGAGCTTGGTCCGCACCCGGTAGAGGTGCGTACGGACGGTGGCCTCGCCGATGATCAGCTCGCTGGCCACTTCCTCGGTGGACATGCCGAGCGCGACCATCCGGGTCACCTCCCGCTCCCGCGGGGTCAGTTCGGTCACCTCCGGGCTGGCCACCGGCTCCTGCGGCTCCGGCTGGGCGCGGAACCAGCTGACGAGCCGCTCCGCGATGCTGGGGGCGAGCAGGGTCTGCCCCGCGGCCGCCGCGTGGATCGCGGCGATCAGCTCCTGGGGGCTGGCGGCCTTGCCGAGCAGACAGCTCGCCCCGGCGTGCAGCACGTCGCTCACCGTCCTGTCGGACGGGGTCGCGGTGAAGACGACGACGTTGGGCGAGTCCTCCTCCTTGCCGAGTCGGCGGATCAGCTCGAGGCCGGAGATGGTCTGGAGTTCCAGATCCGTGACGACGACATCGGGACGATTGGTGCGCACCAGCACCATGGCTTCCATGCCGTTGTGGGTGGTGCCGATCACTTCGATCTCCGGCATCGCGTCGAGAAGGGTCTTGAGACCATCCGCGATGACGGGCAGTTGGTCACAGATGAGCACCCTGATGGTCATTGCGTTGCCCTCCGAGGCCTGGGAACGTGCGAGGCTCAGTCGTTGCCGTGGTTGTCGAGCGGCGAGGCGACGACCACGGCCGGCGGCTCGGAGGCCAGGACGTGCTGCTGTGCCGCCGGCGCCTGGGTGGCGTAGGAGGCGGTGAAGCAGACCGCCAGCGCACCGATGAGGACCGAGGCGGCGGACAGGGCGATACGGCGCATGAGAGGTGACTCCTTCGTGGAAGCCGGTTGTTTCGACACCGCCGATGGTCCCGATCTCTCTTCCCCGTCCGTTCCCTTCTGAGCACCCACCCGATCCCCGCGGTTCACCGGGGCGCCTGCACCCGCACGAAAGACGCCCGTGACCTCGCGGGGAGCGAGGTCACGGGCGTACGGAGGGGGGATCGGCGCGCGGCCGGTGCAGGGGGCTCAGCGCTTGAGGGTGAAGGTGAAGTCGCCGGAGAGCTTGCCGCTCAGCCGGACGGACGAGACGAGCTTGCCGTCGTTGATCAGTTTCTCGACCCCGGCCCGCGGGAGGCCGCAGCCCTCGGCGATCAGCCGCGCCGGCCGGACGGGTATGCGCGCCGCGAAGCGGACCGAGACGTCGACGACCTCGCGGTCCAGGTAATCCAGGTGGTCCGATCCGCCGGTGTCGAGGCGCCAGGCGTCCGACCAGTCGAGGTCGATGTGGTTGCGCCGCAGCAGGGCCGCGTCGTGGAGCAGTTCGGCCGCGAGGCTGGGGTCGTTGTCGTGCACCCGGTCCAGCAGCTCGGGACGCACGGATCTCACGTGGACGCGTTCCATGACCACGATCTTCGTGGTGTCCCCGCACCCCGTGCAGAGGGCGAGGAGCCAGATGTCGATGAGTTTGTGGTTCGCGTTGGCGCGGAATTTGCCGGTCGTCCGGAACGTGTCGGACGCACACCCGTGGCAACGGCGGCGAATCAGCGGGAGACGGACAGGTTTGACTACCCAGTTCTCGAGGACAGCAGTACTGCTCGACTGGTTCTCGGACATTTCACCGCCAGGTACTGGTGAGCGATCGGCACTTCGTCAACCGGGGACTCGGGACGATTCGTGTCGGCGACCGTGCGCCGGCAAGTACCTGGGACGTTACGGACGTTGTGGGGCCCGGCGCGTCCGCGAGCGGTGCAACCGGTACGACACGCGGCGATGACGTCCGGCCGGCCCGCCTGCACATCTCGCTTACCGGGGCCGCCGCCGCAACCGTCGGCGGGCGGCCCCGTGCCGGTCAGCTCTCGGACTGCCGGATGTCCGTGACCAGATCCCGGCGCGCGCCGGCCACCCGCGTACGGGTGAGCTCCGGCGTGTCCCCCTCGACCACCACGTAGGCGCGGCGGCTGCCCCGATCGCCGATCGGGGCGACCCGGTCACCGGGCCGGTAGGGGAAGCGCGCGCCGCGGACCCAGGGCGTGACCGCGATCTCCTCCGTGCCGGTGTACGTCTCCAGGCGCCCTTCGGGCAGCAGGAAGAAGCCGATCTCCGCGTACCGCGAGGCGGGCCCCACCACCGGCCGGGTGCCGAGCAGGCCGGCGAAGACCGCCGCCTCCGGGTCGAAGCCCCGCGCGATGTCGATCAGCAGCGGGATGCGGTCGTCGCCGAGGTGCGCCCGGCAGGACACGATCCGCGGCCCGAGCGGCAGCAGCGCCACCTGGGTGTGGGCGGGCCCGGAGCGGTATCCGCTCGCCGACAGCAGGTCCGTGACCTTCCCCGCGATGACCTTCTGCACCGCTTCGTCCAGGGGCGCCGGGTGGAGGTGGCCGGTCACGTGGAAGTCCGGTGTCCCCGTGGTGCGTTGGGACGTCATGCCGATGACGTGGTGGATGCCGTCCACGGTCAGCGTCTCGACGCTCACCCGGGGCGCCTCGGCGGGGATCCAGTCGTCCGCCTCGCCCTCCCGGAGCCGTTCGTGGACCTCCGGCGCGTTCGGGGTCAGGCCGAGCCGCCACGCCTCCCGGGCCACCGGCAGGACCGAGCCGTCGTGCCCGCAGTGGAGCACGACGTCGAGGTCGTGGGTCCGCGCGGTCCGCGCGATGAGCTCGCGCAGACCGCTCTCGTCGGTGAAGTCGGTGAGCAGCAGTTCTTCGGATACTTCTTCAAGGCGCGGCCGCAGATCCACGTCGAGCTGTGCAGGATCCCATAGCGACCAGATGCGGAACCCCAACTCCGTTCCCTTGCGTACCAGTTGATGACTCGGCATCACCAGCAGCAGCCTGAATTGCGAGCTTCTCTCGGAGTGTGCACGCATAATTCCTAGTATGCAGGGACTACTTCCCCCGCAATTCCCTTTCAGTTCCCCCCGATTGCCCTTGCGTCACGGCGAACGTCCCTTTGACCGAAAGGCGTTCACCGTCCAGGGCAACGGGGGCTAGGCGGGTGACGTCACGGCTTCGGCCGGCTCGGCGGCTCCGGTCGGCTCGGCGGACCCGTCCGGTTCGGCCGGTGCCGCGAACAGCCGACGGGCGCCGAAGGCCAGCGCGGCGACCACGAGCATGCCGACGACCGCTCCGAGGAAGGGCGCCGAGGTGCCGTACGCGCCGAGCCCGAGGCCGCCCAGCTGAGAGCCGACCGCCGAGCCGCCCACGCTGACCGTGATGGCCCAGGTGTACGCCTCGGTGACGTAACCCGCCCGCGCGGTGCGGGAGATGAGCTCGTACGAGAGCGCGGTCACCGGCGCCTGGAGCAGGCCGAGGACGACGAGGGCAACGCCCATCGACCAGTTGTCCCAGGCGGCCAGCACCAGCGCGGAGGCCCCGCCGAGGGCGAGCAGGCCCCAGGCGAAGACGGTCTCGGACGGCTGGCGGAAGGTGCGGCTGCCGTACCAGAGCCCGCCGAGGATGCCGCCGACGCCCCACACTCCGAAGACCAGACCGATGTCACCGGCGGAGCCGTGGTTCTCGACGAAGGCCGGCACCGCCACGTTGTACGCGCCGGTGGCGCACCCGGCGACGAGCAGCAGGACCAGCAGCCGGACCAGGGCCGGGGAACGGAGCGCGCCCAGCGGATCGCGCTTGCCGGTGACGGGTGCGACCTTCCGGTCCCGCGAGGTCCGGGTCATCGCGAACCCGATGGCGCCCACGCTGGTGAGCACGGCGCCGACGACGAGGGCCGACCCCGCGCCGCCCCAGATCAGCGCCAGGCTGAACAGCAGCGGCCCGCCGATCACGAAGACCTCGCCCAGCACCGCCTCCAGCGAGAGGCCCACCCGCTCGGTGTTGCCCGGCGCGCTCCACAGGGAGCGGATGCAGCCGCTGATCGGCGGCATCGCGGCACCGGCGACGACCACGCACACCAGCTGCAGGGCCACCGCCTTCGGGTCGGCGAGCACGAAGCCGATCAGGGCGACCGGATAGACCGCGCCGGTGATCAGCAGCACGGGCGGCTGCCCGTACCTGTCGACGACCCGGGCGACGAACGGCGCGAGGGCCGCCCCGCCCAGGCTGTACCCGGACAGGAGCAGACCGGCCGAGAAGTAGCTGAGCCCCCGTGACGCGGTGAAGACCACCATGGAGACGGAGATCAGGTAGAGCGGGAGCCGGCCGACGGCGCTCCAGAACAGCGGGGCGCGCATGACCTTGTCGTGCACGATCGCCAGGAAGGGGTTCTTCGCGGTCCGGGGCTCCGGGGCACGGTCCTCCCAGGTCTCCGGCGGTTCCGCGCTGTCGCTGGTGCTCGGGGAGTCTACGGACGGGGTGGGCGACATGATGGCTCACAATTCTCGCGGGCGTCCCCTGTGCTGAGGCCGCTCGCGGTCAGGTGACGGTTGATTGCTCCGGACCGGCGGTCCGCGCCGGGTCCGCACGCTCCGCGCGTCCCCGCGCGGTACGGCCGACCAGGTCCTCGCCGCTGCGGACGGACAAGGACAACCGGGATCCGAGCGCGGCGACGGACCCCACGTACGGGGCGGGCAGTGGAAGGTCCCGAAGGCTGTAGTCCTCCGGGCGGCCGAGTGCCGCAGGGAGCGCGAGCAGCGTCGTGCCGTGCACCTCGATGTGCCTCGGATGCACCGCCAGCCCCTTCCCCACGGCTTTGAGCAGGGCCTCCTTGCGGGTCCACAGGCGTGCGAAGTCCGGGTAGCCCCGGCAGTCCGCGCGTTCCCGCGCCGTCAGCGCCGGGGCCAGCGGCTGCTCCCTGGCCGTGGCGTCCTCGACGTCGACGCCGACGGCCCGGTCCGAGACGACGACCACGGCGAGTCCGCCGCTGTGCGCGAGCGAGAAGTCCGGCCGCGGTCCGGCCGTCGCCACGACCGGCTTCCCGTGCGCCGGGTCGTCGCAGTGGGCGCAGGTCCGGTCGAAGCTCAGGGCCGCCGGATCCCGGCCCAGTCTCTGGCCGAGGACGAGACGCGCCAGCACCCAGGCGGCGAGGAAGCGGCTCCGGTCCGCCGGGCGCGCGATCCGTCGCCGGCGGGCCCGGTCGCGCTCGTCCAGGAGGACGGCGAGCGACTCGGGCACCTGATCGACACCGACGTACCAGGCGTCGGCCCGGTCGCTCCGCTCCTCCACGGTTCTCCCTCCGCTCGTGATCCGGTCCGTTCCGAAAGAGACGGCCTACCGGCCGACGTAGGTCGTGCGGTGCTCCGGCCCCTCCGCCAGGAAGGCCGCGACGGCGGCGCGGTGATCCTCGGTGCGCACGACGCCGGCCGCGGTCGGGGCGAGCACCGCGTCGGCGGCCGGGACCCCGCCGTCGAGGCACGCGCGTACGATCCGCTTGGTCGCCGCGTGCGCCACGGTCGGCCCGGTGGCCAGCCGCATCGCGTAGGCGTGCGCGGCCTCGTGGAAACCGGCCGGCTCGAACAGCGCGTTGACGACGCCCCATTCGGCGAGCTCCGACGCGCGGTACAGGTCGCCGGTCATCACGAGCTCGCGTGCGCGCGCCGGGCCGGCGCGCTCGGCCAGTCGCTGGGTACCGCCCATCGACGGGGTGAAGGCGACCTTGCGCTCGACGAGCCCGAACCTCGCGGACCCCGTCGAGACGATCAGGTCGCAGGCGAGCGCGAGCTCGAACGCGGCGGTCAGCGTCAGCGAGTGCGCGGCGAACACCGTCGGGCACGGCAGCGCCTCCACCGCCTGGGTGATCCGCAGCTGCCTCGCCCAGAACGACTCCGCTTCGGCCGGATCGGTGTCGGCGAACACCTGGACGTCGACGCCCGCGCTGACCACACGTCCTTCCGCCCTGATCAGCAGCGCCCGGGGCGGAGCGTCCGTGAGCCGCGCGACCGCCGCCTCCCACGCGTCCCACATCGCGAGGTCGAACAGGTTCAGCGGGGGGCTGTCCATGGTGAGGATCGCGAGCGGCCCGTCGTGGGTCAGCCGGAGCGGCGCGTTCACGCGACGTTCCGGAAGATGCTGATCGCGTTGTTGCCCCCGAAGCCGAACGCGTTGCTCTGCACGTACCGCAGCTGCGGCAGCGCCAGCGGTGCACCGGTGACCAGGTTCAGACCGCCCTCGACCTCCGTGTGGTCCACGGCCGTCGGTGGCACCAGCCGGTGCCGCATGGTCAGACAGGACGCCACCGCGCCCGCCGCGCCGGCCGCGCCCATCAGGTGCCCGACCGTTCCCTTGATCGCGGTCACCGCCGCTCGCGGGTAGATCTCGGTGAAGATGCCGCCCTCGACCGTGTCGTTGGCCCGGCTGCCGGTGCCGTGGGCGAAGATCACGTCGACGTCGGCGGCGGTGATCCCGGCCTCGTCGAGCGCCCGGCGATGGCACGCCTCGACGCCGCTGCGGTCGGGCGCCGTCGGGTGGCTCGCGTCGTTGGTGATCGCCGTCGCGAGGAGTTCGGCGTACGGGCGCTGCCCGGGGCGCAGCGCGTCCTCCGTCTGCAGCACCAGGATGCCGGCGCCCTCGGACGGGGTCACGTAGCGCCGGTCGGCGGAGAACGGCCTGCACCGCTGGGCGCCGATGGTCTGCAGCGAGCTGAAGCCGATGATGTTCTTCTCGGAGTACGGATCACAGCCGCCGACGACCGCGGTGTCGGCGACCCCGCTGCGCAGCATCTCCATCGCGCTGGACACCGCCACGTTCGCCGAGGCGCAGGTACTCTGCGTGGTGAACGCCGGCCCCCGGGCGCCGACGGCCGCCGCGACGTCCGCCGTGATCGAGTAGCTGGAGAAGCCGCCCGTCTCGACGATGTCCCTGCGTCCGGCGACGAGGTCCTCCAGCGCGTCGGCCTGACCGTCGCTGGTGCCGATGCACACCACGGCGTCGCGCACCAGGTCGTCGCCGCGTTCCAGGCCCGCGTCGCGGAGCGCTTCGAGCGCCGCGTACTCGGCGAACACCGACGCCGCCCGCGGCCGCGCGCGCGTCTGCTCACTGACCTGTTCGAGCGCGATGTCCCAGGCGTCCTTGGGCACCCGGCCGCCGAGCATGCCCTCCTTCATCCCCGGGTACAGCGGGATGAGGTCGGTGAACCGGTTGCGTGCCGCACACAGGTCGTCCCAGAACGGGGCGGTGCCGGCGCCGGCCGGGGAGATGACCCCCAGGCCGGTGACGAAGATTCGTGCTGACCTATTCACCGCGACCTCCGTTACGTGCCGTGTCGACGCTCTGCCTGGTGACGGTCAGCGCGCCGCGGCGTGCGAGCGGACCCCGGCAGGTGAGCACGGCCCGCTCGCCCACCTCCAGCGTCTGGATCAATGCGAGGAACTCGGCGGTGACGAAAGCGCCGTTGCGGTCGTCCGACCGGCTCAACCCGATCTGTCCGCCGAGCGCCGCGGTCTCGTCGTCGTCGGACGTGAAGTCGAACTCCGCGCGGAACTCGCTGCCCTTGACGAACGTGGCGTGGGTCAGCCCCGACCGGCACCGCAGGCCGCGGGATTCGCGGCCGGCGTCCAGGAGCGCCTCCGGCGAGTAGACGTCGCCGATCAGCACCTTGCTGATCGACGACCTGTCGACGGCGAGCGCGAGCAGGGCCTGCCAGATCGCCAACACGGGCGTGAGCAGACCCGCGTTGAGCGTCAGATTCCTGCCGGTGGCGCCGATCCCGATGTTCACGAACGCCGAGGCGGAGCTCGACGTGGCGTTCGGGAAGTGCTTGGCGGACAGCATCCTGCCGTCGGTTTCCGCGCGACGCTGCAGCCTGGCCAGCGCCGCGGTGTTGCCGTACTCGGTACCGATCACCACGGTGTCGTCGGTGCGCGTCTGCGGCGCCTCGTCGTGGGTACGGGCCAGGTACAGGCACAGACGGGTGAAGGAGTCGCGGAACTGGTCACCGACGGTTCCGATGACCGCGGTCAGACCCGACGGGGGTTCGGCCAGTTCTCCTGGCTCTTCCCCGGGTTGCTGTCCGCAGAGCGCGACCTGACGGAGACTGAACTCGAACACACGGCACTCCGTTGCATCAGGAACAGGGGCAGGGGGACTTACGCGGCCGCCGTCGCGGACAGCTCGCGGACGTGGTTCTGGAGGTCGGCGACGGTGGCGAAATTGCCGATGGAGTCCTCGCCGATCTTGATGCCGAGCGACTCCTCCACGTGCATCACCAGGTCGATCATCCCCAGGGAGTCGATTCCCAGCTCCGACCTGAGGTTCTGCTCGCCGGTGACCTCGAAATCCTCCGGCAGTTCAGCGACTCCCTTGAGCGCTTTCACGAGCTGCTCATCGAGAATGTCAGACATTTCCCCTCCTAGCGATTGCCGAACACGCTTCGAACGTGAATCGAGTCTGGCAGGGGGGAGGTTGGCCCGCAGTAATCACGAGACTTACCCGCACAGAAGAATGATCAGCGAAATGCTTCCGCTCGGACCAGCGCGGTGCGGACGCGCCTAATCGGAGGGTGCTCCTACCGTCCGTTCTGGCGCGGCGTATCGGGCGCATGTCGTCCGGTCACCACTCACCGCGTCCTCAGTACGGAAACGATGGCGGATAGTTTGAGGAGTTTCCATGCCGCTTGATCCAACCTATGCGATGATCAGGCGTTATCGCGAGGTGACCGGATTCACCCCGCTCTACAAGATGTCGGTGGCAGAGGCCCGCCACGCGGATGCGGAGACCGAAGCCGCGGCCTGGGACTGGCACGAGCATCCGGAAGAAGTCTTCGACGTGGACTTCACCGGGCCGGCCGGCCGGCAGACGGTCAGGGTGTACCGCCCGCGGAGCGACGAACCGCTGCCGATGGTGCTGTACTTCAACGGCGGCGGTTTCGTCGTCGGGTCCCTGAGCACCTCGGACTCGATCTGCCGGGCGCTGTCCACCATGGCGCGCTGCGTCGTGGTGTCCGTGGGCTACCGGCTGGCCCCCGAGAACCCGTTCCCGGCAGCCGTCGACGACTGCTTCACCGCCGTGAAATGGGCGGCGGACCACGCTGCCGAATTCGGCGCGGACAGCCGGCGCATCGCCGTCGCGGGAGACAGCGCGGGTGGCAATCTGGCCGCGACCATGGCCCTGATGGCGCGGGACGAGAAGGGTCCTGAGATTTCCGCCCAGGTGCTTGTCTACCCGCCGCTGCACAACGACATGGATTCGAAGTCCATGCGCGAGAACAAGGACCCGATGTTCTTCAACGTGCATTCGAGCGCGTGGTTCTGGAATCACTATCTCGCGAATCCCGCCGACGGCGACTCCCCGTATGCCTCACCGCTCAAGGCGGCCGAGCACGGCGGACTTCCCGCGGCATTGATCCTGACGGCCGAGCTGTGCCCCGTACGGGACGAGGGCGAAGCGTACGCGAACGCGCTCTCGGCGGCGGGCGTACCGGTGGAACACCACGACTACCCGGGTCTGCCGCACGGTTTTCTGGCCGTTGCGGCGAAACTCCAGACGTCCAGGGACGCTCTGGCGCTGATGGCCGGATATCTGCGTCGGCGGTTGGGGGCCGACCCCGTGAATTCCACGGAGGACGCCGTTCCGGCGACGAAGGAGAGGGTGCCCTCCGGCGTCTGAGATACGCCGACGGCCCCGCGGCGGGGCCCGTGACGTGAGACAGGGCTCCCGCGTCGACGCGGCCGGCGATCGAGATCGCCGGCCCGGCGACGCGGGAGCCCTGTCGTTTCCGTGGGGCGGACCCGCTTCCGGGTCTCAATGCCCGTGCTCGGCCCCGCCGTTGACCTGGATCACCTGCGAGGTGATGTGCCCGGCGGCGGGAGAGGCCAGCCAGTGCAGGGTTTCGGCGATGTCCCCGAGCGTGCCCGCGCGTCCGGTGGAGGTCTCGGCGATCCACATCGCCCGCCGCTCCTCGGGCGGGGGCCCGCCGAAGAACCCGGTGTCCTCGATGTACCCGGGCGCCACCAGATTCACCGTGATCCCCCGCGGGCCCAGTACGCGGGCCAGCTCATGGGCGTACGGGTGGAGCGCGGCCTTGGAGGCGGCATACGGGCTCGCGTTCGACCCGCGGTAGGCGGCGATGGAGCTGAGGAAGAGCACCCGGCCGCCGGGCGAGGCGAGTTGCTCGCGCAGCGCCTCCGTCAGCAGGGCGGCCGTAAGCGTGTTGATCCGGAAGTTGACGGTCCAGTCGTGGGCGACGGCGTCCAGCGGATCGTCCGAGGCGACCGGGGGCTCGAGTCCGCCGTTGCCGCCCGCGCTGTGGATCAGCACGTCGACCCGGCCGCCGAGCTCCGCGTCCACGAACTTCCTTACGCCCCGCACCGCTTCGGGCTCGGTCAGATCGGCCGCGTACACGCTCGCGCCCGGCACGCCGGCCTCCTCCAGCACCTCGCGCCGCCGCCCGAGCAGCAACACCCGGTCCCCGCCCGCCGCGAAGGTCCGCGCAGCCGCGAGTCCGAGCCCCGTTCCGCCACCGCTGATCACCACGTTCCGTGTCATACGATGATCGTACCTTCGGCGATCTTCCCGGCCCTGCGCGGGCACGGCAGAGGGCCCGACTCCCCGAGCCGGGCCCTCCACGACCTGCGTGCCCACCGGATCGACCGACCCGGCGATCCGCCGGCCGCTACACGTTGAAGCGGAACTACCCCACAAGACTCTGACCTGCGGAAATGCTGGCACACCCCAGCACATATCCAGCACGGGCGCCGCGACAAGGCACAAGAAGATCCGGGGCGCCAAGACTATGCGCCACCGATGCAGGCTGCACAGCACCCCAGCGCTGTAATAGTTCATGTACTAGACTGGCGTCATGAAGTCACCCCGCCCCGGAGGCACGGAGAACATCTCCGTCTCGATACCCTCGGAACTCCTCGGTGCCCTGCGTACGCGCACCGGCAAGCGCGGCGTGTCCGCGTACGTCGCCGCGGCGGTCCGGCACCAGCTCGCGATGGACGGCCTCGCCGAGATCGTGACCGCCTACGAAGCCGAGCACGAACCGCTGAGCGAGGCCGAGATCCAGGCCGCGCAGCACGAGTTGTTCGGTGACGCACCGGCGCCGTATGCGTCGAACGACAACGCCGCATGAAGGAGCCCGCGGCCAGGTCCATGGTTCTGGACTCCCAGGCGCTGTCGCTCCTTCTACGCAACGACCGCCAGATGGTCACCCGGATCGAGGCCGCTCGGCGCATAGGCGTGCCCGTCCTCGTGTCGGCCCTGACGGTGGTGGAGGCTGTCTACGGGAAGACGGACACCGCCCGGCTGCACTGGATGCTCTCCCGCCTCCAGGTCCAGGACGTCACCCAGGCGGACAGCCTCACCGCAGTGCAGCTGCTGAGCGACGCCGGTGGCCTGCACGGCCACAAATGCGCCATCGACGCCCTCGTCGCCGCGATGGCGCTCCGCTCCCCAGCGCCCGTCCTTGTGCTGACCTCGGACCGCGACGACTGGTCAAAACTGTGCGGCGACCGTGTACAGATCAAGGACGTCTGACCTTGGCGTACTCCGGCCGGGCAGCCTAAAGGAATCATGCAGGTAGTGGTGGCGTGGGCGATCAGTCTGCCCTGTTCGTCCATCACCTTGCCTTCGGCGGTGGCGGTGCGGCGGCCTGCGGGGGTCGGCCCGGTTCGACGACGTGTGCGCCACCTTGGCCCAGCGGCGTGGGTTCCGTGAGTCAGTTCGGGTGCTTCCAACGTCAGCCGCTGCGCCTACGAGCGCGCAAGCCGGCCCAGTGGCGCAGGCGCTCGGATATCTGGGACTCATAGCCGTTGCGGGTGGGCTGGTAGTACGTCTCGTGGTCCATGCCGTCGGGGAAGTAGTCGGCGCCGGAAAAGCCGTCGGTGGTGTCGGGGTCGTACTGGTAGTCCTTGCCGTAGCCGAGGTCCTTCATCAGCCGGGTCGGGGCGTTGAGGATGTGGGCGGGCGGCATGAGTGAGCCGGTGCGGCGGGCGGATCGGTGGGCCGCGTTGAAGCCGCGGTAGACGGCGATGGACTTGGGGGCCGTGGCGAGGTACACAACGGCCTGGGCGATCGCCAACTCGCCCTCGGGGGAGCCGAGTCGCTCGTACACATCCCAAGCGGCGAGGGCCTGCTGGATGGCGTGCGGGTCGGCGATGCCGATGTCTTCGTTCGCGAAGCGGACCAGCCGGCGGGCCACGAACAGGGGGTCCTCGCCGCCGTCGAGCATGCGGGCGAGCCAGTACAGGGCCGCGTCCGGGTCGGAGCCACGCATCGACTTGTGGAGCGCGGAGATCAGGTTGAAGTGGCCCTCCTGCGCCTTGTCGTACAGCGGGGCGCGCTGCTGGATGTGGTGGGCGAGCGCGGCGGTGTCCAGGGGGGTGCCGGGGTCCGGGAGTGCCTGGAACTGTTCGGCCGTGTTGAGGAGGTAGCGGCCGTCGCCGTCGGCCATGGCGATCAGGGCGCGGCGGGCGTCGTCGTCCAGGGGCAGCCGGTGGCCGGTGAGGTCCTCGGCACGGTCGAGGAGTGTGGACAAGGCGGCTTCGTCGAGGCGTTTGAGGACGAGGACCTGGGTGCGGGAGAGGAGGGCGCCGTTGAGTTCGAAACTCGGGTTCTCCGTAGTGGCGCCGACCAGGGTGACCGTGCCGTCCTCGACGTAGGGCAGGAAGCTGTCCTGCTGGGCGCGGTTGAAGCGGTGAATCTCGTCGACGAACAGCAGGGTGCCCTGGCCGATGGTGCGCCGGCTGCGGGCGGCCGCGAAGACCTTGCGCAGGTCGGCCACGCCGGAGAAGGTGGCCGACACCGGTTCGAAGGCCAGGTTGCTGCCGTCCGCGAGGAGGCGGGCGATGGTCGTTTTCCCCACGCCGGGCGGGCCCCACAGGATGGCGGAGCCGAGGCGCTGCGACGCGACCATGCGACCCAGCGGGGCGTCCGGGGCCAGGAGGTGGTCCTGCCCTACGACGTCTTCCAGTCGGGTGGGACGCAGGCGGTCGGCGAGTGGCCGGGCGGGCTCCTCGTCGAAGAGCGGCAGGGTCGCTTCGGTCGGTTCCATCGGTCTCTCGGATCGCGGGCGGAGGTGTGCGGGCGTGGCGAGCCTTGCACGGGGCACTGACAGGCGCGGGCTCAGCGGCTCGTGGGCGCGCTTGCGGTGTTCATCGGGTACGGGGGCGGTCGCGTTGCGGTAGCCGCTCGACGGCCAGGTCGTAGGAATCCTCGACTGCGTTGGTGACCAGCCGCTTGGTGATGCCGGGGCCCGGTCCGAGCGAGATCCAGTGCCGTTTGTCGAGGTAGCGGCCCGGTGTGATCGAGGCATAGCCGTGCACGTGCGCTTGGGCGTGTTCGGGTTCGCACTTGACCGTGATGATCTGCTCGTCCGGGTCGTCGGTGATGATCAGGAACACCTTGCCCGCGACCTTGTACACGTCCAGGTGCTTGGTGAACGGGTAACCGTGGTCCGTCCCGGGCAGCGCGAGGGCCGCGTGGCGGGCGGTGTCCTGGAGCCGGTCACCGGCCGCGCTCACCGGGCCGCCCGTGCGCCGGTGCCGTAGGTGTGCGGGTCGACGGGCCGCTCGGCCCTGGGCAGGCGAGCGACGACGAGCCGGTAGGAGTCGGTGACGAGCTCCCTGACGAACTCCTTGTCGACGCCGTCCCCGCCCTCCAGCGTGATCCAGTGCTTCTTGTTCATGTGGTAGCCGGGGGTGATGTGGCTGTACTGCTCCCGCAGGGCGTGGGCCTCGCCGGGGTCCGCCTTGAGGATCACGACGGGCCGCCCCGGGACTTCTGTCATCAGCATGAACACCTTGCCGCGCGCCTTGAAGACCTCCCAGCCGTCACCGAAGGGATGCTCCAGCCGGGCTCCGGGAAGCTCCTCGGCGCAGTCGGCGGCGGTCTTGTGCAGGGTCGTTCCGTTCATGGGGCATTGCCTTCCTCACGGAGTGGTCGCGGCGGCACACCCCATCCTCCCTTCGAAGCCGACAAATAGGGCAGTAGGCTGCGGACACGTGATGGTCGACAAGCGACACCCCAGCCCGAGCGGACAGGCCGGACCGGCCGCGGTCCCGTTGTACGGTTTCCAGCCCCCGGTCGGTACTCCGTACGGCCTCGAGGTGAGTACCGTCGAGGACTTCTTCGCCCAGCACGACGACTGGCCGTGGAACCCGCCCCGTCCGGGCCGTGCCACCTTCCACTACCTCATCGCGATCACCGAGGGTGAGCTGCGGCACGACGTCGACCACGTCACGCGAACCGTCGCCCCCGGCCAGTGGCTGTGGGTGCGTCCCGGGCACGCGCAGTGCTGGCATCCGCCCGGCGCGGCCCGCGGCCCGTTCATCCTGTTCGAACCGGACGTACTGCGGCCCGACCTCGCCCGTCTCCTGGCCCCGCTCACCGCACACGAGGCCCCCGCCGTGCTCAGCCCGCACCCCGACGACACCGCCTGGCTCCAGCAGACGGCGTTCCAGCTCCTGGACGAACACCGCGCACTGGGGCGCCGCCCCCTCGACATCCACCACGCCCTGCGGCGCAGCCTGCTCGAATCGCTGCTGCTGCGCCTCACCAACGCCCCCGGCATCGCCCCCACCGGCACGGCCACGGCCGACACCGGCCGCGCCGACAGATACGGACGCTTCCTGGACGCCCTGGAGCTGCACTTTCGCGAACTGCACCAAGCCGCCGACTACGCCGAGTTGCTCGACTGCTCGGTCCGCACCCTCAGCCGCGCCACCCGGGACGCCACCGGCAAGCCAGTACGCGAACTCATCGACGAACGGCGCCTCCTGGAAGCCCGGCGCCTACTGGGAGCCGCCCGGTGGGATGCCCGGACCGTGGCCGTCCACCTCGGCTTCACCGACCCCGCGAACTTCGGCCGCTTCTTCCGCGACCGCACCGGTCTTACCCCGGCCGCCTTCGCCGCCGACGAGGCCACAACCGTCCCCCCTCCTCCCCCGGGTTGACGATCCCGGTGGTTTCCGGCCGGGTCTCAGCCGATGGCCTCGATGGTGACGTCGACCGTGCCGTCGTACTTCTTGAAGGCATCGGCCCCCGAGTCGATTTCGCCGAGGACGACGATGCCCGGGTCGGGGATGAACTGGCCTTCGTGGTCATAGAAGACGGCGGTGTCGGGACCGGGTGACCAGTAGACGATGTGGCCGATCCTGTAACTGGACCGCGGCTCGCCTCCTGCGGCGAGAGACCGGGGAAGGGGACCGTACTTCTCGCGCTTGAACAGGTCGTTCTTCTGCAGCGTCAGCGGAAGCAGCGAGGCGAAGTCGCGTGCCGTCGCGTTGTCGTCGAGGGCCGCGTCGAGGACGGTTTCTCCGGCGGTCAGTCGGATTCTCATATGGGTCGGTCACCCGAATCGTTCACGTGCCGACGGACTGCTTTCAGCGCGATCAGGACGGCCCTTACATCACGTTCGAAAGGGTCCCCGTCCCCCTTCCTCCGACACTGGCCAGACTCATCGAAGAGAAGATCGCCCGCCCCGTGACGCGCTCCATGCTGCAACCAGCTCCCGGCAGCGGACCCGTGTTCCTCTTCCCCGGACCCTTGGGGCATCAGCCGCGACGCCCGCAACGGCTGACAACGCAGCTCCTTGAACTCGGCCTACCGACTCTCGCCGCACAGAACACGGCGATGATCGCCATAGCCCCCGCGTGCCGCCTTTGGCCGACGGGCCCAGCCTCGCACGCGCGGGTGCCGGCACGGTCAGTCTGTGGTGAAGCTGGACAGGACCGCGGCCGGGAGGCGGCTGCCTGCCGAGCCGTGGGGAAGGATCTCCGTGATGCGGGCCAGATCGGCGGCGGAGAGCTGGACGTCGGTGGCGCCGGCGTTCTCCTCGATGCGCTTGGTGCTGCGGGTGCCGGGAATGGGTGCGACGTCCTCGCCCTGGGCGAGCAGCCAGGCCAGCGCGAGTTGGGCGGTGGTGATGCCTTTGGTGTCGGCCAGATTCTTGAGCTGTTCGGTGGCGTGCAGGTTGTAGGTGTAGTTCTCGCCCTGCCAACGTTCGTCCCAGCTGCGCATGTCGTCCGCGGCGTACTCGCTGGCGGGCTTGACCTGGCCGGTGAGGAAGCCGCGGCCGAGCGGGGAGTAGGGCACCAGGCCGATGCCGAGTTCCCGCAGAACGGGAAGGATCTCCTCCTCGACCTCCCGCTCGAAGAGCGAGTACTCGTACTGGAGCACGGAGACCGGGGTGACGGCGTGGGCGCGGCGGATGTACTGGGGGCCGACGTTGCTCAGGCCGAAGTACTTCACCTTGCCTTCGGTGATCAGTTCGCCGACCACGCCGGCGACCTCCTCGACCGGAATGTCGGGGTCGGAGATGTGCTGGTAGAAGAGGTCGATGTGGTCGCTCTGCAGGTAGCGCAGGCTGTTCTCGGCGACCTTGCGGATGTTTTCCGGGCGGCTGTCGAAGGCGGGGCTGATCGCCGGGGCGGTCATGTCGAAGCCGAACTTGGTGGCAAGGACCACCTCGTCGCGGAAGTCTTTGACCGCCTTGCCCAGGAGGATCTCGTTGCTGCCGGTACCGGCGCCGTACAGCTCGGCGGTGTCGAAGAAGTCGATCCCGAGTTCGTGGGCGCGGCGGATGGTCGCGATGCCCTCGTCGTCGTTCGAGGCGCCGTAAGCCATGGACATGCCCATGGTCCCCAGGCCGAGCGCCGAGACGCGCAGACCCTGAGAGCCCAGATTGCGGTGCTGCATGAGTTCACTCCCTGAGTGGTTCGCCGGCTTCACCCGCAGAGGTCAAACCGAACTGTTCCGTTTGACTCTATGCGACGATCGCCCAGCTGCCAAACCAAACGGTTCGGTGCTCTATCCTGGGGCCATGCCCCAGTCCCGCGACTCCGGCCAGACCGCAGCGCCCGCAGCCGCCGCCGGCGACACCACGCGCGAGCGCATTCTTACCGCTGCCATGGAGGAGTTCGCCCGCCACGGCATCGCCGGCGCCCGTGTGGACCGCATCGCCAAACTCGCCAAGACCAGCAAAGAACGCGTCTACGCCTACTTCCGCGGCAAAGACGCGCTCTATGCCGACGTCGCTGCACGGGAGTACGTCGTCATCGCCGAGGCCACCCAGATAGACCCGTCCGACCTCCCTGGCTACGCGGGCCGTCTGTTCGACTACTTCGTCGCCCGTCCAGACCACCACCGCCTGATCACCTGGGGCCGGCTCGAACTGCCGGGCACCACAGCCGTTGCCGACGATCCCGCCCAGGCAGTGATCGCCCGCAAAATCGACCAGCTCCGCCAGGTGCAACAGGCTGGACAACTCGACCCCGCCTGGGACCCGGCCGACGTCCTCGCCCTGGTGAACCAGATCGCCATGACCTGGGCGGCGCAGCCCGAACTCAGCGAGGCCGCCGCCGCACACGCCGTGGACCCCACCACCGCCGCCCGCCGCGCCGCAGTGGTGACCGCTGTCGAGCGGCTTTTCCCTCGAGCGCGCTGAGGCCCCCCGGCCTGCGGCAGCCCTGCCCGAACATCCCCCGAACGGCGCCGGCCGCCCTTGCCGCTCACCAATGGGCACATCCTGCTGACCAATCAGCGCTCCTGGGCCAGGCAAACATCACGCGGTGGCCGCCCTGCTACCCCCGGGCCTGAACCAAGATCTCAAACGGCGGCTGCCGTACTGGAACGTACTAGGCGCTGTTTCTCGGATCATGTTCGGAGCCAGATCATGAGGGCTGCGAGGGTGACAGTGCCACCGTAGATGTAGGCGCGCTTCTCGTAACGGGTGGCGACGGACCGGAAGCCCTTCAGCCGGTTGATGGCTCGTTCGACTGTGTTGCGTTTCTTGTAGCGCTCGCTGTCGAATCCGGTGGGCCGGCCGCCGCGGGATCCTCGGTTCTGCCGGTGTCTTTGCTGGTCGAGGCGTTCAGGGATGGTGTGTGGGATTCCGCGTCGTCGCAGGTAGCGGCGATTTCTCCGGGATGTGTAGGCCTTGTCCGCCAGGACACGGTCGGGCCGGGTGCGAGGTCGTCCGACTCCGGTGCGAGGCACGGAAACCTGCTTGAGCACCCGCTCGAGCTGAGGACCGTCGCCGTAGTGACCGGGTGTCAGGACGAAGGCGAGAGGCCGACATCGCCCTTCGGCGGCGAGATGGATCTTGGTGGTGAAGCCGCCGCGGGAACGTCCCAGGCACTCGCCGATCTGACCACCTCCTCCAGCCGGACGGCCAGTTTCCGAAGCAGCGGATCGACCTGGTTCGTCCCCCGGTCGGCCCCTTTTTGAGGGACCGAGGC